>JANMCC010000197.1:0-73222 GCA_031360885.1 Burkholderiales bacterium | reverse complement strand
CTGTCGCGAGCGGATCCGCCCCGATCTGGTCCTGCTCGACATCTGGATGCCCGATGTCGACGGCATCACGCTGCTCAAGGAGTGGGGCTCGTCGGCGCAGCTCTCGATGCCGGTGATCATGATGAGCGGCCACGGCACGATAGACACCGCCGTCGAGGCCACCAAGTTCGGGGCGATGGCTTTCCTGGAAAAGCCGATCACGCTGCAGAAGCTGCTGCGCGCGGTGGAGCAGGGCCTGGCCAAGCCGGCGGCGCGCGCCAATGCGATGCCGGGCGCGGCGACGAACGAGCCGAGCCTCACGGTCGAAGCGGCGATGACCGGCGGCGCCATGCCGCCTTCGGTGCCGGTGCTGCTCGGCCCGCAGCCCGAGCAGAGCTTCGATCTCGACCGGCCGCTGCGCGAAGCGCGCGACGCGTTCGAGAAGAGCTACTTCGAGTTCCACCTCGCGCAGGAGAACGGCAGCATGACCCGGGTCGCCGAGAAGACCGGGCTCGAGCGCACCCACCTCTATCGCAAGCTCAAGCAGCTCGGCGTCGACCTGTCGCGCAACAAGCGCAGCGTGGCCTGAGCCTTTGTCATCCTGAGCGCAGCGAAGGATCTCGCGCCGAGGCGAGCGGAGCCACCTGCCTATAATCGTCGGCTCACGGCCAAGTAGCTCAGTTGGTAGAGCAGCGGATTGAAAATCCGCGTGTCGGTGGTTCGATTCCGCCCTTGGCCACCAGACAACCCTACCGCGCCTCCAGCTTGCCCTCTTCCGCGGCGGGCGCCGTCATCAGCCTCACCGCTTCTTCCTCCGGCGAGGCCGGGTCGGCGACCACCTCCAGGACTTCTTCCGCCTTGTTGGTCGCCTCCGGGATCGTGGCGTACCACTTGTCCAGGTCGTTCAGCACCTTGCCGGCGTGGCTCGTGCTCTGCAACTGTGTCCGGTCGGCCATCGCTTCCGCGAGATCGGTGCGAGCGCGGTCGATCAGCCCGCGCTGCAGCCCGGGCTCGCGTCCGCCGGCGAGCTCCAGCGCTGAGCTGTACTCGCGCAAGGCGAGCCCGAAGCGTCCGCCGCAGAGCACGGCCAGGGCGATGTCGAACTTCACCTCGACCACGTCGCTCGAGGCCGGAAAGCTCCGCTTCGCGGCGAGCGCCTCGACGTAGAACTCCTCGGCCTCGGCGAGCAGGGCGCTCGCCTGGTCAGGCCGGCCCGCCGACAGTCGATAGGCCGCCCAGCCGCCGCTCAGCGCCGTGTAGTAGTCGAGCTTCTCGGTGGTATGCGCGGTCTGCAGGACGACCTCGAATTCCTTTGCCGCTTCGCCGCGGCGCGCGCCGCCGCGCCGCCACAGCACGTCGCCCAGGATCTGCCGCCAGCTCGCATCGTCCGGCTCCAGCTCGACGGCGATCCGGCTCGCCGCCTCGGCCTTCGCGAGCAGCGCCTCCGATTCGGCCGCAGGCTTGCCGAGGGCGAGCCTCATGTAGCAGTGACCCAGGTGGTTATGCACCCACGCCAAGCGCGCATCGATCGCGATGCTGCGCTCCAGGTCGGGCAGCGCCTTTTCGTACTCGGCGATTGCCAGGAGCGTGACGCCGCGAACGCCGAGGGCGTAGGCCTCGGCCCCGACATCGATCCGCCGGCCGATGAACTTGAGCGACTCCTCGACCTTGTCGAGGCGCATCAGGGCCAGCGCCTTCGCCTCCAGCGCGCCCGGGTCCCGTGGGCTCAGCGCTAGCACCTGATCCGAGATCTCGAGCGCATCCTGGTTGCGGCCCTGGTCGGCGAGGCACTTCTCGAGGATGCTCAGATTGAACAGGTTCTCCGGCTCGAGGGCGATGGCCCGCCGGATGGTCTCCTCGGCTTCGGGAAACCGCTTGAGCATGCGCAGCGAGTCCGCCTTGCTCGACAGCGACCACACGGAATCCGGCTCGTGGCGCAAGGCTTCGTCAAGGACCGTGATCGCCTCCTCGTAGCGGCTCAGCATGCGCAGGGTCTCGCCCTTGCGCGAGATCGCGTACTTGTCGTTCGCATCGACCGCCAACGCGGCGTCGAACGCCACCAGCGCTTCCGCGTGGCGGTCGAGCAGGCGCAGCGCATCGCCTTTGCGGGCCAGCGCCCAGCCGTACGCCGGGCTGTGCACGAGCGCGAGGTCGAAGGTCGCGAGCGCTTCGGCGAACCTGCCCAGCAGGCGCAGGGAGTCGGCCTTGCTCGTCAGCGAATACACCGACGTCGGATCCTTGGCGAGCGCCTGGTCGAGGACGGCGACCGATTCCTCGTAGCGCATGAGCAGGCGCAAGGTCTCGCCCTTTCGCGAGAGCGTGAACTCGTCCTCGGGATCGATCGCCAGCGCGCGATCGAGCACCTTCAGAGCCTCCTCGTACTTGTCGATCTGCCGCAGCACGTCGCCCTTGCGCGCCAGGATCGCCGCGTTGTCGGGATCGACGGCCAGGGCCGCGTCGCACGCGGCGATCGCTTCCTCGGGCTTGCTCAGGCGAACGAGGGCGCTGACCTTGCGGGTCACCGCCCAGAGCGTGCTCGGTCGCTGGACGAGCACCTTGTCGAGCTCGGCGACCAGCTCGTTGTCGCGTCCGAGCGCCTGCAAGGTATCGCTCTTGCGCGTCAAGGCGGCCTCGTCGTTGGGATCGATCTCGGCGGCGCGCGAGAAAGCCGCGAGCGCCTCCTCGTTGCGACCCGCCTGGCGCAGCGCGATGCCCTTGCTCACCACGGCCCAGGCGTAGCTCGGGTCGACCGTCAAGGCGTGATCCAGCGCCTCGATCGCTTCGGGATAGCGCTCCAGCAGGCGCAGCGCGTCGCCCCTGCCGGCCAGGACGCGGACGTTTTCCGGATCGCGCACGAGCGCGCTGTCGAGATCGACGAGGGCTTCCTCGTAGCGGCTGAGCAGGCGCAGCGTCTCGCCGCGGCTCGCGAGCGCGAAGGCGTCGTCGGGTTCGAGCGCGAGGGCGGCGCTCAGCGCCGCCAGCGCGTCCTCGTGCCGGCCGAGGTCGAGCAGCGTCGCGCCCCGTCGCGCCAGCGCCCAGGGAAAGTGCGGCATCAGCGCCAGCACGCCGTCGAAGGCGGCCAGCGCTTCCTCGAGCCGGCCCATCGTGCGCAGCACTTCGCCGCGCGCGGCCAGCACCGGCGGCTCGTCGGGGCGGAGGGCGCGGGCGCGGTCCAGGCTCAGCAGCGCCTCCGGCAGACTTCCCGCCGAGAAATGCAGGATGGCGAGCGAGGCGTAGGCGCCGACGGCCTCGCCCGCGCGCTCTGCCCCGAGCGCCTCGAACGAGGCGGCCAGGGTCTCGAGGCGAAGCTGCTCGAGGTCGGGCGCGTCGGGCGCGGTCGCTCTTTCGAGCGCACGGGCGGCCTCCTCGAAGTGCCCGCGCGCGTGCTCGACCACGCCCCGGTACACGCCCAGCTCGGGCCACACCGCATTGCTCGGGGCGGCCTTCGCCATCGCCTCGGCCGCGTCGTCGAGCTTGCCGGCGAGGAAGAGAGCGAGCGCGTGCTCGCCGTCGGAGTCGTCGTCCGCCGTCGTCGCTCCGGCCGTTGCGCTCCGGCGCAAGGACAGGCCGCGCTCCGCGGCCTCGACGGCCAGGGCGGGCTGCCCGGAACGTCGCGCCGCCCGCGCGAGAAGCGTCCAGGCTGACGCGGCGTCGCGCGCCGCCCGCGCCCGGTCGCCAGGGCTCAGATCGGGCTGCTCCGCGGCCTCGGCGAGCTTGCGTGCCGGCGCCGGCAGATCGCGCAGCACGAAGTCGAGGCGACCCTTCGCATACTCGCGTCGGGCGCCCTCCAGCAAGTCGATCGGGCCGGTCCAGAGCGCCCGGCCGGACGCGTAGGCGCCCGTGAGCGAGCTGGCGAGGTTGTCGGACCATGCCGCGGTCGTGCCCGCGGCCATCGGCCGCGAGCCGTTCCCGCCGTCGCCACCGCCGCCGCTCACTTCGGCGCTCCCTGCCGCACGGCGGCGTTCGAGGGAATGAGCTTTCGACCCGAGGCGGTCTCGATGATGGTCGTGCACAGCTCCTGCCCCGCCTTGGCGAGCGCGACCTGGACGCGCCTGGCCGATTCGCGGTCTGCTGTCTTGATGCACGAGCGGCAGAGCCAGGTCGCGTTGAGAACGTCGCGAAGCTTGCCGTTGGGGCCGGGCGGCACGGTCAACGGTTCCTGGTCCTTCCATTCCTTGCGCCAGTGATCGGCCCAGTCGCCGGCACGCAGCCAGCCCTGGTTGGTCCCCCCGGACGGATACTTCGCCGTTCCCGCCAGCGCGTAGTTGCTGACCTCGGAGCCGAACTTTCTCGCGAGCTGCAAGGCGAAGGCGGTTTCGGCGGGGTCGAGCTTGTGCAGCGGATTGGCGTCGAGCGCGCTTTGCCAGTTCGCCGTCAACTGCTGCAAGGCATCGGTGTACGGCTTGACCACGCTGTCGGCGGTCTCGTTCATCCAGGTCAGCGTATTCAGGATGACCTGCGCGCGCAGCGCGTCGGACGGCGTGTCGCGCTGCGCGGCAACCGCCGGCGAGAGCCGGAGCATGATCGCCGAGAAGGCGTAGGCCGGGCCCATGGTGTAGGTGGCGAAGGCATCGGCAAGGAGAACCAGCACCCGGCTCTGGGCCCAGCTACCTGCCTCCTTGGCGCTGTCGCCGCCTTCCTGGTCCTTGGCATGCAGCACGGCGTCGCTGGCCACCAGAAGGTGGCGGTGCCGCTCGAGAAACGGCGTCAGCGTGGTGTCGCCTGGTGCCAGTTCTTTCTCGTCCTTCAGGATCTTGACCATCGCGACCTGACCGAGATCGTGCGCGGCGAGCGGCAGGTCCCAGATCGTCCACTCGGGAAAGCGCAGGCGGATGATGCGGGCCCTGGCCCGCGAGAAGGTCTCGCTGACGCTGTGCACGAGCAGGTAGTAGTCGCTGCTGCCGGTGCTGAGGGTGAGGCAATCGCGGATCAGCTCGTCGGCCACGTAGAGCAGCCTGCGGTCGAGGTTCTTCTCGCGGATGGCGAGCGTGCCGACGATCTCCAGGCACTCGCGCAGCAAGGCCTGCGCGTCCCCGTAGGTCTTGGCGTAGTTGTTCCAGGCCTGCGACACCGCGGCGGTGTCGCCCGCGGGCGCATCCTGCAACTCCTGCTCGATCTTGTCGATATCGCGATGCCGCGTGCGGATGTCGGTGAGCAAGGTCTGCAGCCCGGCCCAGAGCAGCGACTCGCCGAGCAGCTCGGCGCGGTTGCTGGCCCGGCTCTGGTCGTCGGCCTTCCAGGTGTCCTTGTCGAGGTTGCTGGCGACGACGTTGAGGTTGTTCCGCAGCGCCTCCAGGCGCGACGTCAGTGCCGGGTCGTCCATCGAAATGCTCCTCTCAGGCGACACGGCGATACGCCGAGAGTGCGCTCTGCCCGAGATCGTTCAGTTCGTATCGATTCTGGCTGGCGATGCCGAGACGGGCAAGCCACGCCGCATTGAGCACATCGCGCCGGGTCGTCGCCGGCGGCAGCGTGGCCCCCGGCGGATCGAGCACGAGGGCCTGGCTGCGGTTCCATGCGGCCGCGTCGAACATCAACCCGGGCGGCGTCGCGGCGGCGAGCAGGTCGAACAGGTCGCTCGCTCGCTCGGTCGCGAACGAGGCCGCGGCGTCGGAAAACTTGTCGGCCTGTCCGACCGCTCCGAGGCTCTTCGCCCAGAGCTCGCGCAGCATCTTCGTCACGTCGCGAAGCCGGCCCGCGACGTGGGTCGCGTCCAGCTTTTCTAGCGTCCACAGGATGCCGTGCACCCGGGCCGCGGCCGAGGGATGGCTGTACGCCTCCGCGTCGGCATCGGCGGGGTTCATGCGCAACAGGATGAAGGCAGCCGCGTAGGCCGGGCCGAGCGCGCAGGTGGCGAACCCGTCGGCGAAGCACTCCTGGACATGGTGCCACTGGCGGCTGTGCACCTGACCTTCCGGCTTGGGCTTTTCGTCTTCCGCCGCGAGCCGATCCAGGAACGGATGGTCGTACCCGCCGTCGCGCCGCCGGCGCAAGGCCGGGCCGATGAAATGTCCGAACTCGTGCGCCGCGAACGGCATGCTCCAGAGGCTCACTTCGGGATAGCGGATGCGGATCACTTCCGCAGTGTCGCGATAGAACTCGCTGGTCGCGAGCAGCGTGAAGCGGCCCCAGGCGACGTCGGAAGCGGCGGCGAGGTCGCCGAGCAGGAGATCGGTGAGCGCGCAGATCCCGGCGTCCATGCCGGCCTTGCGGGCGAGCGCGCCCTGGATGAACGCGAGGCACTCGTCGAGCACCTTGGCGGCATCGGCCTGCAGCGCACGCAGGTCGCGCCAGGCGTTCTCGGCCGAGCGCTCGCCCTTGTCGGTCGCTGCCTTGAGCGCGTCGACCCGGTCGACGAGGCGCGACAGCTCGGCGTCGAAACGGGCCGCGACCCGATCGCGCAGCGCCGGCTCCACGTCGGCGGCCTCGGCGGCCTTGCGCGAGCGAACCAGGTCGAGGCGCAGCACCTCGAGCTGCGCCTGCAATACGCGTCCCGGTTCCATGGCTGGTGTCGTCGCCCCCTACTCGACGAAACGGAAGTTGGCGAGCGGCGGACCGTACACCTTCTGCGCGCCCACCTTGTCCTGCTCGGTGATCGCGAGCGTCTTCGAGCCGACGCCGCCGCAGAAATAGTGCATCACCGAGCGCGGGTCGTAGGCGCCGAGGTTGATCGTGCCGAAGGTGTCTTCGTCGGGGCAGCCGGCGGGCGCCTCGGAACGGATCTGCTCATGGCGAAAGCCGAGCACGTGGCCGAGCTCGTGACGCAGGACGCCGACCCGATCGAAGCCGAGCTTCGGCGCGTAGAACGAAGGATCGATCAGGACCCGCCGGCGATTCGCCGGATCGTCCGGGAAGAAGGCCGCGGCGATGAAGTCGCCTCCCGCATCGTGCTCGCGGACGACGAAGACGACGCCCTCGGGCCGCATCTGATCGCTGGCGTCGAGATCGGACCGGTGCGCGAACTTGACGCCGCAGGTCTTCTCCCAGTCGGCGGTGGCCTTGCGCGTGCTGTCGACGGCGAGGTCGTAGCCCGCTTCGCCGCCGACCTTGAAGGTCTTGCGCAGGACCGCGTAGCTCAGCTCCAGGCCGGGTGCCCAGCGGATGATCCTGCCGCCCTCCGTGCCGGCCGCGAGCTCGGTCATCGCCACGAGCGGCATGCCGGCTTCCCGCGCTTCGGCGCGGGCCCGCTGCAGGGCTTCGACGCTTTGCGCGTACTGGCGGAGCTGCTCCTCGTCGAGAAGCGAGTCGCCTTCGACCCGCCAGAAGGTCACGCCATCGACGACGATCTGCTTCGCGCCGGCGCGAAGGCGCTCGAAAAGCGACTGCGTGGCCTCACCCATGTCGATCGTCCATCGCGTGCTCCGCTGCGCCCCACGTCCTCAGGAGAGTGCTCGCCGGATCGCCTCGTCGCTCAGCAGCCCGGTGCGGCGAGCCCATTCGAAGAGAACCTGCTCCCTGTCCCTCAGCATATCGCCGCCGCGGAGATACAGGGTCTCGCCGTCGACCTGCAGCACCCGCAGTCCGGCCAGCCACTCGTGGAATTCGGGCGAGTGTTCCGCCGCGGCCCGGACCTCGGGCATGCGCTCGAGAATGCGCGCTTCCCGACTCTGCCTGGCTTCTTCCACGAGGCGCCGCGCGCTGTTGCAGTGCTGCGGATGGTAGCGGCCGGGCGACGCTGCGCCCGTGCGTGCCCTTCGGATGGCCGAACCGGCCGCCGCCGGCGGCGGTCAGACGCGGCGGGCCAGGGGACCGAGCGTCGCGCGCTCGAGCGCCGCGAGGGTGCGCTCGACGTTGCGCGAAGCGAGCATCGAGTTCTCGACCAGCCCGGCCTTCACGGCGCTCGCGTAGCCGAAGCGCGCGGCGTCGAACGGCAGGGCGGCGAGCGCCTTGCCGGCGGTCAGGGCAGCCGCAAGGCTGGCGAGCAGGAACATCGGGCCGCGCATCCGGCGCACGGGGTACGGCCAGGCGGTACGCGAAATCATGGTCAAGGGCTCAGCGCGCGTACAGGTCGTACGCGATCGGCGACCAGTTCGTGCGACCGCGCGCGTCGATCTCGCGCATGCGCCGCTCGAGGTCGTGGATGTCCACGGAGGCGGCCATGTAGGCCTCGTCTCGTTCCTGTTGCGACTCGATCGTCGGGCTCAGGGACTTCAGGAATTTCAGAAAGGTGTTCATGTTCAGTCGTCGTTGGACGCACTCGTCAAGTGATACGGGTTTTCCCTAGGTCATTGTTCCACCAAAAGGTTCCGGTACTCGAACGATGAGGGCGATAGCTTGCCCTGATCGCTCGTCGTGAAGCGAGTGCATGCTCTCGTGCAGGTCGATGCCTGCTCTAAGCAGCCGACCCGAGCTAGCGAGAAAAGAGTGACCCCGTCCCGGGCGTGACCCTGAACTCAGAGCAGGGCGCGCACGACTTCAGCGAAGTTCCCGGCAACGCCGGCCACCTCGATCGGGCGCCCGAGCTGGCGTTCGATCTGGGCCCGGGAGATCACGCCGCGCACCTGCCGCGCGGTCCCTGCGGCCCCGGCCTGCACCACCAGCAGGTGATTGCGGCCCAGGCTTCTGAGCGTGGCGATCAGGTTGCTCACGGTGGCGACGCGCATGCTGTCGAAGGCGATCGCGTCGAGCATCGACAAGGCGGACATCACGTCGGCCACGCGCGCTTCGTCGAAGCGGAGGTTGCGCGAGTGCACCAGGCTCATCTGCCGTTCGCTGTGCAGGTCGGTGCTGGTGATCAGGCCTTCGAGCCTGGGCATCTCGCTCACCACGAACAGCATGCGAACGCCCTGGTAGATCATCGTCTGCTCGGCCTGGCGCAAGGTCTGATCCGGGTGGATCGTCGCCGCCTTCACCTTCGTCAGGTCGGTCATCACCGCGAGGGCCGGCGACTCCGGCGTGACCGCGAAGGTGTCCCACGGCGAGGCCTGCGTGAGCGTGGTGCCGCTGGAAAGCTGGAATGTGGCGATGGCGGCGTCGGGCTGCATGCTGCCTCCGGATCGGGAGTGGCCGACGACAGCGTACGCCTTATGCAAGCGGATTTCGACCCCTGGCCCGCCGGTCGCGGGCCATCGCGCCTGCCGGGTCAGCCGGGCTGGCGCCGGTCCGTGTCGGGCAGCGGCAGATCGTCCTTGCGCCGCCCATGCCGCTGCTGCATCTGGCCGTGGGGGGCCGCCTCGCGGTCGGTGGCACGGACCTCGCCGCCGCAAGCGATCAGCATCGCCAGGTACTCGGGCGAGAGAACCTCGTCGGCCTCCACCTGGTGCTTGCGGCGATCGTTGGGATACGGCACGGCGCCTCCTCGAAAAGCGAATGCGCGCAGATTCTCGTGCCTCTGCCGAGTCGCGTCTCGTAGGACAACGCCCTATGCCGGCGCGCTCGTCGAATTGAAGCCGCCGTCGGCCCAGTTGAAGCGTGACATGCCGAGGTGCCGGCCGCCGCGCTGCACGCCGGCGCGAGCCGCCGCGCCCGTGCCTGCCGGCAGGCGCGTGGCGACGCCGGGCCCGTGCCGGTGCGCGCCGTTGACCGTGTTCACCGCGATCCAGACCGAGGCCGCGCTCGACCGATCGGCGAGCACCACCGCCATCCGCGAGCGCAGGTCGGCCAGGCTGGTCGAGGACCAGTTGCGCACCAGCGCCTCGAACTCGCGCAGCGCGCGGCGCAGCTGGTCGACGGGAAACTGCTCGATCGTGCGCAGGCCGTACTTGTCGAGCTTGCGCTCGAACCGCGCCAGGTTGCGGTAGGTCTGCCGATAGCTATCGTCGCCGTCGAGCACCTTGCCGAGCTCGACGCGCATCGCGCGCACCAGGTCGAGGTCGGCCTGCAGGGCGCGAATCGCCGGTTCGGGGCGGGTTTCCTGCGCTTCGCGCGACGGCGGGCGCGCCCGCCAGGCACCCGAGCGACGCTTGTGCGCCGCCCACCAGAAGAGCACGGGCCGCGCGATCTCCAGCGGCACGGTGTGAACGGCCCTCAACAGGCGGGTCAGCAAGGTCGGCATGCGGCGAGGTCGGTCGTCCGGGATACCGGCATATCGACGGGGCTCGGGGGCGCCTCGAGGCGCGTTACCTCTGGTTACCTCATGCCCGTGAAATCCGCCGCCAGCTCGGAGGTCTGGCAGCGGACGCGGGCGCGGCAATGCGGCGGGCGGGACCTCGTCAGGCGGCGAGGGCCGAGGCCGCGGCTGCGGCCAGGCACTTGTTGCACTTGCCCAGGCCGGGCAGGCGTGAATCGGGCTTGCCGTCGCCGGTCTTGAAGTTCGCCTGGCAACGCCGGCAGACGTACATCTTCGAGCTCGACATCATCGGCTTGACCCCCGGCTCGCCGGCTGGACGCGCGGCGACGTATTCGGCCTGGGTCTGGCGCAGCTTCAGTGCGGCGCTGGGGTCGGCGGGGGGCTTGGCTGCAGGCGTGGCGACTTTGCTGGTTTTGGAGGCGGATGCGGGAGCGGAAGAACGGGTTGCCATGGCGATCCTGGTAATGGCGGCCGCCGCGCCGGGGGGCGCTGCGTCGCTCGCAAGGGGGCACTATTGTCCCAGCAAAGTGGCGGTCGCGTCCGAAGGGTTTGCCTTGACCCCCGGCCGGGTTGGACTTCGGTGCCTGCCCTGCCTCGGCCGGGAGGCATGCGGGCACCCACTCGCCTACTCGCGCTTGAGGCCGCCCGGGCGCTCGAGATCGAGCTGGTCCTGGCCGACGACGACGAGCCCCGGCGCCCCGCTGCGCAGCGCCGCGGCGAACTTGTCGGCAACGCCGGCGACCGCGATCCGCCGGCCAGCCGCGCCGAAATGGGTCGCGGCATAGCGCTGCACGTCCTCCGGGCCGACCGCCTCGAGCGTCGCGATCCGCGTCTTCAGGTCCACCGGCGAGCGCCCGCTCGCCACCAGCGAGCGGATCGCCGAGGCGAGGCCGGCGGTGGTTTCGACGCTGCGGCTGAAGCTGCCGATCAGCGAGAGCTTGCGCGAGGCCAGCTCCTCGGCCGGCACCGGCGCCTGCACCACCCGGTCGAGCTCGCCCTGCAACAGCGAAACGACCTCCGCGGCCGACTCGTTCTTGGTCTGCAACGCCGCCTGGAAGAGGCCGCCTGCGCCACGCGCCTCGATCCGGCTGAAGACCGAGTAGCTCAGGCCGCGCTTGATCCGGATCTCCTGGCTGAGGCGCGACGAGTAGCCGCCGCCGATCACCGCGTCGAGCACGTCGGCCGCGGCCCGCTCCGCGCCCTGGCGCGGCGGCAGCGGCAGCGCGAGAACGACGCCGGCCTGGCCGGCGGCAGGCATGTCGATCACCGCGACCGCCGGGCCGGCGGCCAGCGCCGGCAGAGCGGGCGGCAGCGGTGGCGCCACGCCGGCGGGCGCGGTCCAGTCGCCGAAGTGCGTGCGCGCCAGGGCGAGCGCGCGGTCCGGGGCGACGTCGCCGGCCAGGATCAGCACGGCGCGGTCGGGCCGGAAGGTGGCGCGATGCAGGGCGACCAGGTCGGCCTGGCGGATACGCGGCAGCGACGCCGGGGTGCCGCTCGCCGGGTGGCCCCAGGGGCCGCTGCCGTACGCCAGGCGCGCCGCGGTCAGGCCGGCCAGGGCGCCGGGGTCGGCATAGCGCACCTTGAGCGCGTCGAGGGTCTGGCTGCGCAACCGGTCGAGCTCGGCCGGGGCGAAGGTCGGCTCGCGCGTCACCTCGGCGACCAGGCCGAGCGCGGCGCCGAGCCGCGGCGTCGTCACCGTGATCGCCACCAGCGACTGGCTCCAGCCGGCGTCGCTCTCGAGCGAACCGCCGAGCGCCTCGGCGGCCGCCGCGATCTGCGGTGCGGTGTGCCGACGGGTGCCCTGCGTGAGCAGGCTCGCCGTCATCGAGGCCAGGCCGGAAAGCTGCGGCGGGTCGAGCTCGCTGCCGGAGAGCACGACCAGCATCGCCGTCACCAGCGGCACGCCATCGCGCGGCGCGACGATCACGCGCAGGCCGTTCGGCAGCGCCTGCTCGACCGGCGCGGCGATCGTCAGCGGCCGCGGCGCGGCCGGAGGGGGCGGCGTCTCGAACGGCTGGGCGCTTGCCGCAACGGCGACGAGGAGGCCGAGCCCAGGGGCCAGCAAGCGTCGTGCGGAAGGCTTCATTTCGCGCTCGCATCCTGGACATAGTCGATGGCGACGCTGCGCGCGCCGGTGACGTAGCGGCGCATCACCCGCTGCACGTCGGCGGCGCTGACGCGCTGCAGGTCGACGAGGTCGGTGTTGACGCGGTTCGCGTTGCCGCCGAGCACGGCGGCCTCGCCGATCGACTGGCCGAGGCCGAGCGGCGTCTGCCGCGAGCTGAAGGCCTGCGTCAGGATCTGGGTCTTGACCTTGTCGAGCTCGCCACGAGTGGCCGGTCGCTCCGCCAGCCGCTTCACCTCGGCGAGCAGCGCGGCGCGCACCGAGGCGGGCGCCTTGCCGCCGGCGGCGATGGCGCTGGCGATCAGGAGGCCGGGTCCGGCGCGCAGGTCGGCACTGAAGCTCGCCTGGGTCGCGATCTGCTGCCGATAGACCAGCGCCTGGTTGAGGCGGGACGACTCGCCGGCCGAGAGCAGGGCGGCGGCGACCTGCAGCGCCGGCGCGTCGGCGTCGGTCACCGGCGGCGCCAGCCAGGCCGTCGCCACTGCCGGCAGTGGAACGTTCGGCGAGCGGATCGCGATCGTGCGGTCTGCGTTCCACGGCGGCTCGCGCGAGTCGCGCGTCGGCAGCGGCGCGGCCGGCCGGGCGACGGGGCCGAAGTACTTGTCGACCCAGGCGTCGAGCTGGCGCGGATCGAAATCGCCGGTGACGACCAGGGTGGCGTTGTCGGCGCGGTAGTGGGTGGCGTGGAAGGCGACCACGTCGGCCAGCGCCGCGGCGTCGAGGTTCTCGATGCTGCCGATGACGCCGCGGCGATAGGCATGCTGCAGATACGGCCGGGTGCTCACCGCCTCGAAGAAACGGCCGTACGGCGAGGCCAGCACGCGTTGCCGGAATTCCTCCTCGACGACGGCGCGCTCCGACTGGAAGTTGGCTTCGTCGACCCGGAGGTTGACGAGCCGCTCGGCCTCGGCCCAGAGCAGCGTCTCGAGGTGGTTGGAGGGAACGACCGCCTGGTACGCCGTGACGTCCTCGCTCGTGAACGCGTTGTTCTCGCCGCCGACGTCTTCGGTCAGGCGGTCGAACTGCTCGCTCTTCATGTACTTCGAGCCCTTGAACATCAGGTGCTCGAAGAGATGCGCGAAGCCCGACTTGCCCGCCGGATCGTCGCTGCCGCCGACGTGGTACCAGACCTGCACGCTCACCGTCGGGCTGGCGTGGCTCTCGACCGAGATCACGGCGAGGCCGTTGCCGAGCTTGCGTTCGCGGTAGTCGATGCGCCGCACCTTCAGCACCTCGGCGGCCTTCGCCGCGGCGCCGATCGCCGGCGAGGCGGCGAAGGCGCCGGCGCCGAGAGCCGCCGCCAGCAGCGCGGCGGCGTAGCGCCGCGGGTTCACGTCGGCGTTCCGGGCGACGCGGTGACGACCGTGTAGTGCTCGACCGAGGGCGGCGAGGCGAAGAACGGTCCGACGATCGCCCGCCATGCGGGAAAGAGCGGTCCGCCGCGGAACTTGACGGTGTGGTCCTCGAGCGTCTCCCACCAGATCATCAGCATGTAGCGCTCGGGCGACTCGATGCCCTTGACCACGCGGTGCATGCGGTAGCCCTCGGCGCGCGAGATCACGGTCTCCAGGCCGCGCTGGAGGGCGGCGTCGAACTCGGCGTTCCTGCCGGGAGCAATGCGGATGTCGGCGATTTCGAGAATCATGGCGGCGGGCGATGGGCGGAGGCGCCCATTCTGAGCTAGACGCCGAGATGCCGCGCCAGCGCCGCGCCCTCGGCCGCTACCGCCGCCGACTCGCCCTGCATCACGACCAGCCCCTTCTCGAGCACGACCGCGCGGTCGGTGTGGGCGAGCACGGCGCGGGCGTTGCGATCGACGATCAGGGTCGCGATGCCGGTGCCGCGGATCGTGGCGATGGTGCGCCAGATCTCGGCCACGATCAGCGGCGCCAGGCCTTCGGTCGCCTCGTCGAGGATCAGCAGGCGCGGGTTCGTCATCAGCGCCCGGCCGATGGCGAGCATCTGCTGCTCGCCGCCGGAGAGTTGCTGGCCGCCGTGGTCGAGCCGCTCGGCGAGGCGCGGAAAGGTTTCCATCACCCGCTCGAAGGTCCAGTCGCGCGCGCCCTCGGGGCCGGGGCGCGCCGTCATCACCAGGTTCTCGCGCACCGAGAGGTTGGCGAAGATGCCGCGGCCTTCGGGCACGTAGCCGATGCCCAGGCGCGCCATGCGCTCGGGCGGCGCGCCGGTGACGTCGCGGTCCTGCCAGGCGACCGTCCCGCCGGCGGCACGCACGTAGCCCATCGCGGTGCGGATCAGCGTCGTCTTGCCCATGCCGTTCCTGCCGAGCAGGCCGAGCGAGATCCCGGCCGGGATCTCGAGCGAGACGCCGCGCAGCACGTGGCTGTCGCCGTAGCGGGCGTGCAGGTCGGTGAGCGAGAGCAATGCGGCCATGCCTAGCAATTCATCGGGTTCAGTGGACTAGTGCTCGTCGCCGAGATAGGCCTCGCGCACAGCCGGGTCGGTGCGGATCTTCTCCGGCACGTCGCTGGCGATGACGCGGCCGTTGACCATCACCGTGATCCGGTCGGCGACGCGGAACACCGCGTCCATGTCGTGCTCCACCAGCAGGATCGCGTGCCCGGGCTTGAGCGCGGTGAGCAGCGCCAGCATGCGGCCGCTCTCCTCGCCGCCCATGCCGGCGAGCGGCTCGTCGAGCAGCAGCGCGCGCGGCGCCGTCGCCAGGCACATCGCGATCTCGAGCTGGCGCTTGGCGCCGTGGCTGAGCGTGCCGGCGGTGCGCGCCGCGAAGGCGGCGAGCCCGGCCGCCTCGAGCGCTTCCTTCGCGGCGGCGAGGCTCGCGCCGTCGCGGCTGGCGCGCTGCCAGAAGGTCCAGGGCCGCGGCGCCCGCGCCTGCGCCGCCAGGCGGCAGTTCTCGAGCACGCTGAACTCGTTGAAGATGGTCGTGCGCTGGTAGCTGCGGCCCAGCCCCGCGCGGGCGCGCCGCGGCTGCGCCCAGCGCGTGACGTCGTGGCCGCGGAAGGTCACGCTGCCGGCACTCGGCGCGAGCTCGCCGGAGAGCATGTTGACCAGCGTCGACTTGCCGGCGCCGTTGGTGCCGATCACGGCGTGGATCTCGCCGACGTGCAGGTCGATCGAGACCTGGTCGACCGCGGCCAGGCCGCCGAAGCGCCGGCCCAGGCCTGCGGCGCGGAGCAGCGCGGGCTCAGCCATGCGCCTTGCTGCGCAGCAGCGCGCCGAGTCCGATCAGGCCCTTGGGCAGCAGGGCGACGAAGGCGATGATCGCCAGGCCGAGCGTGAGCTGCCAGTGCGAGGCGAGCGGGCCGAACAGCGCCTCGGCCTGCACCAGCTCCTTGAGCAGCGTGAACGCGACGGCGCCGAGGACCGCGCCGCGCAGGCTGCCGATGCCGCCGAGGATGATCATCAGCAGCACCGCGCCCGACTCGTGCCAGGCGAGCAGCTCCGGGTTGACCGCGCCGTCCTTGATCGCGAGCAGTGCGCCCGCCAGGCCGGCGAGCGCGCCGGCGATGACGAAGGCCGCCAGCTTGTACGGATAGGTGGAGAAGCCGGCGGCGCGCATCCGCTGCTCGCTCACGCGGATGCCGGCGAGCGCATGGCCGAAGCGCGAGCCGAGCAGCAGGGCGAGCAGGCCATAGGTGGCGGCGAGCGCGGCGATCGCGCTGTAGTAGAGCGGCAGGCGCTCGCCGAGATCGAGCAGGGTCTTGCCGGCGACGCCGAGCACGGGCTTGACGGAGAGGAAGATGCCGTCGCTGCCGCCGCCCGCCTTGGTGTCGTGGACGACGAAGTAGGCCATCTGCGCGAACGCCAGCGTCACCATGATGAAGTAGACGCCGCGGGTGCGCAGGCTGAGCGCGCCGACGAACAGCGCGTAGAGCGCCGCGCCACCGATCGCCAGCGCCAGCAGCACGAGCAGGGGCGCGCCCGCGTCGCCCGAGCCGAGCACGACCGCGTAGGCGCCGATGCCGAGGAAGGCGGCATGGCCGAGGCTCACCAGCCCCGCGCCGCCGACGATCAGCTCGAGGCTGAGGGCGAAGATCGCGTAGATCGCGATCCGCACCACGAGGTCCTGCGCATACGGCGACACCAGCGCCGGCAAGGCGGCGAGCAGCAGCAGCGCCGCCGCCGGCACGAGCCAGCCGCCCGGCTCGCGGCGGGCGATGTCGGGCATCGCGCCGACCTCGGCCGCCGGGCCGGTGCCCTCGAGCGGCGTCGCCTCAGTAGCCACGCTTCATCAGCCCCTCGGGCCGCCAGATCAGCACGATCGCCATCAGCAGGTAGACGCCGACGCCGCTCCATTCGGCGAAGAACACCTTGCCGAAGGTGTCGACGATGCCGACCAGCAGCGAGGCGATCAGCGCGCCGGTGATCGAGCCGATGCCGCCGATCACGACGACGACGAAGCAGATGATGAGCACGCTCGAGCCCATGCCCGGATAGACCGACGACAGCGGTGCCGCGATCATCCCGGCGAGCGCGGCGAGCGCCACGCCGCCGGTGAAGACGATGCGGTAGAGCAGGCGGATGTCGACGCCGAGGCCGCGCACCATGTCGCGGTTGCTCGCGCCGGCGCGGATCATCATTCCCAGCCTCGTCTTGTTCACCACCGCATAGAGGCCGAGCGCGACGACCACGCAGGCCACCGACGAGAACACGCGGTACCAGGGATACGACATCAGCTCGCCGAGGCGAAAGCTCCCTCCCAGCCACGCCGGCGCGGCGACGCCGTGCACGTCGTTGCCGACGAGGATCGAGCGCAGCTCCTCGAAGACGAGGATCAGCGCATAGGTCATCAGCACCTGCTGCAGGTGGTCGCGCTCGTAGAGGAAGCTGAAGAACGCCCACTCGAGCAGGTAGCCGAACACGACGGCCAGCACGATGCCGACCGCGAGTCGGCTGAAGAACCAGTCGCCGAAGAACGGTGCGAGCGCGAAAGCGAGGTACGCGCCCAGCATGTAGAAGCTGCCGTGGGCGAGGTTGATCACGCCCATGATTCCGAAGATCAGCGTCAGGCCGCTGGCGACGAGAAAGAGCAGCAGGCCGTACTGGACGGCGTTGAGGCACTGGACGAGAAAGGTGGCGAGATCCATCAGGCCACCTCAGCGCACCGCTTCAGAGCTTGCAGCCTCTCGCCGGGTCCGACAGCGACTTGACGGCGATGCTGCGGAACTCGTTGTTGTTGCCCTTGACCTCGCGCAGGTAGATGTCCTGCACCGGGTTGCCCGCGGCCGAGATCGTGAACTTGCCGCGCGGGCTGTCGACCACGGTCTTGTGCATCGCGGTGGCGAGCACGTCGCGCTTGCCGAGGTCGCCGCCCGCCGCCTTCAGGCCGGCGCCGAGGATCTGCGCCGCGTCGTAGCCCTGCACCGCGTAGACATCGGGCTGCGCCTTGTAGGCCAGCGCGTAGGCCTTGCGGAAGGCGTTGTTCTTCGGTGTGTTCAGGTCGTCGGCGTAGTGCAGCGTCGTCAGCATGTTCTGCGCCGAGGCGCCCTGCGCCTCGAGCGTGCCGTCGGTCAGGAAGCCCGGGCCGTACAGGGGAATCGTCTTGTTGAGCCCGGCCGCGGCGTAGTCCTTGACGAACTTGACCGCGCCGCCGCCGGCGAAGAAGGCGTAGACCGCGTCGGGCTTCTGCGCCGCGATCTCGGTGAGCAGCGCCTGGAACTCGACGCCCGGGAACGGCAGGTTCAGGTCCTTGATGACCTTGCCGCCGCCCTTTTCCAGTCCTTCGGTGAAGCCCTTGGTCGACTCGGCGCCGGCGGCGTAGTTCCAGGTGATCGTCATCGCCCGCTTCACGCCCTTCTGCGCCGCGACCACGCCCATCGCGTAGCCCGGCTGCCAGTTCGAGAACGAGCTGCGCACGATGTTGGCGGAGCACATCGCGCCGGTGATCGCGTCGGCGCCCGCGTTGGGAATGACCAGCAGGGTGTTGTTGTCCTTGGCCGCCTTGGCCATCGCCAGCGCGACGCCGGAGTGGACCGAGCCGACCAGGACGTCGACGTTGTCGCGCTTGATCAGCTTGTTGACGTTGTCGGTGGCCTTGGAGGGCTCCGACTCGTCGTCGACCTTGAAGTACTGGATCTCGCGGCCGCCAAGCTTGCCGCCCTGTTCCTGCACGTAGAGCTTGAAGCCGTTCTCGATCGCCGTGCCGATCGCCGCGTAGGTGCCCGAGTAGGGCAGCATGAGGCCCACCTTGAGGGGCGCGCCCTGCGCGAACGCGGATCCGCCGAAGGCGAGGGCGAGCGCGGCGGCGGCCGCGCGAACTGGAATCTGGGGACGCATCGGGAAGCTCCTGTGCGGGTAAACGGAATCGGCGGCGCTGCGCAGCGAGCCGGTGGGGACAACCGGGAAGTGTGCGCTATCCACCGGGCTGGACAAGCGGGTTTTCTCGGAAGCCAAGGGCATGCCCACCCCGGAGAGTGAGCGTTCCGTAGTCTCCCGGAGACGACGCTTGCACGGCCGCATTCCAGAAGATACTATCCGGACAGTATGTTATCAACGCGCCCCGGCCGCGGGGCGCTGCATTGGAGACGATCTTGACCCCTCCCGTCCGCATGCCGGCGCCCACCGCCTGGGACACGCCGTTCTGGAACCGGGCCACCGAGACGATGCCGCGCGCCGGGCTCGACCGTCTGCACCTCGCCCGCGTTCAGGCGCTGCTGCACCACGCCTACGAGTCGAGCGCGTTCTACCGCAGGAAGTTCGACGCCGCGGGCGTGCACCCGCGCGACGTGCGCTCGCTCGAGGACCTCAAGACCCGGGTGCCCATCACCGACAAGAGCGAGTTCATCGGCCTGCAGCAGGAGCGACCGCCGTACGGCGACACGCTGGCGCTGCCGATGGAGTGGATCTCGCACCACGCCGAAACCTCGGGCACGACCGGCGTGCCGCTTTCCATCCCGTACTCGATGGCCGACAGCGTGCGCTACGGCGAGTCCTGGTGCTACGGCTTCTGGGGCCTCGGCATCCGCCCCGTCGACAGCTTCTACTTCGCCTTCGGCTGGGGCAATTTCGCCGGCTTCTGGAGCGCCTACTGGGGCGCGCGGCGGCTCGGCTGCCGGGTGGTCTCGGGCGGCGGGCTCGACACCAAGGGCCACGTGCAGGCGATCCTGCGCACCCGGCCGACGGTCCTGATCTCGACCCCCACGTTCGCGCTGCGCATCGCCGCGGTCGCCGCCGAGATGGGCGTCGACCTCTCGCAGTCGTCGGTGAAGTTCACCTATCACGCGGGCGAGCCCGGCCCGACCGCGCTGCCCGGCATGCGCGAGCAGATCGAGAAGGCCTGGGGCGCGAAGGCCGGCGAGTTGCTCGGCATCGCCGAGGTCGACGCGATCGCGCCCGGCTGCCCGAATGGCGACGGCGTGCACATGAACGAGATGAACCTGCACTCGTGGTCGATGGATCCCGAAACGAGGAAGGAAGTCGCCGCCGGCGAGATCGGCGAGAACGTCCTCACCGGCTACGCCAACACGGCGCAGCCGCTCATCAACTACCGCACCCACGACCTGGTTCGCCGGGTCGACGGCTGCTCGTGCGGCCGCACCTGGGCCAAGCTCGAAGGCGCGGTGCTCGGCCGCACCGACTTCATGGTCACGGTGCGCGGCACCAACGTCTACCAGAGCGCGGTCGAGAACATCCTCGCCGGGGTGCCGGGCATCAGCATGCACTACGAGCTGGTGCTGACGCGCAGCGACGACAACGACGTGATGACGATCCGCTTCGAGCCCGAGGCGGCGATCGGCAACGACGCCGAAGCGGTACAGAAGGCCGCGGCCGAAGCCGGCGCCCGCATCCACCGTGCGCTGCATGTGCGTCTCGAGTGCCAGCCGGTGCCGTGCAATTCGCTGCCGCGTTTCGAGCTCAAGACCAAGCGCATGATCGACCAGCGGCCGAAGGAGTTTCGCCGTGCGCTCGACCGTTGAACCCCGCCTGCCCGAGGTGTCTGCATGACCCGAGACGAACAGATCGCCGCGCTGACGCGGGCCCGCGCCGAGGTCGGCCGCGTCATCGCCGGCTGCGACAGCCCGCAGATCGAGACCATCGCCCGCAGCGCCGACATGGAGCTGCACTGGGCGCTGTGGAACCTGGGCGAGCCGGTCTCGCTGCGCGCCGAGATGGACGAGCCGGCGCGGTCGGTGCCGGCTCGATGAGCCGCTCGCGTTGAAGGACGGCCGCGCCGGCTAGAGCGCGGGCGTGGGGCCGCCGGTGGGCGGGGCGGGCGGCGTCTCGACGGGCGCCGAGTCGACGTCGACCCACACCCCGTCGCCTTCGAGCTTCACGGCGAAAGGCGTCAGGTCGCAGTTCGGCCGCGCGATGCGGGTGATGTGCTTGCCGGTGTCGACTTCGAACTCCCAGAAGTGCCGCTGGCAGACCAGCACGCCGCTCTCGATCTGGCCCCATTCGCTGAGCGGAAACTTCTCGTGCGGGCAGGCGTCGCGGTAGGCGCAGACGCGGTCGGCGTCGCTGCCCTCGCCGCTGCGCACGAGCACCAGCGCGATCGTGCCGGCCCGGGCCGGCACGACGACATCGCTCCAGACATCGTCGAGGGCGGCAACGCGGACCCAGTCAACCATGGCTTGCCTTCGCCTAGCGCCCGGTGAACTGCGGCTTGCGCTTTTCGATGAAGGCGCGCGCCCCTTCCTCGTGGTCGCTGCTGCGCTTGAGGATGCTCTGGCCGAGCCGCTCGAAGTTGCGGCCGGTGTCGAGGTCGACGTCGAGGCACTTGTTGAGCACCAGCTTGCCGATGCCGATCGCCAGCGGCGCCTTGGTCGCGAGCAGATCGGCGAAGGCCATCGCCTTCGGCAACAGTTCCTCCGCGGGGTGCAGCTCCTCGACCAGGCCGAGCGCGAGGGCGCGTTCCGCGCCGACCATCTCGCCGGTCATCACGAGCCGCTTGGCGTGCGCCAGGCCGACCAGCTTCACCAGCCGCGAGCAGCCGCCCGAGCCGGGGATCAGGCCGACGTTGTTCTCGGGAAAGCCGAGTCGTGCGGTGTTCGCCGCGAAGCGGAAATCGCACGAGAGCGCGAGCTCGAGGCCGCCGCCGGCGGCAACGCCGTTGATCGCCGCGATCACGGGCACTTCCATCGCCTCGATCTCGTCGAACACGTTGTGCACCGCGCGGACCACGCGCCGGAAGCCGCGCGTGCCGATCTCGGCCAGGCCCTTCATGCCGCGCACGTCCTCCCCGGCCGAGAAGGCGCGGCCGGTGCCGGTGACGACGAGCACGCGCAAGGCGTCGTCGGCGACCAGCGTGGCGACCGCGTCGCGCATCTCGTCGCGCATCTGCTGGTTCCAGGCGTTGAGCGCGTCGGGGCGGTTCAGCGTCAGCGTGCGGACCGGCGCCGGGTCGCTCAGGATCAGGAACTCGTAGGCCGTGGCGGCGGCCTCCATGGAATGGTCGATCGCCATGCAGGCTCTCCTAGAGGAAGCGGCGGTTGGCCAGGTTGTCGGGCACGGTCAGGCCGAGCTTGATCACCTCGGGAATCGCCTCGGCGATGTACTTCCGCCGCAGCTCCTCGTTGCTGTGCTGCTTGATGCCCCACTTCACGTAGATCGGCGAGTTCTTCGAGGTCGACCGGCCGAACATGTCGAGCGCGGCCGGCCACCACTTGACCAGCCGCTCCTGCGCCGCCGCCTTGCCTTCGGGCGTGGCGCAGATCTCCTTCAGGTGGCGAAAGCCCGACCGGGTGTGGAATTCCTCGTCGGCCTCGAGCTGCGGCGAGACCTTCGCGAGCGGCTCGTAGGGGCTGCCTGTCCATTCGACGCCGACGTACAGGCCCACCCGGTCGATCAGGGCATGGAACCAGGCGAGGTCGATCCAGTCCTCGAGCGGAATGTGAAAGGCGTACTGCTTGATCGGCGCCGTGCCGATCGGCACGGCGCCCAGGCCGGCCAGCAGCTCGGCGACGATCCGGCCGTGCTCGACTTCCTGGCGCACGATCTCCGCCTCGATCTCCATCGCCCGCGAGTGCGGTGCGAAGCGCAGGCCCGCGCTGGCGATGTTGCCGAGGATCTTGCGGTACTCGGGGTTGTCGTTGTTCTCGAGATGCTCGTCGCGCAGGAGGTGCACGAGCATGTCGCGAAACTCCGCCGGCATGGCGGGATCGCCCTGTTTCCAGACCGTGGCGGGGGGCGTGGCCGTGGCCGACAGATTGCTCATCCGGGACCTCTTTCTTGCAACATACTGTCCGGATAGTATCTCAGCATCGGCGACGCCAGTCAATTGCCGGTCGCGGCTCCAGGCCCTAGACTCGTCGCTTTCGAGCATGCCCGCACGATGAGCACAGCGCGCGCCGTTCCGGCGAAGAAGAAGAGGCAGGTCAAGCAGAACGTCGAGCGCCGGGAGGCGAGCATGGAGCTGCTGCTTTCGGCGGCGCTGCGCCTGTTCGTCTCGCAGGGCTTTCGCGCCAGCAACCTCGAGCAGATCTCGAACGCGGCGGGGCTCACCAAGGGCGCGGTGTACTTCTACTTCGGCAGCAAGGAATCGGTTCTTCTCGAGGTGCTCAAGCGGGTGCGCGCCGTCGTCGTCGATCGCGCCCTGGAGGCGGTGGACGCCGCGGGCGGCGACCCCTTGCGCCGTCTCGTCGCCTACATCCACTACCAGGCCGGCCTCGGCATCACGCATCGCGACGAGGTGCTGCTCCTGATCCTGATGTCGCTCGAATACAAGGAGCGTCCGGGCGAGGTGAACGATTTCATCGCCGCGCTCTACCGCAAGCAGAGAAAGCTGATCGAGAGCCTGGTCGCCGACGGCCAGCAGATCGGCAGCATCCGCAAGGACGTGCCGGCGCGCGAGCTCGCGGCGATCGTTCTCGCCACCCACGACGGCACCTTTCTCGAGTGGTTTCGCCGCTCCTCGACCCTGCGCGGCCGCGAGCTGACGCGGGCGCTGCGGGTGGTGCTGCTGAGCGGCGCGGCGCTGCCGGCGAAGTAGCCCGGGTCAGCCCGGCGCGGAATGCGCCGCGATGAAGCGGCCGGCCGCCGCGCAAAGCACGCCCGGCTGGTCGCGATGCGGCGAGTGGCCGCAGTCCGCGATCTCGAGCAGCTCGGTCCGCGGCAGCTTGCGCCGGATGGCGCGGATCTGCTCGAGCGTGCCGTACTCGTCGTCGACGCCCTGCGCGGCGAGCACCGGGCAGGCGATCGTCTCGATGTCGCGCTCGATGTTCCAGCGCTGGAACTCGGGCGAGAGCCAGGCGTCGTTCCAGCCGCGGAACGCCGAATCGGGATCGGCGTGGTGGCGCGCGAGCCGGGCCCGCAGGTCGGACGACTCGTACGCCTCGCGCGCCAGCTCGATGCTCCTGATCGAGATCTCTTCGACGAACAGGTGCGGCGCCACCGCGATCACGCCGGCCACCGTGTGGCGGGCGGCATGGAGCAAGGCGATCGACCCGCCGTCGCTGTGCCCGAACAGCCACGGCCGCTCGATGCCGACCGAAGCGAACAGGGAAGGCAGCACCTCGTCCGCCTGGCGGTGCATGAAATCGACGGGCCAGCGCTCGTCGCGCGGCTTCGGCGACGAGTTGCCGTAGCCGTAGCGCGAGAAGACGAAGCCCGAGAGGCCGTGCGCCGCGCAGAACTCGCGCGGGAAGTCCTTCCACATCGAGATCGAGCCCAGGCCCTCGTGCAGGAACACGACCGGCGGCGCGTCGGCGCGCGGCGAGCCGATCCATTGGTACTCGAGGTCGATCTCGCGCCCGTGCCAGGACAGGCGCGCGAGCTCGCGCCCCGGGGACGCTGCACTCACGAAGCGGCGCCGCCGCGCTCGCGCTCGCGCAGGCGAAAGCGCTGGATCTTGCCGGTGGCCGTCTTCGGCAGCTCGTCGACGAACTCGATCGCCCGCGGGTACTTGAAGGCGGCGAGCCTTTCCTTGACGAAGGCCTTGAGGTCCGCGTCGGCCACTGCCTGGCCCGGCTTGACGACGACGAAGGCCTTGGTCTTGGTCAGGCCTTCCGCGTCCTCGGTGCCGATGACCGCGCATTCGAGCACCGCCGGGTGCTGCATCAGCGTCGCCTCGACCTCGAACGGCGAGACCCAGATTCCGCTCACCTTCAGCATGTCGTCGCTGCGGCCGGAGTAGGTGTAGTAGCCGTCGGCGTCGCGCACGTATTTGTCGCCGCTGCGCGTCCAGCCGCCCTGGAAGGTCTCGCGCGACTTCTCCCGGTTGCCCCAGTACATCAGCGCGGCGCTCGGGCCCCGGATATAGAGATCGCCGATCTCGCCGTCGGCGACCGGGCGGCCGTCTTCGCCGCGCAGCTCGATCTCGTAGCCCGGGACCGGCTTGCCGGTGGTGCCGTAGCGAACGTCGCCGAGGCGGTTGGAGAGGAACACGTGCAGCATCTCGGTCGAGCCGATGCCGTCGACGATGGGCGCGCCGAAATGGCGCTCGAAGCGCTGGCCGATCTCCGAAGGCAGCGCCTCGCCGGCCGAGGAACACATGCGCAGCACGACCGCCTCGCGCGCCGGCAGCGCCGGCGAGGCGAGCATGCCGGCGAAGCCGGTGGGTGCGCCGAAGAAGACCGTGGGCCGCACCGGCGAGCCGGTGGCCGCGCTCGTCGCGGCGCCGGTCCAGCGCTTGAAGACGGCGTCGGGCGTCGGCCGCTCCGCCATCAGCACCACGGTGGCTCCGACCGCCAGCGGGAAGGTCAGGCCGTTGCCCAGGCCGTAGGCGAAATAGAGCTTGGCGGCGGAGAAGCAGACGTCGGCCTCGGTCAGGCCGAGCACCCGCTTGCCGGAGAGCTCGGCCGTCCACCAGGCATTGGCGTGGGTGTGCACCGTGCCCTTGGGCCGGCCGGTGGAGCCCGACGAGTAGAGCCAGAACGCCGGGTCGTCGCCACGGGTCGCCGCCGCCTCGGCGAGCGGCTCGTGGGCGGCGAGGAGCGAATCGAAGGCGAGGGCGCCGGCCGGCAACGTTTCCGCGCCGCCGGCGACGACGAGGTGCTTCACCTCGTTCTTCGCCTGCGCCATCGCCTTGCCGAGCATCTGCGCGAGCGGCGCCGAGACGATCGCCGCCTGCGCCCGGCTGTGCGCCAGCATGTAGGCGTAGTCGTCGGCGGTGAGCAGGGTGTTCACCGCCACCGGCACGATGCCGGCGTAGAGGCAGCCGAGAAACGCGACCGGCCATTCGTTCGCGTCGAGCATCATCAGCAGCACGCGCTCTTCGCGACGAAGGCCCAGGCCGAGCAGCGCTGCGGCGAAGCGGCGGGCGCGCTCCTCGAGCTCGCCGTAGCTCAGGCTGCCGCGATCGTCGACGTAGGCGAGCTTGGCGGCGCGGCCGGCGTTCGCCTGGAACAGGTGCTGCGCGAAATTGAGCGGCTCGGGCGGCGAAATATCCATGTCAAGCACTATACTGCATGTATGGCCGCTGCCGACAAAGACCCGTTCCTGCTCGCCCTCGGCGAGCGCGTGCGACTCCTGCGCGCCCGGCGCGGCCTGACGCGCAAGTCGGTGGCGATGGCCTCCGGGGTGTCGGAGCGGCACCTCGCGAACCTGGAATACGGCATCGGCAACGCCTCGATCCTGGTGCTGCAGCACGTCGCCACCGCCCTCGACTGCTCGCTCGCCGAGCTGGTGGGCGACATGACGACGAGCTCGCCCGAGTGGCTGATGCTGCGCGAATTGCTGCGCGGCCGCAGCGAGGCCGAATTGCGTCGCGCCCGGCTGGCGATCGCCGGCGTGTACGGCGAGGGCGGGGTCGCGGCGCGCGGGCGGCGCATCGCCCTGGTGGGGCTGCGCGGCGCCGGCAAGTCGACGCTCGGCGGCGAGCTCGCCGAAGCCCTGGAGATGCCGTTCATCGAGCTGAGCCGGGAGATCGAGCGCATCGCCGGCTGCAGCATCCGCGAGATCCACGACCTCTACGGGACCAATGCCTACCGCCGCTACGAGCGGCGCGCCCTCGACGAGACGGTGCGCCTGCACGCCGAGGCGGTGATCGCCACGCCCGGCGGCATCGTCGCCGAGCCGGCGACCTTCAACGCCCTGCTCGAGTCGTGCACCACGATCTGGCTGCAGGCCTCGCCCGAGGAGCACATGAGTCGCGTCGCCGCCCAGGGCGACACCCGGCCGATGGCGGCGAGCCGCGAGGCCATGGCCGACCTGCGCCGCATCCTCACCGGCCGGGCGGCCTTCTACGCCAAGGCCGACGCCGCGCTCGACACCTCGGGCCGGAGCGAAGCGGAGAGCCTGCGCGCCCTGGTCGCCCTGGCCGGCGACCTGCTCGGCATCGACATGAAGCAAACTGCATAGACTTGTTGACTGGCCTCGGTGATATGCACTATGATGCATTGAGCCGCCTGAAGCCCTGAAGGAGATCCGATCCATGGACACCGCCGTCGCCACCGCCGCCCCGCCCCGGGTCGACTACCGCACCGAGCCCGCGCAATACCGGCACTGGAAGCTTTCGGTCGAGGGCTCGCTCGCCCGGCTGACGCTCGACATCGCCGAGGACGCGGGCGTTCGCCCCGGCTACAAGCTCAAGCTCAACAGCTACGACCTCGGCGTCGACGTCGAGCTCGCCGACGCCTTGAACCGGGTGCGTTTCGAGCATCCGCAGGTGCGCTCGGTGATCGTCACCAGCGGCAAGGACCGGATCTTCTGCTCGGGCGCCAACATCTTCATGCTCGGCGTCTCGAGCCATGCCTGGAAGGTGAACTTCTGCAAGTTCACCAACGAGACCCGCAACGGCATCGAGGACACCTCGACCCACTCGGGCATCAAGTTCGTCGCCGCGGTCAACGGCGCCTGCGCCGGCGGCGGCTACGAGCTGGCGCTTGCCTGCGACGAGATCGTCCTCGTCGACGATCGCTCCTCCTCGGTCTCGCTGCCCGAGGTGCCGCTGCTCGGCGTGCTGCCCGGCACCGGGGGGTTGACCCGCGTCACCGACAAGCGCAAGGTCCGCCACGACCTCGCCGACATCTTCTGCACCAGCGTCGAAGGCGTGCGCGGCCAGCGCGCGGTGGAGTGGCGGCTGGTCGATGCGGTCGCCAAGCCGGCGCAGTTCGCCGGCGTCGTGCACGAGCGTGCCGCGAAGCTCGCCGAAGGCAGCCTGCGGCCGGCCGAAGCGAAGGGCGTGAGCCTGACCCGCCTCGAGCGCGAAGACTCGGCCGACGGCTTCGGCTACGCCCATGTCTCGGTGGCGATCGACCGCAGCAAGCGCGCGGCGACGATCACCGTCAAGGCGCCGACCGGCACGCAGCCCGCCGACATCGCCGCGATCGAGGCCGCCGGCGCCGCCTGGTGGCCGCTGGCGATGGCGCGCCAGCTCGACGACGCGATCCTCAACCTGCGCACCAACGAGCTCGAGATCGGCACCTGGCTCCTGAAGACCGAAGGCGACGCCGGCGCGGTGCTCGCCGCCGACCAAGCGATCCTCGCCAACGACAAGCACTGGCTGGTGCGCGAGACGCTCGGCCTGCTGCGCCGCACCTTCGCCCGCCTCGACGTTTCCTCGCGCAGCCTGTTCGCGCTGATCGAGCCGGGCTCGTGCTTCGCCGGCCTGCTCGCCGAGCTCGCCTTCGCCGCCGACCGCGCCTACATGCTCGCCCTGCCCGACGACGCGGCGCGCGCGCCGAAGCTGCAGCTCGACGCCCTCAACTTCGGCCCGCTGCCGATGGTGACCGACCAGTCGCGCCTGGCCCGCCGCTTCTACGAAGAGGCCGCGCCCCTGCAGGCGGCCCGTGCCTCGATCGGCACCGCCCTCGACGCCGACGCGGCCCTGCAGCTCGGCCTGGTCACCGCCGCGCCTGACGACATCGACTGGGACGACGAGATCCGCATCGCCCTGGAAGAACGCGCGGCGATGTCGCCCGACGCGCTCACCGGCCTGGAAGCCAACCTGCGCTTCGCCGGCAAGGAGAACATGGTCACGCGCGTGTTCGGCCGGCTCACCGCCTGGCAGAACTGGATCTTCCAGCGGCCGAACGCGGTCGGCCCCAAGGGCGCGCTCAAGGTTTACGGCACCGGCGAGAAGGCCGGCTTCGACTTCACCCGCGTCTGAAGTTCAGACGAAGAGAACACCATCATGTCCATCGACTACAGCCAGAAGATCCCGAACAACGTCAACCTCGCCGACGACCGCACCCTGCAGCGCGCGCTCGAGCAGTGGCAGCCGAACTTCATCAACTGGTGGGACGACGTCGGCCCCGAAGGCTCGACCAACCACGACGTCTACCTGCGCACCGCCACCAGCGTCGACCCGCAGGGCTGGGCCCACTTCGACCACGTGAAGATGCGCGACTACCGCTGGGGCATCTTCCTCAACCCCGGCGACGCCGAGCGGCAGATCCACTTCGGCGACCACAAGGGCGAGAAGGCCTGGCAGGACGTGCCCGGCGAGCACCGCGCCAACCTGCGCCGGATCATCGTCACGCAGGGCGACACCGAGCCCGCGTCGGTGGAGCAGCAGCGTCATCTCGGCCTGACTGCGCCGAGCATGTACGACCTGCGCAACCTGTTCCAGATCAACGTCGAGGAAGGCCGCCACCTCTGGGCGATGGTCTACCTGCTGCAGAAGTTCTTCGGCCGCGACGGCCGCGAGGAAGCGGGCGCGCTGCTCGAGCGCACCTCGGGCGACACCAACAACCCGCGCATCCTCGGCGCCTTCAACGAGAAGACGCCCGACTGGCTGGCGTTCTTCATGTTCACCTACTTCACCGACCGCGACGGCAAGTTCCAGCTCGCCGCGCTGGCGGAGAGCGCGTTCGATCCGCTGGCGAGAACGACGAAGTTCATGCTCACGGAAGAGGCGCACCACATGTTCGTCGGCGAGAGCGGCGTCTCCCGGGTGCTGCAGCGCACCGCCCAGGTGATGAACGAGCTGCAGACCGACGACCCGGCGCTGGTGCGCGCGGCCGGCGCCATCGACCTCGGCACGATCCAGCGCTATCTCAACTTCCACTACTCGGTGACGATCGACCTGTTCGGCGCCGACCAGTCGAGCAACGCCGCCACCTTCTACTCCTCGGGCCTGAAGGGCCGCTACGAGGAAGGCAAGCGCGCCGACGACCATGTGCTCAAGGGCCAGACCTACAAGGTGCTCGAGGTGCAGAACGGCCAGCTCGCCGAGAAGGAAGTGCCGATGCTCAACGCCCTGAACGAGGTGCTGCGCGACGACTTCATCAAGGACTCGGTGGCCGGCGTCGGCCGCTGGAACAAGGTGCTGGAGAAGGCGGGCATCGCCACCCGGCTGACGGTGCCGCACAAGGCCTTCAACCGCAAGATCGGGGCGCTGGCCGGCATCAAGCTCTCGCCCGACGGCCGGGTGGTGAGCGAGGAGGAGTGGAAGCTGAAGGAGAGCGAGTGGCTGCCGAGCCCGGGCGACTTCGCCTTCGTCGCCTCGCTGATGCACCCGGTGCTCGAGCCGGGCAAGTTCGCCGCCTGGATCGCGCCGCCGGCGATGGGCATCAACAAGAACCCGGTCGATTTCGAATACGTCCGTTTCGGGTGATGATTCGCTGATGGAGACGAGCCCGGCCGCCGCGGACTCGGGGGTGATCAGGCAGCACCTGATCGACCCCGAGATCTGCATCCGCTGCAACACCTGCGAGGCCACCTGCCCGGTGGGCGCGATCACCCACGACGACCGCAACTACGTCGTCCGGGCCGACGTGTGCAACCTCTGCATGGCGTGCATCGCCCCCTGCCCCACCGGCTCGATCGACAACTGGCGCACCGTGCCCAGGGCGCTGGCCTACGCCATCGAGGACCAGCTCGTCTGGGACGAGCTGCCGGCCGAGCTCACGCCCGAGCAGCTCGCCGCCGAGGGCGTCTCCGCCGAGGCGGTGGCCGCCGTGGTGGCCGAGCCGGTGCTCGCGGCGCAGCCCGAAGCCGCGGCCGGCGAGGCGCCGTTCAATTCGGCGGCCTTCGGCTCGACCGTGCCGCCCTGGTCGGCGGCGCATGCCTACACCAACCTGTTCGGGCCGAAGAGCCCGACCACCGCCACGGTGGTGGGCAACGTCAACTGCACCGAAGCGGGCTTCCACAGCCAGACGCATCACATCGTGCTCGACTTCGGGCCGATTCCCTTTCCCGTGCTCGAAGGCCAGTCGATCGGCATCGTGCCGCCCGGCGTCGACAGCCATGGCCGGCCGAACGTGGCGCGCCAGTACTCGGTCGCCAGCCCGCGCAACGGCGAGCGGCCGGGCTACAACAACGTCTCGCTCACGGTCAAGCGCGTCACCGAGGACCACCAGGGCCGGCCGGTCAGGGGCGTGGCCTCCAACTACGTCTGCGACCTGAAGGTGGGCGACTCCGTGCAGGTGATCGGCCCGTTCGGCCAGAGCTTCCTGATGCCGAACCACCCCAAGTCGCACATCGTCATGATCTGCACCGGCACCGGCAGCGCGCCGATGCGGGCGATGACCGAGTGGCGCCGGCGCCTCAGGAAGAGCGGCAAGTTCGAGAGCGGCAAGCTGATGCTGTTCTTCGGCGCGCGCACGCGAGAGGAGCTGCCGTACTTCGGCCCGCTGCAGTCCCTGCCCAAGGACTTCATCGACATCAACCTGGCGTTCTCGCGCACGCCCGGGCAGCCGAAGCGCTATGTGCAGGACCTGATCCGCGAGCGCGCGGTCGACCTCGCGCCGCTCCTCGCCGATGCGAACTCGCACTTCTACGTGTGCGGCCTGAAGTCGATGGAGGAGGGCGTGCTGCTGGCGCTGCGCGACGTCGCCGAGGAGGCGAAGCTCGAATGGGCCTCGATCGGGCCGACCCTCAAGCGCGAGGGCCGGCTGCATCTCGAAACCTATTGAGGCGGAGCCGCCCCGGTCGTCCCGGGGCGCCTGGCGAGCAGGTCGATCTCGACACGGGCGCCGCGCGCCAGCGCGGTGACGCCGATGCAGGTGCGCGCCGGCCGCCGGTCGGCCGGGAAGTAGCTCGCGTAGACGACGTTCATGCGCGCGTAGTCTTCTTCGAAGCGAGTCAGGTAGATCCTCGCCTGCAGCACGTGCTCGAGGCCGAGCCCCAGTCCGCCGAGGACGATCTTCAGGTTCTCCATCACCCGCACCGTCTGCCCCGCGATGTCGGGCGGCAGCGGCCGCGCGTCGTCTTCGGGATCGGTCGGCATCTGGCCGGTGACGAAGCACCATCCATCCGATTCGACCGCGTGGCTGAACGGCGCGACCGGCGTCGGCGCGCCGGTCACCATGAGGAACGAGGGGTCGGACATGGTGCGATTGCACCACGTCGGCCCTCGCCGCCGTCAGGTCGACCGCCGCTACTCGACGTGGTCGCTGTCGCGCTAGCGCACGAACTGGTCGACGTAGCCTTCGCCCAGCCCGTTCTCGGCATAGTGGCGGCGGCACATCGCGATCTTCGTGAACACGTCTTCGTAGCCCGTGACCTGGCCTTCGCCGTCGACGTAGACCATGGCGCCGTGGATGTTGAAGAAGGTGATCATCTCGGTGGCGCCCGCCTGCTCGTCGACCACGAGCGTGTGGATCTCGCCCGGCGGCTCGTAGACGAACGAGCCTTCGGTCGCGACCCAGTCGTGCTCGAGGTAGCGCCAGGCGCCGCGGATCACGTAGCCGGTGACCCAGGAAGGATGGATGTGGCGCGAGAGCACGCCCGCCCGGCGCACGCGCAGCAGGTTGCACCAGCTTCCGGTCACCGTGTTGAGCAGCAGCGGCCGGAACCAGACTTCAGGCGCCTGCGGCACCCAGGCGCGCTCGTCCTCGGGAATGGCCTGGATCGCGATCTCGGACTGGATGCCGGGCAGCTGGACGATCATCGAATTTCTCCTTCAGGCGATGAGATAGCCGCCGTCGACCGGCAGGACGACGCCGGTGACGAAGCGCGCGGCGGCGCTGGCGAGAAACAGCACCGGGCCGGCGACGTCTTCCGGCGTGCCCCAGCGGCCCATCGGGGTTCGCGCCAGGATCGGCCCGGCGCGCACCGGGTCGTCCTGCAGCGCCTGCGTCAGCGGCGTCGCGATCCAGCCCGGCGCGACCGCGTTGACGCGGATGCCGTCGGCCGCATAGGCGATCGCCAGGCTCTTGGTGAGCTGGGCGACGCCTCCCTTGCTCGCGCTGTAGCCGGGCACCAGGCCGCCGCCGAAGAAGCTGAGCATCGATGCGGTGTTGACGATGCAGCCGCTGCGCGCCTTCAAGCCGGCGCGGGCCGCGCTGCAGACGCGCATCGTGCCGGTGAGGTTGATGTCGAGCGTCTCGGCGAAGGCGACCGGATCGTGCTCGACGCCGCGGCGAATCACGCCGGCGCAGTTGACGACGACGTCGATCTCGCCGAGCCCGGCGACGAGCGCGAGAACCGCCTCGCCGTCGCGCACGTCGAGCCGCTGCACTTCGATCCCCGGGACGTCGCGGGCGGCCTCGACCTCCGCGTCGGTGGCGCCGGTGGCGACGACCGAATCGCCCAACGCCGCGAAGGCGCGGGCGATGCCGGCGCCGATGCCACTGGTGGCGCCGGTCACGAGCACGCGGCGCGCGCTCATCGGTGCACCCCCCGGCCTGCGGCCGGTCCCGCCGAGCGGGAGGAGCGCTCCCTTCGGAGCGGCCGTGCGGGAGCGCTCATCGCGCCGCCTCTAGCGCAGCGCGCACCTGGGCGGCGCGCGGGACCGGGGCGACGGCGCCGTAGCCCTCGGTCGACAACGCCGCTGCGGCGGCGGCATAGCGGCCGGCGTCGAGCAGCGAATCGCCGGCGACCCGGCGGGCGACGAAGGCGCCGCCGAACGCGTCGCCCGCGCCGGTGGCGTCGACCGGCTTGCAAGGGAAGGGTGCGATCCGGTGCCGCTGCTGCGCATCCGCGACGATCGCGCCGCGTTCGCCGAGCTTCAGCGCCACCGTCTTCGCGCCGAGCGCCAGGCAATGGTCGACGAGGGCGTCGGGCTCGACGATGCCGGTAAGGTCGAGCACGTCGTCGTAGCTCGGCAGGCAGATGTCGGCGAGCCGCATCACGTCGCGCATCACCGCCCGCGCGCGCTCGAGGGGCCAGAGCCTGAGGCGCAGGTTGGTGTCGAACGAGACCATCACCCCGGCCTCGCGCGCGGCCTGGATCGCGGCGAAGCCCGTCTCGCAGGCGCTCGCCGAGATCGCCAGCGAGATGCCGGAGAGATGCAGCACCCTGGCCGCGGCGATGCGCGCGCGCGGCACGTCGGTCAGCGTCAGCCGGCTCGCCGCCGAGCCGCTGCGAAAGAAGTGAAACTCGTGGCCCTGCGGGCCGTGGGTGACGAAGTAGATCGCGGTGAAGCCGGCGGCGTCGGTCTTGACGCTGCGCTGGTCCACGCCCTCCTCGTCCCACAGGGCGCGCAGCATGCGGCCGTGGGAGTCGTCGCCGAGGGCGCTGAAATAGCCGACGCGCGCGCCCTGGCGGGCGGCCGCGATCGCGAAGTTGGAGCTGTCGCCGCCGAAGCCCTGCAGGTAGAGGCGCCCGGCGCCCTCGCCGGTCTGGTTGAACTCGACCATGGGCTCGCCGTACGCGAGGATGTCGAGGGCCGGCTCGATGTCGCTGGCGCCCGTAGCGGACTTCATCCCTGCAGCTCCTTCGCCTGTGCCTTCGCCGCGTCGAACTCGGCCCGCCGGCGGCGGATCTCCTCGGGGGCGAGGCGCTCGATGTTGCAGTAGTCGAGCTTCCAGTCGGCGTTCTCGCTCCAGCGCAGCGGCGACTGCACCGTGGTGCGCGGCCCGGGCGCCGCCTCGAGCGTGCGCAGGGCGAGCTCGAGCGTGAAGGCCTGGGACGCCTCGTCCTTCGGCCGCCCGGCGGCGTTGCCGAGCGGGAAGTCGGAGAACAGCAGGCGCGGCACGCCCACGTGCTCGACGATGTCCTTGGCGCAGCCCATCACGACGGTGGCGATTCCGGCCTGCTCGAGCAGGCGCGCCACCAGGCTCACGGTCTGGTGGCAGACCGGGCAGTTGGCAGCGAGGACGGCGGCGTCGACCGCGTCGGCCCGGCAGCGCGCCACGATCTCGGGCGCGTCGACCGCGAGCGTCGTGCGATGGCTGCGGTTGGTGGGCGCGCCGTGGAAGCGCGGCGCCAGCGAGCCGATCCGGCCGGCCGCGGCGCTGCGGCGCAGCGCGGCCAGCGGGAAGTAGGTCGCCGGGTCTTCGGCCGTGGTGTGCTGGCGGTCGATGGCGACGTGCGAGATCCGCAGGTCGGGGTCGATCGCACTGTCGCCCGAGTAGGCCGCGAAGAACTTGGCCTTCGCGTTGTAGGGCGCCCCAGGCCCCTGGTCGCCCGCGCCGGGCCTGAACGGCGCCGCCGTCGTGACCAGGGCGACGCGGCAAGCGGACAAGGGCTTCTCCAGCGGCCGGAACGGCACCTCGGCGTAGTGCGCCCACTCGTACGGCGCGCCGTAGCCCAGCGCCTGGTAGTAGCTGGCGACGCGCCGCAGGTAGGGCACCGGCACGTCGTGCGCGGCGGCGAAGCCGAATTCGCTCGAGCGCTCGCTGCTCACGGGTCGTTCCTCATGCCGTCTTCATTCTGCCCGCGGGTTTCGCACTATGCTTGGTTCGCAGGACGCTGACGGGAGGACTATGCGCGCGTGGACCGTGGATGCCGACGACATTCGTGTCGCCGAGGACTTCGACGAGTCGCTGTTGCACCGCACGCCCGAGATCGAGGGCTTCCTCAGCCCGGATCGTGACGACAAGTTCATCGTCATCGGCACCAAGGGCTTCGGCAAGACGCTGCTCCTGAAAGCCAAGCGCGTACTCTTGCAGCGCGAGGGCAACGCGACCTGCCTGCCCACCGGCAACCTGCTCGACAAGCCGATCGGCGACAAGATCTTCGGCCGCGAGGCGATCGCCTTGCTGGCGACCTCGCCCTTGCCGTGGTCGAAGCTGTGGCTCTCGGCCATCGCCCTGGCGGTGCTCAAGCATGTCGGCGCGCATCGGGACCTGGTGGTCGGGCCCAAGCTCGCCGGCCTGGTGGCCGACGCGCAGCTGCACAGCGTCATCGACCATTTCGTGCGCCTGCTCGACTTCACGCCGAGCGAGCTGCAGCGCGCCGCCAACGACACGGATGGCCACCTCGTGCCACGCCTCAGGGCGCTCAACGCGCCGCTGGCTCTCTTCATCGACGGCATCGACGAATACTTCAACAAGCATGTCGAGGACGGGCCGGCCAGCCCGAGCGTCACCGGCGAGCTGTCGCCCAACGTCTGGTACTTCTCGCAGCTCGGCCTGGTCGAGGTCGCCTACCAGCTGCGCCGCATCAACCACCACCTCAAGGTGTTCGCGGCGATCAGGAAGGAAGCCTACGCCCGGCTGCCGCAGCGCACGGCGATGGCGCAGCAGTACCGCGGCAGCGCCGTCGACATCGTCTATTCGCCCGAGAGCCTGCACGAGATCTTCGTCAACAACGTGCGCCTCGTGCGAAGCGAGTACATGGTCCGCCCCGACCTGGCGAAGAGCCGGCCGCTCGAGGCCTTCTTCGGACGGACCAGCGTCATCGACACCGCCACCCGCGAGGAGGAGGACGTGTTCGAGTACGTCTGCCGGCACACGCTGCTCAGGCCGCGTGACCTGATGACGATCGGCGAGCGCCTCGCCGCGCTGCGCCCCGACGAGCGGCGCAACGAGTACCGCATGAAGGAAGCGATACATCACTCGGCGACCGAGATCGCGCACGAGTACCTGGCCGAGATCGCTCCCTATGTCGCCGGGCTCGAGACCGAGGCGGTCTTCCCGCACCTTCCCGGCCAGATCGTCAGCCGCGCCGAGGCCGATGCCATCGTCGCCGCCAGCGGCCGCGACGGCGCCGGCGCCGACCCGCTGAACGCGCTCTACCGGGTCGGCCTGCTCGGCTACGTGCAGCACGACCGGGTGCGCGGCGAATGGCGCCAGCGGTTCCTCCGGCCTGGCGAAGCGACCCTGGAGACCGACGGCGCCCTGCCGCGCGCGCCGCACTACCTCGTCCACCCGGTGCTGGTCGACCTGATCGGGCGCATCAATCCCGCCTTCCTGCAGCGCGTCGACCGGACCAACGTCGTCGGCTACGACCGGCCCTGGCGGGAGACGCTGCAGGTCGACCGGACGCTGAACGTGCGCCCCTGCTGCGTCCTGAAGGCGGACATCCACGCCTTCTCGGGCTTCATGCGCAGCGGCCAGGACGCACCGGTGCGCCGCGCCCTCGAGGAGGCGGTGCTGCGCTGGACGCCGGCGACCGCGATCGTCGAGGTGTGCTCGGGCGACGCCGTGCTCATCGCCGCCGACGATCCGGTGGCCCTGGCGCAGATGGCGCGACACCTGATGGACGACGTGTACCAGGCGCCCGGCCACCCGCGCCTGCGCATCGCCCTGCACCACGGCGAGGTGCAGACGCGCCAGGGCGACGCCGACGGGAAGACCGAGATCGTCGGCGGCGAGGCGATCCTCTGCGCGGCACGGGTCGAGCCGATCGTCGAGCCGGGCCAGATCTGGGCCACCGAAGCCTTCCGCGCCCAGTTCATGGAGCGGCCGTCGCTCTGGCGCACCTCGCCGATCGCCGCGCCCGGCGGCGACGAACTGTTCAACGTCAGGAAGAAGGGATCGTCGGAGCCGGATTCCTGGATGCGCCTGTTCCGGCTCGAGTCCTGAAGCCGCCGTCGTGCGCATCCTGCTGGTCTCCGATCTTCACTACACCTTGCCCCAGCTCGACTGGGTGGTGCGCTCGGCCCCTTCCTTCGACCTCGTCGTGCTCGCAGGCGACCAGCTCGACATCAGCTCGACGGTCTCGCTCGACGCGCAATCGGTCGTCATCCGGCGCTATCTCGCGCTGCTGCAGGCGGCGGGCAGGGTCGTCATCGGCTCGGGCAACCACGACCTCACCGGTCCCGACGCGCGCGGCGAGCAGTCGGCGCTGTGGCTGGCCGAGGCCCGCGCCAGCGGCGTGCCGACCGACGGCGATTCGCTGACGATCGGCGACACGCTGGTCACGATCTGCCCGTGGTGGGACGGGCCGGCCGGCCGCGCCGCCCTCGAAGCGCAGCTCGCGGCCGATGCGCTGCGCCGGCCCAAGCGCTGGGTCTGGGTCTATCACTGGCCGCCGCTCGGCTCGCCGACCTGCTGGACCGGCAAGCGCCACTACGGCGATGCCGATGTCGGCGGCTGGATCGAGGCGTTCCGGCCCGACCTCGTCCTCACCGGCCACGTCCACGAGTCGCCGTTCAAGCCCGAGGGATCGTGGGCCGACCGGATCGGCGCGACCTGGGTGTTCAACGCCGGCCGGCAGATCGGCCCGGTGCCGTGCCATGTCGAGATCGATCTCGCGCAGGGAACGGCTTCGTGGCGATCGATGATGGGCAGCGAGAGCCTCAGCCTGGCGGCGGCGCGGGCGCCGGAACGAACCGTGTTCTGACGCTGCGGCCACCGCCGCGGCGGGGGCTCAGTACTCCGGGTCGGGGTCGCGCGCCGAACCCGGCCGGGCCATCGGCGCCTGGCGCTGCGCGAGCTGCGCCAGCACGTCGTTGACCATCGAAAGGCCCGGCGCGTCGCCGTACTGCTGCTTCAGGTCGGCGAGGTAGGTCGTGACGAAGTTCAGCCGCTCGGCCAGGCCGATCGCCACCAGTCGCGAGATCGTCGGGTCGCTGGCCAGCAGCGCCCGGCCGTCGACGGCATGGCGCAGCACGCTCGGTTCGGTCGCCTCGACGGTGGCGCCGTTTGCCGCGTCGAGCAGCAGCGCGATCTCGCCGATCAGCGCGCCGGGGCGCGTGACCGTGTTGACCACGACCGTGCCCTTGCGAACCTGCAGCGCGCCCGAGACCAGGATCCACAGACCGCCGGAGGAGCCGCCTTCGCGGACGACCACGTCTCCCGGCGCGAGCTCGACGACGGGAAGCGAAGCCGAGAGCGCGAGCATGTCCTGCATCGCGAACATCGTACGCGAGGGCGGGCGGCCCGGGCGCGCGAGAGGAGGCATTCCGGGCGAGACATTGGAAGACGAGGATCTTCCCGGACTTGTACCCATCGACGTCCGATCGTGTCGCCGGGATCGTCGGCCGATCAGCCCTTCAGCAGCCGCTGGACCAAGGGGTGCTGGACCTTTCGATGTGCCGCGATGGCAAAGAATCGCTCCTCGACGCCTTCGCAGGTTCCTATGAGTTTGACGCCGTAACCCTTGATCAAGTCCTCGTGAACAAGACTCACGGCGGGAAATACGCCCATGCCGCCGGCGCCAAAGGTCTTCAAGAGCGCACTGTCCTCGAACTCGCCTACGGTGTTGGGTCGCACGCCCTGATGCTCGAACCATTGATCCAGCAGGCCGCGTGCTGCGGCGTGAGTGGTCGGCAAGAGCACAGGGACCTTGGCCAGAGACCGCGGGAACCCCCGTTTGGCGGCGGCCGCCAGCGCGGGCGGCGCATACCAGGCAAGTTCCGAGGAGCCGAGCGGATGGCTGTGAACCTTCAAAGTGGCGCTGGACACCGCTGCGCGGTCCGACAACACAACGTCCACCCGGTGCAGCGCGAGATCGGCCAGCAGGTCGTCGAACTCCCCCTCGTGACAGAGCAAGCGCAGGTGCGGCTGCTCCAGCGCTGGCTGTAGCAGTGCCTTCACCACCAGCTTCGGAACACCGTCGGAGACACCCACGGTCAATCGAACACTGGGCACGCTGGCCGCTTCGCGCACGAGTTGAGGCAGTTGCTCCCCGAGCGCAAATATCTGCTCGGCCTGGCGCATTGCAGCCTCGCCCGCCTCGGTAAGGGCGATCCCGCGCCCCACCGACTTCAGCAACGCATATCCCAGCGTTCGCTCAAGTTCGCGGACCTGTGTGCTGACCGTCTGCACGGCCATGCCAAGCCGGTCTGCGGCGCGGGTGATGCCACCTTCCTTGCCGACGACCCAGAAGTAGTACAGGTGGCGGTAGCTGAAGTCGAGGCTCATGTTTTACAGAAGCATGGGTACCTGATTCTCTGCTTTTTCAGAATGCGTCGGAAATTTATCGTGCTGCCATGTTCAACCGACGGAGGTCCTCGATGCAAGTGCTCTTCAGCTCCCGCGACTGCGAAGCGAACGAATTTCGCGACCTGGCGGTGCGCCGCGTGCGCTTCGTCATGCGGCGTCTGAACTGGCTGGTCCCCCGTGCCACTGTTCAGCTGTCCGATGTCAATGGTCCGCGCGGCGGAGTGGACAAGCGGTGCCAGATCCATCTGCGGACCGACGGCCGCGGGACAGTCGTCGTCACCGCGATGGCGCGCGACTGGCGCACGGCACTCGACAGCGCACTCTGCCGCGCAACCCGCCTGCTGCTGCGCCTTTGGCGTCGCGGTGGTGGTCCTCGCGAGCCGGGGCGACGCGTCGTTGCCTTTGACCGCTGATCGCACCCATGTTCCAAGGAGCAAATGACATGCAACCCCGCACTCCCATCTCGAACGCCGCCGCGACGACTCTGCCGATGGTGGCCACCCCGCCGACCCTGGCGGCGAGCGTGACTTCGCGCGTGCTGCGCAACACTTATGCGCTGCTGTCGCTGACACTGCTGTTCAGTGCCGGCGTCGCTGCCATGAGCGCAGCGTCGCAATGGCCCGCACCGGGCATCTTGCTGACCCTGGCAGGCTACTTCGGCCTGCTCTTCGCGGTCTATCGACTGAAGAATTCCGCATGGGCGCTGCCGGCCGTGTTCGGCCTGACCGGATTCATGGGTTACACGCTCGGTCCGTTGCTGGCCAAGGTGATGACCTTGCCGGGGGGCGGGCAGATCGTCGCGATGGCCCTGGCCGCCACCGGTGCAATCTTCCTCGCGCTGTCCGCCTGGGTGCTGACCACACGGCGCGACTTCAGCTTCATGGGCGGCTTCCTGTTCGCCGGCATGGTCGTCGCGCTACTCGCTGGACTCGCCGCCGTGTTCCTCCAGGTTCCGATGCTGGGACTGGTGGTCACAGCGATGGTCGCGCTGCTGTCGGCCGGTCTGATCCTGGTCGAGACCAGCCGAATCGTTCACGGTGGCGAAACCAACTACGTGTTGGCGACAGTTGGTTTGTACGTCTCGATCTTCAACCTGTTCGCCAGCCTGCTCAGCCTCTTCGGCCTGGGCGGCTCCGACGAGTGATTGCACAACAAGTCGCCTCGGTTCGCGCCCCGCACAAGTTCGTGGCTCGACGGCACCTTCAACTGATCTGTCAAAGGAAACCCCATGCGCCATTACCCGACCAACAGCCCGCAGGCAGCTGCCCGGATCGTTGCATTGGCCCTCGTGGCCGACGGCCATGTATCGAGGACCGAACTCGAAATGCTCGATCGGCTGGGAGCCTACGGGCAACTCGGCATCGCTCCCGAAGAGATGAATTCGCTGCTGCAGAGCTTCTGCGAAGACCTGCTTCAGGCCCGGAATTCGCACTGGGGCGACGCCGGGCAGATCGAGCCGGAGATGCTGGGTCAGCTCATGGCCGAGGTCGACGATCCGCTGCTGCGCCGCCGCGTACTCAAGCTGTGCGTGGCGGTCGTGGAAGCCGATGGCCACGTTGCCGACGGTGAATCGGTCGTGCTCGTCAACGCCGTCGAGCATTGGGGGCTGCACCGGCAGATGCTGGACTCGCCAGCGCCACGCTAGCCACCGGCGCCCGGCTCGGTACAGGATCGTTCGCATGCGGCCATCGTCCGGCGCCAGCGGGCGCCGCGACCCCTTCATCCGTTCCGGATCGCGTCGGTCTTGTTCGAATTTCAACACCCGCAAAGTCCATGGATCTCCTCAGTTCATTGCTCGCTGCCGATGTACTCGGCAAGGCTGCCTGGGTCTGGCTGGCCTTCGTCGCCATCGTCGCTGCGCTGCTCGCCTTCGACCTGGGAGTGCTGCACAAGGACGATCACGAGATCGGCGTCAGGGAGAGCCTGCTTCTGTCGTCGGGCTACATCACGGTGGCCCTGTGCTTCGGCGCCTGGGTGTGGTGGTACCTGGGCGAGCCCAGTGGCATCGCCTACCTGACGGGCTTCATGATCGAGAAGTCCTTGTCGATGGACAACGTGTTCGTCATCGCCCTGATCTTCTCGTTCTTTGCGATTCCGCGTCACTACCAGCACCGGGTGTTGTTCTGGGGGATCGTGGGCGTGATCGTACTGCGCGCGATCATGATCGGATTGGGCGCGATGCTGGTGAGTCAGTTCAGCTGGGTGCTCTACCTCTTCGGTGCCTTCCTCGTGGTGACGGGCATCAAGATGTGGAGGCTTGCCGACCACGTGCCTGACATCGCCGGCAACCCGCTGCTGAGATTCCTGCGCAAGCACCTGCGCGTGACCGATACGCTGCATGGAAATGCGTTCTGGGTGCGCCAGGCCGATCCGCGCACCGGCCGTGCGACCCTCTGGGCGACGCCGCTGTTCCTGGCGCTGCTGCTGATCGAGTTCGTCGATCTGGTGTTCGCTGTCGACTCGGTGCCGGCGATCTTCGCCATCACCACCGACCCTTTCATCGTCTACACCAGCAATATCTTCGCGATCCTCGGGCTGCGCGCGCTGTACTTCGCGCTGGCCGCGATGATCCACCGCTTCAAGTACCTCAAATATGCGCTTGCCCTGGTGCTGGTCTTCATCGGCGCCAAGATCTTTCTGGTCGGCTTCGTCGGCAAGTTCCCGCCTGCGCTTTCGCTCACGGTGACCTTTGGGCTGATCGCCGGTGGCGTCCTGGTCTCGTTGTGGAAGACGCGCAGCGGGACGCCCGCAACCAGTGCACCGTGACCGGCTCGATTGCCGAACGGCTCAGGTCCGCCGCCGATGAACTGCAGGGCGAGCAAACCAATCTGCAGTTTCTGGTCGATGCACACCGCCCGCAGGTGCGAGAGGCGCTGCTGGTGTTGCTCGGAACGTTGTGCCTTTGCCCGCTGCCCGGGATCGGCACCGTGGTTGGTGCGGCCGTGTTCGCGATGGCTGTGATGAGCTGGAGACGTGCCGGCGAGATGAGTCTGCCGGCTCGCTTTGGCGGCTTCGGCTTGACACGGGAACGTGCACTGCGCGTCCTGCGAATACTGGCGCGGTTTCACGATCTGGCCGCGCGGACCCACCGGCCGCGTTTGCACGCACTTGTCGACCGGCTTCCGAATCGTGTCATGGCAGGAGGCGCCGCATTGATGGGCGCCTTGATTGCGCTACCCATACCGCTGGGCAACGTGCTCCCGGGGCTCGCGCTGGTCTTTGCAGGAATGGGTCTCCTTCGCCGCGACGGCTTGGCCTTGCTGCTGGCGGCAGGCAGCGGTCTGCTGGGCACGGCCTGGCCGCTGGCGCTGGCAGTCGCCGCCTGGTCATCGCTGGACGCTGTCGTTCTTCGCATGATCGGCACGTGAACCTCGTGAGGAGACGAAGATGGTCAAACGCGCGATCGACACCACCGAGAAGCTCTTCCTGCTGCTGATCGCGGCGTTCACCGTGGTCGCGATGGGGCAGGAGATCCTGCTGCTGGTCGAGAATCGAAAGGTCGAGTTGAAGGACCTGCTGCTGATGTTCATCTATGCGGAGGTGCTGGGGATGCTGGCGGCGTTCTACAGCCGGCAGCGCAACCTCATCCTGCTGCCACTCTTCATCGCCATCACGGCGCTAAGCCGTCTGATCATCCTGCAGGGCAAGGAAACCGACGCGGTCGTGCTGCTGTACGAGAGTGGCGCCATCCTGCTGATTGCCCTGGCTTGCGGGATCATCAGTCGGATGCGCAGTACCGATTGATCCCGCCACCGCACGCGGCGGGTCAACCGGACGCCGAGCCCAGCACCTGCGCTTCCGATTGCTTGAGCAATGCCTTGAGCAACGGTGGCTCGAAGTGCCGGCGTACCGAGATGGCGTAGAAGTTCTCGTAGAGATCCGGCACCACGCCGTATTGCACCAGGCGCCCGCTTCGCAGCTCGTCCTGCACCACCACGGTGGGCAGCAGCGCCACGCTGTCGGAGTCGCGGGCGAGCAGGCGCAGCAGCGCCATGTCGTCGACCTCGGCGCGCAGCCGGTAGCGGATGCCGAGCTGCTCGCACATCACGTCGAAGCCGGTGCGGATGTCGCTGTCGCGCCCGGGCAGCAGCAACGAAACCTCGGCCAGTTCGTCTGGAAAGCGGAACGCCTTTCGCTTGGGGCGCGGCCTGCCGACGAGGCTGACGGGTTGGCGCGCGATGCGCTGGCAGCGCCAGGGGTTGTCGGCGCTGGCGTGCACACGCTGGTTGGAAAGGATCAGGTCCAGCGTGTGCACTCGCAGCCGCGCCAGCAGGTCCGGCAACCCGCCAGAGTGCAGAACCAGTTCGACATCGGCGCGCTCCAGCAGGGGCCGGAGAAAGTTCTCCTGGAAATTCCGTGACAGCGTGGCCACGGCGCCGATGCGCAGCACCTGGCGCTCTTCGCGGTGGCCCTCGCGCAGCAGCGCGGTCAGTTCGGCGCCTGCGGCGAAGATCGAATCGGCATAACCCAGCGCCAGCTGCCCGGCTTCGGTGAGCTGCATGCTGCGGCCGACGCGGGCGAACAGGAGCTGGCCGAGCTGATCTTCGAGCTGCCTGATCTGCGCCGACAGCGCCGACTGCGACACATGCAACCGCATCGCGGCGCGCGTGAGGTTGCCTTCCTTGGCCACGGCCCAGAAGTAGTGCAAGTGATGAAAGTTCAGGCGCGACATCGGACAACCGTTCTGTTTTACAGCACATAAGATGCTGAACAATGTATTTTACGGAACAGTGTGATCTGGGCACAGTGGGTCATCGCCACACGGGATCAGCCATGACTCCGCTCCACGACATCACACCCGTACTGCCACTCTGGCAGGTTGCCCTGGTGCTGGGGCCGACACTCACGGCCGGCGCGGCGTCCCTGCGGGCCCGTCCCGGCGCCACCACCGCGGCGGCCTGGCGTGGCGCGCGCTGGGCAGCGGCGGCGGCGGTGGCCTTCGCGGTGCTGTCGCTGGCGACAGTGCTGTCGGGCCTGACCGGCTCGGGCCATGGCCTGCGCGCCGATGCCGTAGGCAGCGTGGTGATGGTGCTGGTGGCCTTCGTCGGGTGGGTCATCGTGCGCTACTCGCAGCCCTACCTGAACGGTGAGCGCGACGAGCGCCACTACGTGCGCTGGCTGATGGCCACGCTGGCCACCGTGACCTTGGTGGTGGCGACGAACAACGTGCTGGTACTGACCCTGGCCTGGGCGGCCACCAGCCTGGCGCTGCACCGGTTGCTCACGTTCTTTGGCGAACGGCCTGCTGCAGTGGTGGCGGCCCACAAGAAGTTCATTGTCGGCCGAGCGGCCGACGTGGCCATGCTGGCCGCCGCCGGCCTGCTGTACACCGCCTTCGGCACTCTGCAAATCGACCGGATCGCGCTGCTTGCAGCACAAGACCCGCTGCCGATGGCGGCGCAGGCCGCAGTGCTGCTGATCGCTTGCGCCGCACTGCTGAAATGCGCGCAACTGCCCTTTCATGGCTGGTTGATCCAGGTGATGGAAGCGCCCACGCCGGTGTCGGCCCTGCTGCATGCGGGTGTGGTCAACCTCGGCGGTTTCGTGCTGATGCGCTTTGCGCTGCTGGTGGGCGAGGTGCCGGCCGCGCAGGTCCTGCTGGTGGTGGCGGGCACGGCCACGGCTGTGCTGGCGGCGCTGGTGATGACCACGCGCATCAGCATCAAGGTGATGCTGGCCTGGTCCACCACGGCGCAGATGGGCTTCATGCTGATGCAGTGTGGTCTGGGCGTGTGGGAGATGGCGCTTGTGCACCTGGTGGCGCATTCGCTGTACAAGGCCCACGCCTTCCTGGGCGCCGGGGGCGCGGTGCGCCGAGCGATGCTGGTGCAGTTGACGCCTCGAGCCGCGGCGCCGGGGCCGCTGGCGCTGGTGGCCGGCGCGCTGATCGGCGTGGGCATGATGCTGGCAGCCAGGACGGTATTCGGGATGCTGCTGCCGGAGCATGCCGCCGCGTCGCCCGCGGTGGCGGTGCTGGCCGGCATCGTTGCCCTGGCCCTGGTGCCGCTGGTGCATGCCCAGTCCCTGCGCCTGGGCGGCCTGTGGCTGCCGGCGCTGGCCCTGGGGGCCCTTGGCGTGGCGCTGGCCTATTTCGGCCTGCACGCGCTCGGTGCAGTCTGGTTGACGCCGAACGCGGCCACCGCGCCGACGGCCTTGTGGCTGCTCGTGGCACTGGCTTTCGCGGGGCTGTTCCTGTTGCAGTCGCTCATCGCGGTGGCGCCGCAGGGCGCGCTGGCGCTCCGCCTGTACCCCTGGTTCTACGGCGGGTTGTTCCTGGACGAGAAGTTCAACCGGATCGCCTTCGCCCTGTGGCACCCGCCCGGGCCCGCGGCCGCCGCCGCGCCGCTGCCCTCGACTGACGCCAGCACGGTCCTCGATTCCACACCCGTCGGTGCCCGTGCATGAACGCCGTCGTCGAAACACCCGGGCTGCAAACGCAGGCACTGGCCAAGCACATCGACACTGCGGCAGCGCGCATCGCCCCCACTTGGCCGCTGGACGAGTTCATTGCCGTCAATCCCTACTGGGGTTGGGTCGGTCGGCCCATGCCCGACGCCGCCGCAGCGCTCGGCACGCTGGCGGGCACACGGCTGACCATGCCCCGCGAGTGGTTCCGCGAGCAGTGGGCTGAGGGCCGGTTGCAGGAGCAGCACCTGCAGGCCGCCGTGGCGGTCGAGCACAGCGCAGCCGCGTCGCTCGAGGAGCAGCGCGCCCGCGTGGCCCAGCTGGTCGCCGCGTTGGAAGGCCCGTCCGCGCCGCTATCGCGCTTGCCATTGGTGACTGACCTGCGTGACCGCGTGGCCGCACCGCGCCCCGGCCTGAGCTGGGCCGATCTTGTCACCCACCAGGTCAGCCAGCACTGCGCGGCCTACTTCGACCGCCACCAGGCCGCCTGGGCCATGGACCATTCCAAGAGCCTGCTGGAGAGCTGGTGCCAGCAGCTCGCGGCCGATCACGGCCCGGTCTGGCGCCACGGACACGGCGCACTGCGCCAGCGCCTGGCGAACCTTCCTACCGCGCCGCGAGCGCTGATAGCCGCTGCGCTGCAGCGCCTGGGCATCGCCGAAGAAGGGCGCGAGAGCTACCTCAGCTCTGTGCTCCTGGCCATCGGAGGCTGGGCCGCGTGGTGCGCCCATGAACGCTGGCAAGCGCGTCTGGGCGCCGGCGACAACGACCAGATCGAGCACCTGCTGGCCATCCGCATCGCCTGGGAGTGGTTGCTGTTCGACGACGCGCCCGAAGGTACCTTGCCCGCAGGCTGGGCCGCGCAGTGGGGCCGCGCTGGGCAGGCTGTTGCCGAGCTGCAGTCGGCGCAGCGCACGGACTGGTTGCTTCAGAGTGCCACCGAGATCGCCTACCAGCAGCCGCTGATTCGAGGCCTGAGCCAGCCGTTGCCTGGCGCTATGCAGCAGCGTCCGGCGGTGCAGGCGATGTTCTGCATCGACGTGCGTTCCGAAGTCTTTCGCCGTGCACTGGAGTCTGTCAGCCCAGACGTGCAGACCCTTGGCTTTGCCGGATTCTTCGGCCTGTTCATTGCCTACTCTCCAGTGGGCAGTGCGTTGAAGCGCCCGCAGTTGCCGGGCCTGCTGACGCCGGCGCATTGCGTGACCGAAGACACCGGCAGCGACGGACTGGGACAGCTGCTGGCCCGGCAGCGCCGCCATGCCTTGCAGTGGCGCCAACGCTGGGCCGAGTTCCGTGCCGCGCCGGCGTCGGCCTTCAGCTTCGTTGAAACCATGGGCCTGTTGTATGGCGGTAAGTTGCTGGCCGACAGCCTGCCTTCCACCACCGCCCCTGCGCGCTGGGAAGACACCGGCCTGCCCGCCCAGGTTGCAGCGACCCTGCGGCCCTGCTTGCCCCAGGCCGGCACGGACCCGGCGGCAGCCGCCGCCATCGCCAAGGGCATCCTGGGTGCGATGGGCCTGGTCAGCGGCTTTGCCCGGCTGGTGGTGCTAGCCGGCCACGGCAGCCAGAGTGCCAACAACCCGCACAGCGCGGGGCTCGACTGCGGCGCATGCGGCGGCCAGACCGGCGAGGTGAATGCCCGTGTGCTGGCCGGCATGCTCAACACATCGGCCGTGCGCGAACACTTGCGAGCGCTGGGCATCGCCATCCCCAGCGACACACACTTCCTGCCCGCTCTGCACAACACCACAACCGACCAGGTGCTGCTGTACGACACCGACGGCGTGCCTGCCGCGCTGCAGGCGGAACTGATGCAACTGCGCGTCTGGCTCGAAGCCGCCGGAGCCCTCGCGCGCAGCGAGCGTGCCGAGGGGCTGGGCCTGGGCGCGTTGGCAGGCCAAGACGCGGCCTTGAAGCGGGCGGTGCTGGAACGTGCCAACGACTGGGCGCAGGTGCGCCCCGAATGGGGTCTGGCCAACAACGCCGCGTTCATCGTCGCGCCGCGTTCACGCACCAAGCACCTCAATCTGGCTGGCCGATGTTTCCTGCACGACTATGACCATCGGCTCGACCCCGATCTCGGGGTGCTGACCCTGATCATGACTGCGCCCATGGTGGTGACCCACTGGATCAACATGCAGTACCACGCCTCCACGGTCGACAACCGGCGCTACGGCAGCGGCAACAAGGTGCTGCACAACGTGGTGGGTGGGCACCTGGGCGTGTTCGTGGGAAACGGCGGCGACCTGCGCATCGGCCTGCCGATGCAGTCGCTGCACGACGGCCATACGCTGCGCCATGAGCCGCTGCGCCTCAGCGTCTTCATCGAAGCGCCGCGAGATGCCATCGACACCGTGATGGCTGGCCACGAGATCGTGCGCCATCTGGTGGGCAACGGCTGGCTGCATCTGTTCAGGATCGACCCGCAGGCAAGCGGCGTCGAGCAATATCGTCATGGCGCCTGGGTGACAACATCCGCCAGCGCGCTCGACCCTGATCCGCACGCCCTCCCGAAGTCATTCAAACTCTAGGCAGTCCCTCCAGGTCTCCCCATGGCTGCCGTCCCCTTTACCCTCGAAAACTCCTACGCCCGCGACCTCGAAGGCTTCTCCGTGCCCTGGCGCCCCGAAGCCGCGCCCGAGCCGAAGTCGCTGTTCTTCAACGCGGCGCTCGCCGAAGAGCTCGGTCTCGACGCCGCGGCGCTTGCCGGCGAGGCCGGCGTCGCGCTGTTCGCCGGCAACGCGCTGCCCGAAGGCGCCGAGCCGATCGCCCAGGCCTATGCCGGCCATCAGTTCGGCGGCTTCTCGCCGCAGCTCGGCGACGGCCGGGCGGTGCTGCTCGGCGAGGTGATCGACCGCGTCGGCCGGCGCCGCGACATCGCCCTGAAAGGCTCGGGCCGAACCCCGTTCTCGCGCGGCGGCGACGGCAAGGCGGCGGTCGGGCCGATGCTGCGCGAGGTGCTCGTCGGCGAAGCGATGCACGCCCTCGGCATCCCGACCACGCGCGCGCTCGCCGTCGTGGCCACCGGGCAGCCGGTGCTGCGCGAGACGGTGCTGCCCGGCGCCGTGCTCACGCGCGTGGCGGCGAGCCACATCCGCGTCGGCACCTTCCAGTTCTTCGCCGCCCGCGGCGACGTCGCCCGCGTGCGCCAGCTCGCCGAGTACACGCTCGCCCGCCACGACGCCGACCTCGCCGGCACGCCCGGCCGCTTTCCCGCGCTGCTCGAGCGCGTGTGCGCCCGCCAGGCCGCGCTGATCGCGCAGTGGATGAACGTCGGCTTCATCCACGGCGTGATGAACACCGACAACATGACGCTCTCGGGCGAGACCATCGACTACGGTCCCTGCGCGTTCGTCGAGGCCTACGACCCGGCGGCGGTGTTCAGCTCGATCGACCGCCACGGCCGCTATGCCTTCGGCAACCAGCCCGGCATCGCGCAATGGAACCTCACGCGCCTGGCCGAGGCGCTGCTGCCGCTCTTCTCCGACGAGCCCGAAGAGGCCGCGGCGCGGGCCACGGCGGTCATCGAGGCGTTTCCGGCGCTGTATGCCCGCCACCTGCTCGAGGGCCAGCGCGCGAAGCTCGGCTTGCAGCCTGTGGACGGCGCCGCCGAGGTCGCCGACGCCGCGCTCGCCGCTGACTGGCTGGAGTTGCTGCACGCCGGCCAAGCCGACTTCACGCTCGCCTGGCGCCGCCTCGCCGACGCGGCCGCGGGCGACGATGCGCCATTGCGCGCGCTGTTCGCCGACGCGAGCAACCTCGAGGCGTGGCTGGCGCGCTGGCGCGAGCGCTGCGCGCGCGAGGAGGAAGGCCGCGCCGTCGGCGGCGCGGCGGCGGGCGAGGCGCGCGCCGCCCGCATGCGCCGCGTCAACCCGTGGCTGATCCCGCGCAACCATCGGGTCGAGGAAGCGCTGGCCGCGGCTTCCGACGACGGCAACCTCGGCCCCTTCGATCGGCTGCTCGACGCCTTGCGCCGTCCCTACGACGAGATCGCCGACAACGCCGGCTATGCCGAGCCGGCGGCCGCCGAGGCCACGGCCTGCTACCAGACCTTCTGCGGCACCTGATGGCGAGGGCCGCCGACGCCGCTACTCGTCGTCGCCGCCGAAGATCCCGCCCAGCACCCCGCCGATCGCGCCGGCGCCGAGAACAGAGCCTTCCTCGCGCGAGCCGCCGCGCTGCGGCGCCGCGGCGAACACGCGCGACGCCAGGCGCGAGAACGGCAGGCTCTGCAGCCACACCGTGCCGGGCCCGGTGACCTTGGCGAAGAACAGGCCCTCGCCACCGAAGAGCGCGGTCTTGATCTTGCCGACGTACTGGATCTCGAAGCTGACGCTCGGCGTCAGCGCGACGATGCAGCCGGTGTCGATGAAGAGCGTCTGGCCGGCCTGCAGCTCGCGCCTTTCCACCGTGCCGCCGGCATGCACGAAGGCGAGGCCGTCGCCGTCGAGCTTCTGCATGATGAAGCCCTCGCCGCCGAAGAAGCCGACCGAGAGCTTCTGCTGGAAGTAGATGCCGAGCGAGACGCCACGCGCGGCGCAGAGGAACGCGTCCTTCTGGCAGATCAGGGTGCCGCCGAGCTGGCGCAGGTCCATCGGCAGGATCTTGCCGGGGTAGGGCGCGGCGAAGGCCACGCGCCGCTTGGCCGAAGCGCCGTTGGTGTAGACCGTGGTGAAGAGCGATTCGCCCGTGACCAGGCGCTTGCCCGCGCCGAGCAGCTTGCCGAAGAGGCCGCTGCCCTGCGAGGCCGAGCCGTCGCCGAACAAGGTGTCCATCTGGATACCGGCGTCCATGAACATCATGCTGCCGGCCTCGCCGATCGCCGCCTCGCCCGGGTCGAGCTCGACCTCGACGAACTGCATCTCCGCGCCCTTGATCTCGTAGTCCACCACGTCCATCGCCATCCGCTGCACTCCTTCGTTGAATTGCTTGTCGATCCCGCCGCCGGTCACCAGCTGTTGCGCAGCTCGCGCAGCTTGACGAACACCGTCTTCGGATCCGGGTTCTCGGGCAGCTCGGGAAAGGCCTCGCGCAGCTCGGCGATCACGCCGGGGCTTCGCAGGCGCAGGAAGGTGTTGATCGTCTTCTCCCCCCCCCGCGTGGTCCCGCGGGCGGTCGCCGGGTCCTGGCCCGCCACCGCGGGCAGCAGCGCCTTCGCGGCGGCGTTGTCGGGCTCGCGCGCCAGCGTGAAGCGCAGGTTGTTCTCGATGTAATCGTGGCCCGGGTAGACGCGCGTGTCGTCGGGCAGCCTGGCGAGCTGCTCGACGAAGGTGGCGTACAGGTCTTCCGCATTGCCGCCGTTGTGGCAGTTGCCGGCGCCGGCGTTGAACAGCGTGTCGCCGGAGAAGAGGGCGGGCTGCTCCGTGTGCGAGCGCAGGCAGATGTGGCACATCGTGTGGCCCGGCGTGTCCAAGCATTCGAGCTCGACGGTCTTGCCGACCTTGATCACGTCGCCGGCCTTGACGCCGCGATCCATCCCGGCGATGCGCGACCCGGCCTGGTGGTGCGCGATCACCTTGGCGCCGGTCGCGGCGACCACCGCCGCATTGCCGCCGGTGTGGTCGTGGTGCTCGTGCGTGTTCAGGATCTGCGTGATCTGCCAGCCCTTCACCCGGGCCGCGTTCAGGCACTTCTCGCTGTCCAGCGGATCGATCGCCAGCGCCTCGCCGCTCTCCGGGCAGGCGATCAGGTAGTTGTAGTTGCGGTAGGCGTTGCCGGTCCAGATGCGCTCGACGATCATGCGTGCTCCCTTTTTCCCGCGGTCCAGCGCTGCAGCGTGGCGCTCGCGCCGTTGCTCGCCGGGTCCATCTGCGCGTCGTGGTCGGCGCGCCTGGCGCAGAGCTCGATGACGTAGCCGTTCGGATCGCGGAAGTAGATCGAGTCGATCATCCCGTGGTCCGAAGGTCCTCGGCACTCGATGCCGTGCTCGCGCCCCTTGGCCAGCATCGCCGGCAGCGCCTCGGCGCCGACCTCGAGCGCGATGTGCAGGTCGAAGTCGTGCTGCGCCTTGAACTCGAACGGCATGTCGGCAGTTTCGAAGAAGGCGAGGTGAGAGCCGTCGTCGAGCCGGTAGAAGGTGTGCAGCGCATGCGTCTCGCGGCCGGTCTTGGTGCGGCCGATCTCGAACGCCTGCACCAGCGGCAGGCCGAGGAAGTCTTCGTAGAACCGGCGCGTCTCTTCCGAGTCGCGGCAGCGGTAGGCGTTGTGGTGCAGCTTGCGGATCATGACGCGCTCCTCGAACTCCGGGTGGTCGGGATCAGACGGCCACCATGGCCTTGTCCTTGAGCGTGGCGGCGTAGCCGTCGATCACCGCGAACACCTGCGGCCAGCTCTTCAGCGACTTCATGCGGGCGAGCCAGGCCTTGACGTTGGGGTAGGCGGCGAGGTCGCTGCCGATCACCTCGGCCAGCGCCACGTACGACACCGCATGGTAGTCGGCGATCGTCAGCGCGTCGCCGCACAGGTAATTGCTGCCCGGGCCGAGGATGTGCTCGTCGAGCACCGCGAGCCAGGTCTGCGCACGTTCTTTCGCGCGTTCCAGCGTGGCGGCCTGGGCCTCGTCGCTGCGCCGCTTGTGGCTGTCGAAGATCTGCGGATAGACCAGGCCGTAGACCAGGTCGCTGCAGAGCTGGGTGCTGGTCCAGTCCATGCGCTCGTTGACGCGCGCCCGCTTCTGCAGGTCCTTCGGGTAGGCCGGCGAGCCGGTCTTCTCGGCCAGGTATTTCAGGATCGCCGAGTTCTCGGTCAGCACGAAGTCGCCGTCCTCCAGGGTCGGGATCAGGCGGTTGGGGTTGAGCCCCGCGTACTTCGGCTGCATGTGCTCGCCGGTGAACAGGTCGACCACCTGCATCTCCAGCGGAATGCCGTTTTCGGCGGCGAACAGCATGAGAGTGCGGCAGGTCGTGGAGATCGGGTGGTAGTGCAGCTTCATGACGATGGCTCCTTCGGTGAGGGGAAGAGTGCGGCAAGGGAAAAAACGCGCATCTGGTAACGATAGCAACGTCGCTTCCCCGGCCCAAGGGGGTCGTGCCGCTGGCGAGACGCCGCGCCCTGCTTCACACTCCGGTCATGCGCTCGCCGTTCCGTCTTCGCCTCGCCGCTCCGCTGGTCGCGATCGGGCTCGTCGGCGCCCTGCCCGGCGCGCACGCCCAGGTCGGCAGCATCGTTCCCGAGACCGCGTCGGCCGCGGCCGTGGAAGCGTGCGAGCGCTCGGCGCGCCAGGCGGTGCCCGCGTCGGCGCGCGAGCCGGCCGAGGTGATCTTCAACGGCCCGCCGAGCGTGCAGCAGGAGCCGGCCATCGACGGCCAGCAGGTGCTGCGCGGAGCCGGCCGCTGGCGCACCGCGAGCGGCATGCGCAGCTTCGCCTATACCTGCAACGTCGATCAGCGCACGCTCGAGGCGGTCGGCCTGGTCCTGCGCGACACGACGCCGGTGGCCGCCAAGGCGCCGCCGCCGCGTCCTCCCGCCGAGCCCGACCTGAGCCAGCTCTCGCCCGCGGCCTGCGAGTCGAGCGCGGTGGCCGCCCTCAAGGAGCGCTGGCCGCGCGTCTCGCAGATCGCTTTCGACCCGCGGACGCGCACCTTTCGCCAGCCCAGCGCCAGCAGCGCCCTGCTGCACGGCAGCGTGCAGGCGGTGCCGACGATCGACTCGCCGTCGCGCCTGCTCGGCTTCGACTGCGAGATCGATCCGCGCAGCGGGCGGGTCCTGCGCATCAGCATCTCGGGCTGAGCCCGCGGCCGCAGCGCCGTCGCCCTGACTGCCGCGCTCGGCGGAAGCGCGAAGAAAGCCGCGATTCGCGACCCTGTTCCGCGGGCAGAGCGGCGCGCCATGGGGAACACTTCGTCGCTCACCTTCGAGTTGCCGAGAGAGACGAGATGAGTCACGCGTATGTCCCGGCATTCAGCCTCGAACCGCCGAAGCCGGCCGCCGAGGCGAAACCGGCCCACAACCCGAACACGCCCAACTTCATCAACGACATCGCCGCCGGCAAGGTCGAGCTGCCGACGATCCCGCGCGTGGTCCAGCAGCTGATCGCCGCGCTGCGCGATCCCGACGTCGATACCCGGACCATCGCCCAGGGCCTGGCCAAGGACCCGGTGCTGAGCGCCAAGGTGCTGCGCCTGGCGAACTCGTCGTTCTTCGGCGGCCAGCGTTCGATGGCATCGATCGACGCGGCGGTGGCGATGATCGGCATGCAGGCCCTCAACCGGCTGATCGTCGCCTGCGGCGTCTCCTCGACCTTCCGCAAGATCCCGGGCATCGAGCTGCCCGCCTTCTGGCGCGATGCCCTGGTCGCAGCGACCGCCGCCAACAAGCTCGCCTCGCGCCTCGGCGCCGATCCCGAAGAAGCCTACATCTGCGGCCTGCTGCACGCCACCGGCCACCTGATCCTCTGCCAGACCTACCCGGACATCGCCGACTTCGTCCTGACCGGCTATGCCCCGGTCCGCGGCGCCGAGCTGGCCGCGATCGAGCGCGACAACTTCGGCACCGATCATCCGACGGTCGGCGCCATCTGGGTCGAGACGATCGGCTTCCCCCAGGCCGTGGCCGACACGATCCGCAACGAGGCCCAGCCTGCCGCCGGCAGCGCATCGCCGCTGGACCTCGCCCTGCGCGGCGCCTGCGGACTGGCGGTCGCCATCGCGCAGAACCACGAGGCGGCGGTGGCCTGGGCGGCGCTGCCTCCGGCGGTGAAGGCGCTCTATACCGGCGCCGACGGCCAGCCCGACGCCGCGTTCGAGAAGCTCTACGAGGCGCTGCAGGAGACCGAGCCGGAGCTCTGAGGGTTTGGCCGGCGGGGCCTTCGCCGTGCCGCGGGCAAACTGACTTCGTGACGCTTTGCGCTGAAGTCGCCGGTGTCTCTCGCCGGCCCGTCCCGGCGGCCCTTCGCGGGCGCTCGCAGCCCGGACAATCCAGCGACGCCGGTCCCTCCTCGCCGGATGACGCTTCCCCTTCCGCATGCACCTGGACATCGCCACGCTGCTCTTCGCCATGACGGTGTGCATGGTGACCATGGCGGTGGCGCTGCCGGCGGTGATGGGGCAGGTCAACGAGCCGGCACGCCGTGCCCAGGCCGGCGTCGTCGTCCAGGGCGTCGCCTGGGCGCTCCTGCTGGCCTCGGGCCTCGCCGATCCCGGGTCGCTCGGCGACCGGACGCTCTCGACCCTGGCGATGGCCGGAATCGCCGGCGGCCTGGCGCTCAACGCCGCCGCGTTCGAGCTCTGGTGCGGCCGCGCCGGCATCAGTCGTTGGCCGCTGCGGATCGCCATCGTCATGCCGCTCGGCTACTTCCTCGGCTTTTCGAGCTACCCGTTTCGCGTCGGCTGGGCGAACGGCCTGCTCACCCTGCAGATGGCCCTGCTCGTCGCCACCGTGTGGCGCAAGCCTGTGGTGGCGGTCGGCCGCTGGCGCTGGCTGCTGGTGGCGAGCCTGCTCGCGCAGATGGTCGTCACGCTGTGGCGCGGCATCCTCGGCGCGTTCTTCACCGAGAGCTATCCGACCTTCCTCGCGCCGCATCCGGTGAACTACGCGTTCGCGATCATCGCCAACGCGACGACCGTGCTCTCGCTGATGGCGGTGCTGCTCGCGCATCGCGACGAGGCGGCGCGCGAGCTCGAGCGGCTCGCCACGGTCGACGGCCTGACCGGCGTGCTCAACCGCGGCGCCTGGATGACTCGCGCCGCCACCGAGCTCGCGGTCAGCGTGCGCTACGCCTACCCGGTGGCGGTGCTGATGATCGACCTCGATCACTTCAAGCAGATCAACGACACCCGCGGCCACGCCGCCGGCGACCGCGCCCTGTCGTTCGTGGCCCGCGCGCTCGAGGCGGCGGTGCGTCCGGGCGACCTGGTCGGCCGCTACGGCGGCGAGGAGTTCTGCGTGCTGATGAACCACGCCGAGAACGCCGCCGCCAACGCCTTCGACGTGCGCCTGCGCGGCTACGTCGACGCCGTGGCCGAGCGCGAGCTCGGCTTTCCGCTCGCCTACAGCGCCGGCATCGCCGTCCGCAACACGGCCGACGATTCGCTCGAGGCGATGCTGCGCCGCGCCGACACCACGCTCTACAGCGCCAAGGCGCAGGGCCGCTCGCGGACCCTCGAGTCGGTCGACTCGCGGCTGCAGGCCGCCTGAGCGGTCGCTAGCGCGGCAGGCTCGGCGCCGAAGCCGCCGGCAGCGGACCCATCGATCCCGGCGGCGCGCCCGCCCACAGGCGGCTGAGGCGGGCCCGCTCGTTGCCGAACTGCGCATCGATGGCGGCGACTTCGAGCTGCAGGCCGCGGAACACGTCGACCAGCGCGGCGAACGCCGCCTCGTTGGCGTCGAACTTGCGCTTCAGCTCGAGCGGCAGGGGCTTGCCGACATAGAACGCCGCCTGGACGTCGAGCGGCTTGCGCTGCTCCACCAGCTCCCGGTAGCGCGCGGTCGGTCCGCGCAACATCCGGCTCACCTCGAGCAGCTCGTTGTGGTGGGCGCGTCGGTGCGAGGCCTGGTCGGGGTACTTGTCGCGCAACTGCCGGTCGGCGCGGCGCGCGGCCTGCCGGCCCGCTTCTTCGATCTCCGCCTGCCGGTCAGCCTCCGCGCTCGCGGCAGCCTGTGCCGGCGTCGGCGCGAGCGACTCCTTGCACGGCAAGTCGGACAGCGTCACCGCCTTGGTCACCGGATCGACGCACTTGTTCATCCTGGCGAACGCGGCGTCCTGGCAGGCGGCCGCGAGGCCGATGCCCGCCACCATGCCGAGCACGAGCCGCCACTGCTTCATTCGAAATCCCATCGCCCATCGGCCAGTCCGAGGCGGCAATGATGGCCGATGCGACACCCGAGCGCAGCGGAAATGCGGGAATCGTTGCTCCTCTGTCCACGGAGCGCAGGCCTCGAGGTCGGAAAAAGGGCGTGGCCTCGAGCTCAGCGCGCCGCGCGCGGCCAGGTCGGGTTGGCCGGCCGGTCGAACTGGGCGCCGGTGCTCTGGAACGCGCGCCGCCACGCCTGGCGCGCCGCGTCGAAGCGACTACTGGGTCGAATGGATCGCGGCGAACGCCAGCGCCGCGCAGTAGCGCGCTGTTGCGGCGCTTCGCCGGGCTACGAGCAACGCAGCGTCAGCGACTCGATCCGTCCGCCGAAGCCGAGCTTCTCGACCATCCCCGGCTCCCGCACGCCAGGATCGAAGCCAACCGAGCGGGCCGAGAGGAACTGCCTTTCGTAGACGACCAGGGTGGCACGAGGACCGGTGGCGACGCTCTTGAAGTCGCGTTTGAGCTGGCGGGCGCTGTCCTTGTCGAGCGTCTTCAGGTCGACCGGCCCGACCAGGGTCAGCGAGTCGCCGTTGAAGTTGCGCTCGTCGTAGAAGGTGGCCCAGCAGCCGGACTGCACCTGAGCGGCGGCGCCGACGCCCGGAAGGATGACGACGGCGGTGTCGACGGCGTCGGCGGAGACCGAGCCGGTCGAGCTGCAGGCGCCGAGCGCGGTGGCCGCGGCGAGGCAGAGAAGGGGAGCAAGTCGGAGTTTCATGGTCGGATGGATTCGTGGAGACGAATCCGCCATGGCGATTGGCGTGCCCGGACGCCACCGAACCGGGCGCGGCCCGCGCCTCAGGCGGCCCGCGCCTGCCAGGCCGCGGCGATCTCGCGATGCAGCGGCAGCCCTTCGAGCATTCGGCGACGCATCGCCGGGTCGGCCACTTTCGCGACGCGGCGCTGCAACTCGGTCATCGCGAGCTCGAGCTGCGCCGCTGCCCGCGCGTCGCCGGCGGCCGAGAGGACGCGCCACGCCGCCATGCGGGCGGCAAGCGGCGAGCGGGTCGTATCGAGGGCGCCGACTTCACCGACCCGAGGCATCTCGGCTTCGACCAGCGCCAGCGCCTCGGCCAGCGCCCCGTCCTCGCGCCAGGCGTCGGCCAGCATCAGGCGGCAGGCGCAAAGGTCGGCGTCTGCGCCGAGAGCGGCAAAGATCTCGATCGCCTGCTGCAATGCCAGCCGGCATCCGGCCGGGTCGCCGCGGGCAGACAGCAGTTCGGCACGCAGCGTCAGGGTCTCGGCGTGTGTGTTGTGCGAGCCGATCCGGCTGCACGCCGCCGCGGCCTCGTGCGTCAGCGCAAGTGCCCGCTCGTGCTCGCCGCGTATCGCCGCCAGCCGGGCGCGAAAGTACGGCGTGCTGGCGACGATCATGGCCTGGCCGATGTCCCGGGCGAGGCTGCCCATCGCTTCGATGTGCTCCTCGGCCCGCTCGGTGTCCAGCGTTTCCAGCGCCCAGTAGGCGATGCCGTCGTGGCACGAGCACAGGGAGCGGCGCAGGTTGCGCTGCTCGGCGAGCGTGCGCGCCTCCTCCAGCAGGATCAGGGCGCGGTCGAAGTCGTGCTCCGTGGAATGGAGCAGGGAGGCGATGATGCGCAGCGAGATTTCGTGGATGTTGTCGTTGGCCTCGGTCATCTGCTCGGCCGCGCGGCTGGCGAACGGCAAGGCGATGTCGATGTGGTGGTGCGCCAAGGCCAGGTCGCCGCGCTCGCGCGCGAGCCACGACATCTCGGCATGGGCGGTAGCGGCGACCCCGGCGGCCCCCGAGCGCTCGGCCAGCACGGCGGCCCGCTGGGCGAAGGCCAACGCGCCGGCACGATCGCCGACACGGTCGGCGAGCAGCGCCTGGCCGACCGCCGCGGAAGCGCGCAGGGCATCGTCATCGAGCACCTCGGCGAGCCGCGCGCCCTCGTCGACGGCGCTGCGGTGCCGGGCGCGGTCGGCCAGGAGGTCGGCGACGTACACCTGCCGCTTCGCCGCCTTCCAGCGCCGCAGCGAGTCGCTTAGCGCCGGCATCGCCAGCATGCGTTGCAGGTAGGTCCAGGCGGCCTCGTTGGCGAAGCGCTCGGTGGCGGCGAGCGCGGCGCGCTCGTACCAGTCGAGCGCGCGGGCCTGGTCGCCGGCGCGCTCGTAGTGCTCGGCCGTCACGGCCAGGTATTCGGCCTGGCGGTCGCCGACGCGCGCCGCCAGCCAGGCCGCGGTTCCGGCGTGGGCCGCGCGCCGGTCGGCCTTGAGCACTGTGTCGTAGGTCACCTGGTGCAGCAGGTGATGCTGGAAGCCCTGTTCGCGCGTGCCTTCGAAGGCGCTCTCGACCCGAGCCTGCACCATCGCCTTGCCTTGCAGCGTCGGCAGCATCGCCGGGCCTTGCGCGTCCAGCGCGCGCAGCGCGTCGTCCCAGAACACCGGGCCGACGATGCTGGCGAGCTGGATGGCGCGGCGCTCAGGCGCGGTCAGCGCATCGAGCCGGGCCTGCAGCACGCCGGTCAGGGTGCCGGGAATCCGGGCGGCGTTCAGCCGGTCGGCGAGCACGCGCCAGGTTTCGCCCTCGACGAGGATCACGCCGTCGTCGATCAGCATCTTCACCAGTTCCTCGGCATAGAACGGGTTGCCTTCGGCCTGCTTCTCGATCAGCGCGCGCAGCCCTGGCGAGACCTCGGGCAGGCGATGCAGCAGCGCCGTGGTGAGGGCCTGGCGCTGGCCGGTGTCGAGCGCGGCCAGGGTGGTGGTCGGATGCTGCGCAGCGCCGCCGCCCCAGCCGGGTCGCCGCTCGAGCAGCGCCGGCCGGGCCGCCATCACCAGCGCCAGCGGCAGCGCCGGGGTGGCGAGCAGATGCGCCAGCCAGTCGAGCGAGGCATCGTCGGCCCATTGCAGGTCGTCGAGCAGCATGACCACCACGGGCGCGCCCTCGGCGAGGCAGAGGCCCTGCAGCCAGGCGTCGAAGGCGGCGAGCGCCCGGTCGCGCAGCAGCCGCGGCTCCTTCAGCACGCCGGCCAGGCGCGGGCTGGCCGAGAAGTCCATGCCGATCAGCTGGCCGAGCAGCTCGGCCTGCAGCTCGCCGTCCTCGGCGAAGTGCGGAGCCAGCCCTTCGACGAGCCGCTGCCGGGCCACTTCGGCACTGTCGCTGTCGGCGATCTGCAGGCGCCAGGCCAGCACGTCGCGGAGCAGGCCGTAGGGCTGCAGCGTGCCACTCGGCTGCGAGCGGCCGAGAAGCAGCCAACAGGGGTGCGGATCGGTCTCGAGGCGGTGCTGGAACTCCTGCATCAGTCGGCTCTTGCCCAGGCCCGCTTCGGCGAGCAGGGTCACCGCGTGCAGGCTGCGCGTCTGCACCGTGCCGGCGAAGGCGGCGAGCAGTTGCGCCAGCTCGCCGTCGCGGCCGACCAGCGGCGTCTCGGCGCCTTCGATGCCGCGCGTGGCGACCCGAAAGGCGCGCGGCTTCGCGCGCAGCACGAGCCAGGTGCGCAGCGGCTCGTCCTGGCCCTTGACCTGCAGCGGCGGCTGCGCCGCGACGTCGAACACGCCGCGCACGTGGCGCCAGGTCTCCTGGCTGATGCGCAGGGTGCCGGGCGGCGCGGCCTGCTCGAGACGGGCGGCGATGTTGACGGTGAAGCCGCGGATCGTGCCTTCTTCGTCGACGCCGCCGCCGAGCAGCACGTGCCCGGTGTGCACGCCCACGCGCACCGCGAAGCCGCCCTGCCCGTGCTCGCGCTCGACCCGCTCGGCCTGGACGCGCGCTTCGGCCAGCAGCTCGAGGCCGGCCCGGACCGCGCTCTCGGCGTCGTCCTCGCGCGCCTGCTCGGCGCCGAAGGCGGCGAGCAGGCTGTCGCCGGCGTACTGCAGCACCTTGCCGCCGCACTGCACGACCCGGGCGCTGAACGATTGCAGCGCCGAATCCATGATGTCGAGGACGTCTTCGGGGTCGACGGTCTGGCTCAGCGCGGTCGAGCCGACGACGTCGAGGAACAGGACCGACACCAGGCGGCGCCTCGGCGCCGCGCCGAGATGGGCGCGCTGCTGGTCGAGCAACGGCGCGAGCGCGGCATCGACGACCGCGCTGCCGAGAACCGCGCGCTGGCCCTCGAGCGCCGCGATCGCCCTGGCCAGGGCTTCGGTCGGCGACTCGGGGTCAGGCATCAGCGCATTGTGGCTAGCGCGCGGGCTCGCGCACCGGCAGCTTCCAGCCCGGCCGCACGAAGTGGCAGGTGTAGCCGTTCGGGATGCGCTCGAGGTAGTCCTGGTGCTCGGGCTCGGCCTCCCAGAACGGCCCCACCGGCGCCAGCTCGGTGACCACCTTGCCCGGCCACAGGCCCGAGGCGTTCACGTCGGCGATCGTGTCCTCGGCGACGCGCTTCTGCTCGTCGCTCGTGTAGAAGATCGCCGAGCGGTAGCTCATGCCGAGGTCGTTGCCCTGCCGGTTCTTCGTGCTCGGGTCGTGCACCTGGAAGAAGAACTCGAGCAGCTTGCGAAAGCTCAGGCGAGCCGGGTCGAAGACGACCTCGAGCGCCTCGGCATGGGTGCCGTGGTGGCGGTAGGTGGCGTTGGCTACGTCGCCGCCCGAGTAGCCGACACGGGTGGAGACCACGCCGTCCATCTTGCGGACGAGGTCCTGCATGCCCCAGAAGCAACCGCCGGCGAGCACTGCGCGTTCCTGACTCATTTCACTTCCTCCACCTGGTCGATGTATTCGCCGTAGCCGGCCGCTTCCATCTCGTCGCGATGGACGAAGCGCAGCGACGCCGAGTTGATGCAGTAGCGCAGGCCGCCGCGGTCGCGCGGCCCGTCGTTGAACACGTGGCCGAGGTGGCTGTCGGCGCCGTTCGAGCGCACCTCGGTGCGGACCATGCCATGCGAGCTGTCGCGCAGCTCGTTGACGTGCGCCGGCACGATCGGCTTGGTGAAGCTCGGCCAGCCGCAGCCCGACTCGAACTTGTCGGACGAGGCGAACAGCGGCTCGCCGGAGACGATGTCGACGTAGATCCCGGGCTCCTCGTTGTCGAGCAGCTCGCCGGTGCCGGGCGCCTCGGTACCGCTTTTCTGGGTGACGCGGAACTGCTCCGGGGTGAGGGCGGCGAGCGCCTCGGGGGTCTTTCGGTAAGTGGGCATGTCTTGTCTCACTTGAAGGGGTTGGAAAAGCCTAGCGAAGGTTCGGCTAGGTCGGGAGATTGCAAGCCCGGATTTCATCATCCCCGAGAAACGGTCGGGCAAAAGGTCGAAGGCGAGGGGAAGGGCGATTTCTGGTCGGACGAGCGTTTCGTCAGTGGCGCAGAGATGGCGACCACAGGCGTTCCGCACGCTCGGCACGTCTCGTCGGCCGCGAGGTGCAAGCCTCGACCCGGCCGCGCACTAGACTTCGGCCATGAAGATCGATCTCGGTCCCGGCACGCCGGTCCTCGTCGTCGGCGCCGGCATCATGGGCGCGGGCATCGCCCAGGTTGCGGCGCAGGCCGGACACACGGTGCGCCTGTTCGACGCGCGCGACGGCGCCGCCGCGGCGGCGTGTGCCAAGCTCGACCGGGCGCTCGAAGGGCTGGTCGGCAAAGGCAAGCTCGCCGCCGACGAGGCCAAGGCGATCGTCGCCCGCATCCGCCCCGCGGGCCGGATCGACGACGCCGCCGGCGTCGGCCTCGTGGTCGAGGCGATCATCGAGAACGCCGACGCCAAGCGGGCCCTCTTCCGCGAGCTCGAGACCAAGGTCGACGAGAACTGCGTGCTCGCCTCGAACACCTCGTCGATCTCGGTCACGGCGCTGGCCAACGGGCTGAAGGCGCCCGGCCGGTTCGTCGGCATGCACTTCTTCAACCCGGTGCCGCTGATGAAGCTGGTGGAGGTGGTGTCGGGCCTCGAGACCGACCCCGCGGTCGCGCAGGCGATCTTCGAGCTCAGCGAGCGCTGGGGAAAGACGCCGGTGCATGCGCGCTCGACGCCGGGCTTCATCGTCAACCGCATCGCCCGCCCGTACTACGCCGAGACGCTGGCGCTGCTGCTCGAGCGCGCCGCCGAGCCGGCGGTGCTCGACGGCTGCCTGGGCGGCAGCGGCGGCTTTCGCATGGGCCCGTGCGAGCTGATGGACCTGATCGGCCATGACACCAACTTCGCGGTGACCGAATCGGTGTTCGCCGCCAACTTCTTCGACAAGCGCTTCGCGCCCTCGCTGGTGCAGCGCGAGATGGTCGACGGCGGCCTGCTCGGGCGCAAGTCCGGGCGCGGCTTCTTCGGCTATCCCGCCGCGCCGCCGAGCCCGCCGGCGGCGTTCGAGCCGGAGCCGGTTCCGGCCGGCGCGATCGTCGCCCTGCATGGCGGCGGCGTCGCCGTGCAGCGCTGGGCGGCCCGCCTCGGCGAGGCCGGCGTCGCCTTCGAGTCCGACCCGGCGAGCCGCTGGAACGGCCTGCAGACCGCCAGCGGCCAGCTCCGCCTGACCGACGGCCGCACTGCCACGCAGGTCGCCGCCGAGGAAGGCGTGCGCGAGCTCGCGCTGTTCGATCTCGCCACCGCGCGCAACGGCGGCGCGCCCGGCGTCTCGCTCGCGTTCAGCGTGTCGGCGGGCGCCTCCGACGCCTGGCGCGGCGAAGCCGGCGGGTGGCTGCGCATGGCAGGCTGGACGCCGCAGGAGATCGGCGACGCCGCCGGCCTGGTCGTCGCGCGCACGGTCGCGATGCTCGTCAACGAAGCCTGCGACGCGGTGCTGCAGGGCGTGTGCACGCCCGAGGGCGCCGACCTGGCGATGAAGCTCGGCGTCAACTATCCACAGGGGCCGTTCGAGTTCCTCGCCGGCTGGGACGCCGCGGCGGTGGTCGCGCTGCTCGACCGGCTCGACGCGCACTACCGCGGCGAGCGCTACCGCGTCAGCCCCGAGCTGCGCCGGCGCGCCTGGCCGGTGCCGCCGGCGGGCTGAGGCTGCACTTGATTCGTCGGCTCGAGGGGCTCGAGGAGGGAGGCGGAATGCGTCGTCGGTGGATCGGTTTGGTGGCGGTGGTTGCGCTGTTCGCGTTCGGCGCGGCGCAGGCGATCGACTTCGATCCGAACGAGGTGTACGACCTCGTCGAGCCGGCGCCGCGCGGCGAGCGGGCAGTTCGCCTCGTCGACGCGCGCGAGCTGCCGTCGGCGGCCGCGCAGATCCTGCCGAACGGAATCCGTCTCGGCGAAACCCAGTTCCGTCAGCCGCCGCCCGATGCGCTGCGCCAGTCGCTGGAGACCTACGTCAATTCCGCCCTGGCGCAAGCGCGGCCGCGCGAGCTGCTGAGCAAGGGCTCCGTCAGGCTGACGCAATTCGAGCTGCGCTTCGTCCAGGCGGGGGTCATCGGCGACGGCGGGCGCGTTGCCATACCCGGCAGCGAAGCGCTCGACCTCGTGTTCCGCTCGCTCTCGAAGGGCAAGGCCGGCGCCGCCAGCGGCACCGTCCGGATCGAGGTCGAGGTCGGCGGCCGGGCCTACGCCGGCAACGCTTCCAGCAAGCTGACGGCGGCGCCGACCTCGGCGACCACGCGCGCCGCATTCCAGAGCGCCGTCGACGATCTCGTCAAGGCGCTCTCGGCCGATCCCGATGCCGCGGCGGCGGCGTCTCCGGAGGCGCCGACCTCGTCCTCGAAGCGCCGGCGCTGAGCCGCGCGGCTCAGGCGAGGTTCAGCAGGCGCTTCGCGTTTTCCTTCAGGATCAGCGGCCGCACCTCGTCCTTGAAGCCGGCCTCGGCGAAGTCCTTCAGCCAGCGGTCGGGCGTGATCAACGGGAAGTCGCTGCCGAACAGCACCCGGTCCTTGAGCAGCGTGTTCGCGTACTGCACGAGCTGTGGCGGAAAGTACTTCGGGCTCCAGCCGGAGAGGTCGATCCAGACGTTCGGCTTGTGCATCGCCAGCGAGATCGCCTCGTCCTGCCACGGCCAGGACGGGTGCGCGAGGACGATTTGCATGTCGGGGAAGGCCATCGCCACGTCCTCCACCAGCATCGGGTTCGAGTTCTGCAGGCGCAATCCGCCGCCGCAGCGCATGCCCGAGCCGATGCCCGAGTGGCCGCTGTGGAAGATGGCGGGCAGCTTGTGCTCGGCGATCACCTCGTAGATCGGCCAGGCCATCCTGTCGGCGGGCTCGAAGCCCTGCACCGTGGGGTGGAACTTGAAGCCGCGCACGCCGTATTCCTCGACCAGCTTCCTGGCCTCGCGGCCGCCCATCTTTCCCTTGTGCGGATCGATCGAGCCGAAGGCGATCATGATGTCGCTGTTCTTCTGCGCCGCCTCGGCGATCTCCTCGTTGGGGATGCGCCGGCGGCCCATCTGCGTCTCGGCGTCGACGGTGAAGTTGACGAAGCCGATCTTCTTCTCGCGGTAGAAGGCGATCGTCTCGTCCATGGTCGGGCGCTTGCTCGAGCGGAAGTACTTGTCGGCGGCGCGGTCGTACTCCTCGCCGTAGTTGTCGAACGGGTTGCGGCACGACACCTCGAGGTGGGTGTGGGTGTCGATGGCGATCAGGTCGGCGGTGTTCATGGTCGCGGCTCCGCGGGCTTCGAGGGAATCGGATTCAGCTCGGCTTGTACACCTCGGCGCTTGCCGTCGACCGCGCTGACGCGATCGTTCACTGCGCCGACGACGCGGCAATGGGCGCCGCCCGCGCCGCCCGCGGCCGCCAGCTCCCCCGCCGGCACCGAGGACGGCCCAATTAGAGGCGGTGGCAGGCATGTCTTCGTCTCTTGGGCGAATCCTTGATTTTTAGTTAATGTAAATAACCAAACTACAGCGCTCCGCTAGGGCTTACCCTAGGGCTCTCCTAGGTTAGCGATCCTAGAATGGCCGCGGCCACATGATTAAAGAAACTAACCAATGACGAGCGCCGCATTCCTCTCGGCGCCGCTGCTCGGCTCGCTCGACCTGCTGCGCATCGAGGCGCTGGGCGCCGTGCTGCACGTGCGCCTGAATCGACCCGCCAAGCGCAACGCCATCAACGATGCGCTGGTCGCGCAGTTGCACACCGCCTTCGTCAACCTGCCGGAGGCCGTTCGCGCGGTCGTGATCAGCGGCGAGGGCGAGCACTTCTGCGCCGGCCTCGACCTCTCCGAGCTCTCCGAGCGCAGCGCCGCCGAAGGCATCGCCCATTCGCGCTCCTGGCACGCGGCGTTCAACCAGATCCAGCTCGGCAAGGTGCCCGTGGTCGCGGTGCTGCACGGCGCGGTGGTCGGCGGCGGCCTCGAGCTGGCGAGCGCCTGCCACGTGCGCGTCGCCGAGCCGAGCACCTTCTACGGCCTGCCCGAAGGCCAGCGCGGCCTGTTCGTCGGCGGCGGCGGCTCGGCCCGCATTCCGCGCCTGATCGGCGTCGCCCGCATGACCGACATGATGCTCACCGGCCGCGTCTACGACGCCGACGAAGGCCAGGCGGTCGGCCTCTCGCAGTACCGGGTCGAGGCGGGGCAGGGGGTCGCCAAGGCGCTCGAGCTCGCCGGCCGCATCGCCGGCAACGCGCCGCTCTCCAACTTCGCCGTCATGCACGCGCTGCCGCGCATCGCCGACATGGGCCAGGACGAAGGCCTGTTCACCGAATCGCTGATGGCGGCCATCGCCCAGGGCGACGACGCGGCCAAGGACAGGATGAAGGCATTCCTCGACGGCAAGGCCGGGAAGGTGAAGAAGGCGTGAGCAGCGCCGCGGCCGGCCCGGGGGCGAGATGAGCGGCGTTGCGCGCTATCGCGACCTGCCGCTCGGCGGCTCGCTGGCGGCCACGCTCACGACGCGCGACGACGGCTCGACCGTGGTCGTCTCCAGCGAGCCGCTGCAGCCTTACGCCACCCGCCTGACCGACCGCTTCCTGCACTGGGCCGAAGCCGCGCCCGAGCGCACGCTGGTCGCCAAGCGCGTCGACGGCGGCGACTGGCGCAAGGTGAGCTATGCGGAGGCGCTGCGCGCCGCGCGGGCCATCGCCCAGTGGCTGCTCGACCACGAGCTCTCGGTCGAGCGGCCGCTCGTGATCCTCTCCGACAACGACATCGAGCATTTGCTGCTCGCCCTCGGCGCGATGCTCGCGGGCGTGCCCTACGCGCCGGTCTCGCCCGCGTACTCGCTGGTCTCGCAGGACCACGGCAAGCTCAAGCACATCCTCGGCCTGCTGACGCCGGGGCTGGTGTTCGCCAGCGGCCCGGCCTATGCGAAGGCGATCGCCGCCGCGGTGCCGGCCGCAACGCCCGTGGTGCTGACCGAAGGCGCGCTCGAGGGCCGCGCGGTCGTGCCGTTCGCCGAGCTGCTGGCGACGCAGCCGACCGCCGCGGTCGATGCCGCGCACGCGAAGGTCGGGCCCGACACGATCGCCAAGTTCCTGTTCACCTCGGGCTCGACCAAGCTGCCCAAGGGCGTGATCAACACCCAGCGCATGCTCTGCGCCAACCAGCAGATGATCCGCCAGTGCTTCCCGGCGCTGCAGGAGGAGCCGCCGGTGCTGGTCGACTGGCTGCCGTGGAACCACACCTTCGGCGGCAACCACAACATCGGCATCACCCTCTACAACGGCGGCACGCTCTACATCGACGAGGGCAAGCCGACCCCGGCGCTGATCGGCGAGACGCTGCGCAACCTGCGCGAGGTCGCGCCGACGATCTACTTCAACGTGCCCAAGGGCTTCGAGGAGATCGCCAACGCGCTCGAGGTCGACCCGGTCCTGCGCAAGACCTTCTTCAGCCGGGTGAAGATGTTCTTCTTCTCGGGCGCGGGCCTGTCGCAGCCGGTCTGGGACAAGCTCGACGCCGTCGCCGAGAAGGAGTGCGGTGAGCGGATCCGCATGCTTACCGGCCTGGGCATGACCGAGACCTCGCCGTTCGCGATCTGTGCCAACGCCCACGACGTGAAGTCGGGCCACATCGGCCTGCCCGCGCCCGGCCTCGAGCTCAAGCTCGCTCCCATGGGCGACAAGCAGGAGGTGCGCTACCGCGGCCCCAACGTCACCCCCGGCTACTGGCGCGCGCCCGAGCAGACGGCGGAGAGCTTCGACGCCGAGGGCTTCTACTGCAGCGGCGACGCCGCCAAGCCGATGGACCCGGCCGACCCCGGCCGCGGCTTCATGTTCGACGGCCGGATCGCCGAGGACTTCAAGCTCAACACCGGCACCTTCGTCTCGGTCGGGCCGCTCAGGGCGAAGATCATCGCCGCCGGCGACCCGCTGGTGCAGGACGTGGTCATCGCCGGCATCAACCGAAGCGAGATCGGCGTGCTGTTCTTCCCCCGCCTCGACGCCTGCCGCGCGTTCGTCGAGCTGCCGGGCAACGCGCCGGCGCACATCGTCCTCGGCGAGCCGAAGCTCCGTGCCTTCTTCCAGCGCCTGGTCGACGTGCTGCACTCCACCGGCAGCGGCAGCTCGACGCGGGTCGCGCGCGCCCTGGTGCTGGCCGAGCCGCCTTCGATCGACAAGGGCGAGATCACCGACAAGGGCTCGATCAACCAGCGCGCGGTGCTGACGCATCGCGAGGTGGACGTGGTGCGCATGTACGCGGGCCGGGATCGTGACGTGATCGTGCCGCGAGCACCCTCACCCCAGCCCTCTCCCGCGAGCGGGAGAGGCGGCGAGTGATGGCGAAGACCACGACGTTTCGCGTGACGGTCCAGTTCGGCGATTGCGATCCCGCCGGCATCGTCTTCTATCCCAACTTCCAGCGCTGGATGGACGCGGCCTCCCTCTCCTTCTTCATGCAGTGCGGCGTGCCGCCCTGGCGCGAGCTGGTGAAGACGCGCGGCATCGTCGGCACGCCGCTGCTCGAGATCGCCACCCGCTTCGTCACCGCCGCCACCTACGCCGAGGAGCTCGAGATCTCGACCCACGTCGAGGAGTGGCGGGCCAAGGTGTTCAGGCAGCGGCATCGCGTCATGCGCGGCACCACCCTGATCTGCGAGGGCACCGAGACGCGCGCCTTCGTTCGCCGCGACAGCGACAATCCCGACCGGCTGCGGGCGATCCCGATTCCCGAAGACATCCGCGCCCTCTGCGAATAGCCGCGGCGCCGCCCCGAGTTGCTTTTCCAACAAGGACAGGAGACCCCATGAGAGCCTCGATCCGTCTCGCCCTGGCGCTGGCCGCGGCGTGCGCCGCCGCCGCCGCCCAGGCCGACATCACCATCGGCGTCAGCATTCCGCTGACCGGGCCGACCTCGGCGCTCGGCATTCCGAGCAAGAACGGGATCGCCATGTGGCCGACGTCGATCGCCGGCGAGAAGCTCAACGTCATCATCCTCGACGACGCCACCGACCCCACCGTGGCCGTCAAGAACACGCGCCGCTTCATCACCGAAGACAAGGTCGACCTGATCGTCGGCTCGGCGGCGACGCCGCTCGCCGCGGCGATGTCCGACGTTGCCGCCGAAGGGCAGACGGTGCAGCTCATGCTCTCGCCGGTGAACCTGCCCCCGGGCAAGGGCGCGTGGTCGTTCCGCATGCCGCAGTCGACCGCGGTGATGGCGATCCCGATCGTCGAGCAGTGGAAGAAGCTGGGCGTCAAGACCTACGGCTTCCTCGGCTACTCCGACGCCTACGGGGAAGCCTGGCTCGCCGACATCCAGCCGCTCGCAGAGAAGGCCGGCATCAAGCTGATCGCGACCGAGCGCTTCGCCCGGCCCGACACCAGCGTCACCGGCCAGGCGCTGAAGCTCGTCACCGCCAATCCCGACGCGATCCTGATCGTCGCCTCGGGCAGCGGCGCGGCGATGCCGCACAAGGGCCTGGTCGAGCGCGGCTATCCCAAGGGCAAGCTCTACCAGACGCACGGCGCGGCGACCATGGACCTGATCCGCGTCGGCGGCGCCGACGTCGAGGGCTCGTTCGTCTCCTCGGGCCCGGCGGTGGTGGCCGAGAAGCTGCCGGCCGGCAACGCCAGCAAGGCGCTCGGCATGAAATACAAGGAAGAGTTCGAGAAGGTCTACGGCAAGGGCTCGGCCAACCAGTTCGGCGCCCACGCCTACGACGTCGTCATCGTCCTCAACAAGGCGGTGCCCCTCGCCCTGGCCAAGGCCAAGCCCGGCACGCCGCAGTTCCGCGCCGCGCTGAAGGACGCGTTCGAGACCATGGGCCGCACCCCGGTCTCGCAGGGCGTGCTCAACTGGACCGCGACCGACCACTTCGGCTACACGCCGGAGACCGGCGTGCTTCTCAAGATCGTCAACGGCGACTGGCAAGTCGTTCCTTGAGGCGTTCTGCAGGCCCGGGCGGCGAGTAGACGATGGACGCCTCGATCGCCGGCATCCTGCTGCTCGACGGCGCCACCAATGGCGCCGTCTACGCGCTGCTCGCGCTCGCGCTCGTTCTCGTCTTCGCGGTCACCCGCGTCATCTTCATCCCGCAGGGCGAGTTCGTCGCCTACGGCGCGCTCTCGGTCGCGATGCTGCAGTTCGGCAAGGTGCCGGGCACGCTCTGGCTGATGGCGGCGCTCGCCGTCGCCGCCGCGCTGCTCGACGCCTTCGACGCGCTGCGCCGCGGCCTGCCGGCGGCGACCCTGCTGCGCAATGCGATCAAGACCCTGCTCGCGCCGGCGATCGTCGTCGCGCTCACGCTCTGGGCGGCGCCGCAGAAGTTTCCGCTGCTCGTGCAGAGCGCGCTCGCGGTCGCGATCGTCACCCTGCTCGGGCCGCTCGTCTACCGCCTCGCCTACCAGCGCCTCGCCGACGCGACCGTGCTGGTGCTGCTGATCGTCTCGGTCGGCGTGCACTTCGCGCTCACCGGGCTCGGCCTGGTGTTCTTCGGCGCCGAGGGCTTTCGCAACCCGAGCTTCTGGGACCAGCGCTTCACCCTCGGGCCGCTCGCGCTCACGGGGCAGACGGTCATCATCTTCGCCGTCGCGGTGGCGCTGATCCTCGGCCTGTTCCTGTTCTTCGAGCGGACGCTGCGCGGCAAGGCGCTGCGCGCCACCGCGGTGAACCGGCTCGGCGCGCGCCTCATGGGCATCTCGACCTCGGGCGCGGGCAAGCTGAGCTTCGGCCTCGCCGCCTTCATGGGCGCGCTGTCGGGCCTGCTGATCGGGCCGACGACGACGATCTTCTACGACTCGGGCTTCCTGATCGGCCTGAAGGGCTTCGTCGCCGCCATCTTCGGCGGCCTGGCCAGCTATCCGGCGGCGGCGCTGGGCGCGCTGCTGGTCGGCGTGCTCGAGAGCTTCAGCTCGTTCTACGCCAGCGCGTTCAAGGAAGTGATCGTCTTCACCCTCATCATTCCCGTGCTCCTCTGGCGCTCGTTCCAGCACGGCCACGACGACGAGGAAGAATGAACGCGCGCCGTATCGCCCTCGCGGTCTTCGTCGTGATCCTGGCGCTGGTGCCGGTCGTCACACCGGAGAACAAGGAGTTCTGGATCACCCAGGCCAACTACATCGGCCTGTACACCCTCGTGGTGTTCGGCCTGGTGCTGCTCACCGGCGTGGCCGGCCTCACCTCCTTCGGCCAGGCGGCGTTCGTCGGCCTGGGCGCGTACTCGGCGGCCTATCTCACGCTCACCTACGGCGTCTCGCCCTGGCTCACGGTCTGGATCGGCCTCGTCTTCACCGCGGTCGCGGCGCTGGTGCTCGCCTGGGTGACGCTGCGCATGTCGGGCCACTACCTGCCGCTGGCCACCATCGCCTGGGGCCTCTCGCTCTTCTACCTGCTCGGCAACCTCGACTTCCTCGGCAAGTACGACGGCCTGCTCGGCATCCCGGCGCTGAACTTCTTCGGCAAGGTGCTGAACACCGGGCGCAGCTTCTTCTACCTGCTCTGGACCCTCGTCGTGCTGGCGGCGGTCGCCATGACCCACCTGCTCGACTCGCGCCCCGGCCGGGCGATGCGCGCGGTCAAGGGCGGCTCGACCATGGCCGAGGCGATGGGCGTCGACACCTTCCGCGTCAAGGTCACCGCGTTCGTGCTCGCGGCCCTGCTCGCGAGCGTCTCCGGCTGGCTGTTCGCGCACTTCCAGCGCACCGTCAACCCCTCGCCCTTCGGCCTGAACATGGGCATCGAGTACCTGTTCATGGCGGTGCTCGGCGGCATCGGCTACGTCTGGGGCGCGCTCGTCGGCGCCGGCGTCGTGCAGATCCTGAAAGACCAGCTCCAGGTCGTGCTGCCCAAGCTGATGGGCACCAGCGGCAACTACGAGATCATCGTCTTCGGCGTGCTGCTGGTGCTGATGCTGCAGTACGCGCGCGACGGCCTCTGGTCGTTCGTCGATTCGCTGCTGCCGCGGCTGCGCCGCAAGGTCGACTGGGCCGAGGCGCCGCCGCTGCCGGCCCGGCCGCGGCCGGCGCACGGCGAGGTGGTGCTCGACGTGCGCGACGCGCGCAAGGAGTTCGGCGGCCTGGTCGCGGTGAACGACGTCAGCTTCCAGGTCAAGGCGGGCGAGATCCTCGGCCTGATCGGCCCCAACGGCGCGGGCAAGTCGACCACCTTCAACCTCGTCACCGGCGTGCTGCCGGCCACGAGCGGCCAGGTCACGCTGCTCGGTAGGCGCATCGACTCGCTCGCCTCGCGCAAGATCGCCCGGCTCGGCGTGGCGCGCACTTTCCAGCACGTGAAGATGATTCCCGGCATGACGGTGCTCGAGAACGTCGCCCTCGGCGCCCATCTGCGCGGCCGCCACGGCGTGCCGGCGGCGATGCTGCGCCTCGACCGCGCCGAGGAGCGCGGCCTGATGAAGGAGGCCGAGCGCCAGCTGCAGCGCATCGGCATGGGCGAGCTGATGCACGAGCAGGCCGGCAATCTCGCGCTTGGCCAGCAGCGGCTGATGGAGATCGCCCGCGCGCTCGCCGCCGACCCGATCCTGCTGCTGCTCGACGAGCCCGCGGCCGGCCTGCGCCTGAAGGAAAAGGAAGGCCTCGCCGACGTCATGCGCCAGCTTCGCGGCGAGGGCCTCTCGATCCTGCTGGTCGAGCACGACATGGACCTGGTGATGGGCCTGGTCGACCGGGTGGTGGTGATGGAGTTCGGCACCAAGCTGATCGAGGGCACGCCCGACGAGGTGCAGGCCTCGCCCGCCGTGCGTGCCGCCTACCTGGGCACGGAGCACTGACATGGCCGAGCTCCTTCTCAACGTCAGGAACCTGCACGCCGGCTATGGCCGCGCCGAGGTGCTGCACGGCCTCACGCTGACCGCGCGCGCCGGCAAGGTGATCACCGTCATCGGCCCGAACGGGGCCGGCAAGTCGACCCTGCTCAACGCCCTGATGGGCGCGCTGCCCGCCAAGGGCACGATCGAGTACGACGGCAAGTCGGTCGCGCTGCTCTCGCTCGAGGAGCGGGTCATGCTCGGCATGGCGCTGGTGCCCGAGACCCGCGCCCTGTTCTCCACCATGTCGGTCGAGGACAACCTGCTGCTCGGCGCCTGGCGCCAGTTCCGGCTCGGCGTGAAAGACAGCGCCAGGGAGCTCAACTCCGTCTACATGCTGTTCCCGCGCCTCAAGGAACGGCGCACCCAGCTCGCCGGCACGCTCTCGGGCGGCGAGCGGCAGATGCTCGCCGTCGGCCGGGCGCTGATGGGCAAGCCTTCGCTGCTGATGCTCGACGAGCCCAGCCTCGGCCTGGCGCCGCTGGTGGTGCGCAGCATCTTCGCGACCATCGCCGCGCTGCGCTCGACCGGGGTGACGATCCTGCTCGTGGAGCAGAACGCGCGCGCCGCCCTCGAGGTGGCCGACTACGGCTACGTCCTCGAGATGGGCGAGGTCGCGCTGCAGGGGCCGGCCGAGGACCTGGCCAAGGACCCGAGGGTGATCGAGACCTACCTCGGCGCGGCGCGAAAGAAGACGGAAGCGTGAGCGTGGCCGCGGTCCGCCCGACCCCGGCCACCGACGCGCGCTCGCCTCGCGCCGCCACGCCCAAGCGCAAGCCCGGCCGGCTCGACGACTCCGGGCTAGCCCACCTGGTGGGCTACGCGGCCTCGCGCGCCGCCCTCGAGCTGCGCAAGGTGTTCACCCTGCACATGGACCCGCACGGCCTGACGACGCCGCAGTTCTCGATCCTCATGCTGGTGGCCGACAACGGCGACGTCAACCAGAAGCAGCTCGGCCAGGCGCTCGACATCTCGCCGCCGAACATGGCGGTAACGCTCGACCGCATGGCCGAGCGCGGCTGGATCGAGCGGGTGCGCAGCACCCGCGACCGGCGCGCGCAGCAGATCCACCTCACCGCCGCCGGCCGGGCGCTCGCCGAGCGA
>JANMCC010000170.1:0-2236 GCA_031360885.1 Burkholderiales bacterium | reverse complement strand
GTCACCGACGACGGCTTCGTCGTCATGGCGTCGGAGTCCGGCGTCCTGCCGATCGCCGAGAGCCGGATCGTCAAGAAGTGGCGCCTGCAGCCGGGCAAGATGTTCCTGATCGATTTCGAGCAGGGCCGGATCGTCGACGACGAGGAGCTGAAGAACCAGTTCGCCTCGGCCAAGCCGTATCGCCAGTGGGTCGACGGCGTGCGCCTCAAGCACGAGGACCTGGCCGCCTCGGCGGCGCGGCCGACGCCGACCGAGAGCCTGCTCGACCGCCAGCAGGCCTTCGGCTACACCCAGGAAGACATCAAGTTCCTGATGAGCCCGATGGCCCAGGCCGGCGAGGAGGGCATCGGCTCGATGGGCAACGACTCGCCCCTGGCCGTGCTCTCCGACAAGGACAAGCCGCTCTACAACTACTTCAAGCAGCTGTTCGCGCAGGTGACGAACCCGCCGATCGACCCGATCCGCGAGGCGATCGTGATGTCGCTGGTGTCGTTCATCGGCCCCAAGCCCAACCTGCTCGACATCAACGCGGTCAACCCGCCGATGCGGCTCGAGGTCTCGCAGCCGATCCTCGACTTCGCCGACATGGCGCGTCTGCGCGAGATCGAAGGCCGCACCTCGGCCAAGTTCAAGAGCTACGAGCTCGACATCACCTACCCGCTCGCCTGGGGCGCCGAAGGCGTGGAGGCCAAGCTCGCCTCGATGTGCGCCCAGAGCGTCGACGCGATCAGGAGCGGCCACAACATCCTGATCATCAGCGACCGCAAGATCGACCGCGAGCACGTCGCCCTGCCGGCCGTGCTCGCGCTCTCCGCGGTGCACCAGCATCTCGTGCGCGAGGGCCTGCGCACGACCGCCGGGCTCGTAGTCGAGACCGGCTCGGCGCGCGAGGTGCATCACTTCAGCGTGCTCGCGGGCTACGGTGCGGAAGCGGTTCACCCCTACCTCGCGCTGGAGACCCTGGCCGCCCTGCACAACGACCTGCCGAGCGAACTCGGCACCGAGAAGGCGACCTACAACTACATCAAGGCGATCGGCAAGGGTCTGTCGAAGATCATGTCGAAGATGGGCGTCTCGACCTACATGTCGTACTGCGGCGCACAGCTGTTCGAGGCGATCGGCCTCGAGAAGACGCTGGTCGAGAAGTACTTCCGCGGCACCGCCAGCCAGATCGGCGGCATCGGCATCTTCGAGGTGGCCGAGGAGGCGATCCGCATGCACCGCGCAGCCTTCGGGAACGATCCTGTGCTCGAGGGCATGCTCGACGCGGGCGGCGAATATGCCTGGCGAGTGCGCGGCGAAGAGCACATGTGGACGCCCGACGCGATCGCCAAGCTGCAGCATGGCGTGCGCGCGAACCGTTTCGAGACCTACCAGGAATACGCGAAGCTGATCAACGACCAGAGCAAGCGGCACATGACGCTGCGCGGCCTGTTCGACTTCGTCGTCGATCCGGCGAAGTCGATTCCGATCGCCGAGGTCGAGCCCGCGGCCGAGATCGTCAAGCGCTTCGCCACCGGCGCGATGTCGCTCGGCTCGATCTCGACCGAAGCCCATGCGACGCTGGCCGTGGCGATGAACCGGATCGGCGGCAAGTCGAACACCGGCGAGGGCGGCGAAGACCCGGCCCGCTATCGCGCCGAGATGAAGGGCGAGACGATCGCCGAAGGCACGCACTTCGGCGACATCATCGGCAAGGGCGACATCGTCGTCGACTTCGCCCTCAAGGCGGGCGACTCGCTGCGTTCGAAGATCAAGCAGGTCGCCTCGGGACGGTTCGGCGTGACCACCGAGTACCTGGTCTCGGCCGACCAGCTGCAGATCAAGATGGCGCAGGGCGCCAAGCCGGGCGAGGGCGGCCAGCTGCCCGGCGGCAAGGTCAGCGAGTACATCGGGCGGCTGCGCTACTCGGTGCCCGGGGTCGGCCTGATCTCGCCGCCGCCGCACCACGACATCTACTCGATCGAGGACCTGGCGCAGCTGATCCACGACCTGAAGAATGCCAACAGGCGGGCGAGCATCAGCGTCAAGCTGGTCTCGGAGGTCGGCGTCGGCACGGTCGCGGCCGGCGTGGCGAAAGCCAAGGCCGACCACATCGTCATCGCCGGCCACGACGGCGGCACCGGTGCTTCGCCCTGGAGCTCGATCAAGCACGCCGGCACGCCCTGGGAGCTGGGTCTGGCGGAGACGCAGCAGACGCTGGTGCTCAACCGCCTGCGCGGCCGGATCCGGGTCC
>JANMCC010000164.1:0-25758 GCA_031360885.1 Burkholderiales bacterium | reverse complement strand
TCGCCGCCTTCGCGCTGGTGCGTGATCCGGGCGATGCCGAAGTCGAGCACCCGCGGCTGGGTGCGGCCGACCATGAAGATGTTGGCCGGCTTGATGTCGCGGTGGATCACGCCCTTGGAGTGGGCGAAGGCGAGCGCGTCGGCGACCCGGCGGACGATCAGCGCCGCCTGCGAGGGCGTTGCCCGCCAGCCTTCCTGGCGCAGCTGGCGCAGGTCCCGGCCCTTGAGCAGCTCCATCGCGATGTAGGCGCGGTTGTCGCTGATGCCGGCGTCGAACACGGTGACGATGTGCGGGTGGCTGAGGCCGCCCGCGGCGCGCGCCTCGTTGATGAAGAGCGAGTTGAACGATTCGCGCTCGTTCTCCTTGATCTCGAGGTTGAGCGTCTTGACCGCGATCAGGCGCGAGAGCAGCGGATCGTGGGCGGCGAACACCGTGCCGAGGCCGCCGGCGCCGAGCTGGTACTTGAGGGCGTAGCGGCCGATGTGGCCGATCGTCGGCATCGCCCGGTCGGCGGCGGGGGCCACCAGGCCCGAGAAACCGGGCGCCGCCGGCCGGCCGCTGTCGGAATCGCTCCACAGGGCGACGCCGGGAACGCTCTGCGGCGAGCCGGGGTCCGAGTCGCCAGGAACGGCCGGCGGAGTGGAACTGCTGTTCACGCCCGCCAGCTTAAGTGAGGCGAGACGGTCTCGAGTGTGGAAAAGGTGTCGTGGCGAACGTTAGTAACACAAGCTCACCATTCGAGGCGCCCCGACAGCGGGCTTTTGCCCGCGCCAGCCGTCCTCAGACGCGCCGTGCCCGCGCCGCCTCGATCTCGACGCTGCGCAGCGCGCCCGCGGTCTTGTCGAGCACGCCGTTGACGTACTTGTGGCCATCGGTGCCGCCGAAGCTCTTGGCCAGCTCGACCGCTTCGTTGATCGCCACCTTGTACGGGATCTCGATGCAATGCAGCAGTTCGTAGCTGCCGATCAGCAGCACCGCATGCTCCACCGGCGAGAGCTGCTCGGCCTTGCGGTCGAGGTGGGTAGCGAGCTGCGCGTCGAGCTCGGCGCGCTCGCGGATGCAGCCGTGCAGCAGCATGTCGAAATGGGCGGCGTCGCACTGGTCGAAGCCCTCCTGCTCGCGCACGTGGGCGTCGACGACGCCGGCGTCGGCGCCGCCGATCAGCCATTCGTACAGGCCCTGCAGGGCGAACTCGCGCGACTTGCGGCGGGCCGACGAAACGGTGCCGCCGCGTCGCCGGTTGTCGCCGGTACGCCGGACCGGGCGGGCGCGCGGCGCGCCTTCGGGCCGCTCCGCGGCGGGCGGCTTGTTCTCGTCGCTCACGACCAGTCGTCCAGCAGGTTCGCCATCTCCACCGCGGCCCGCGCCGCGTCGCGACCCTTGTCGTCGGCCCGCGCCTCGGCCTGCGCCTCGTCTTCGCAGGTGAGCACGGCATTGCCGATCGGCAGGTCGTGGTCGAGCCCGACCCGCGTGATCGCCGCGCCGCTTTCGTTGGCGACGAGCTCGAAGTGATAGGTCTCGCCGCGGATCACGCAGCCGATCGCGATCAGCGCGTCGAACTCGTTGCTCTCGGCGAGCGCGGCCAGCGCGACGCCGATCTCGAGCGCGCCCGGCACGCGGACCCGCGCGACCCGGTCGGCGGCGACGCCGAGCGCGCCGAGCTCGGCTTCGCAGGCAGCGGCGATCCGGTCGGTGATCTCGGCGTTGAAGCGCGCCTGGACGATGCCGATGTGCAGCTCGCGACCGTCGAGGCGCGGCGCCTCGCCGCGGTCAGCGTTGCGCATGCGTGACGGCGGCGGCGGGAACGACCGGCGGCTCGTCGGCGACGAAGCCGTTCACTTCGAGGCCGTAGCCGGCCATGCTCGGCATGCGGCGCGGGCTGCCGAGCAGCTTCATCCTGGCGACGCCGAGATCGCGCAGGATCTGCGCGCCGATGCCGTAGGTGCGCAGGTCCATCGGCTGCGGCGGCCGGCGCGCGCCGCGGCTGCGCGCCAGCATCTGCGGCAAGAGGGCCGCAGCGTCTTCGCCGCAGTTGAGCAGCACCGCGGCGCTGCGCTCGTTCTTCTGCAGCGCGGCCAGCGCCCGCGGCAGCGGCCAGGAGTGGTCGGACGGGCCGGCATCGAGCAGGTCGAGCACCGAGAGGGGCGCGTGCACGCGCACCAGCACCTCGTCGGCGCCGGTCCAGCGGCCGCGCGTCAGCGCCAGGTGCAGGCCGCCGGCTTTGTCGGTGTAGACGGTGCAGTCGAACTCGCCCTGCGGCGTGAGCATCTTGCGCGTGCCGGCGCGCTCGATCAGCGACTCGTTGCGGCTGCGATGCTCGATCAGGCTGGCGATGGTGCCGATCTTCAGGCCGTGCTGCTCCGCGAAGGCGACGAGGTCCGGCAGGCGCGCCATCGTGCCGTCGTCGTTCATCACCTCGCAGATCACCGCCGCCGGCGCCAGGCCGGCCATGGCCGCGAGGTCGCAGCCGGCTTCGGTGTGGCCGGCGCGCATGAGCACGCCACCGTCGTGCGCCTGCAAGGGGAAGATGTGGCCGGGCTGCACCAGGTCGGAGGCGCGCGCGTCCTTCTTCACCGCGGCCTGCACTGTGCGCGCACGGTCGGCGGCGGAGATGCCGGTGGTCACGCCGGTGGCGGCCTCGATCGAGACGGTGAACGCGGTGCCGTGCTGGGCGCCGTTCTTCGCTGCCATCGGCGGCAACTGCAGCCGCTCGCAGCGCTCGCGCGTGAGCGTGAGGCAGATCAGGCCGCGGCCGAACTTCGCCATGAAGTTGATCGCCTCGGGCGTGACGTGGTCGGCGGCGAGGACCAGATCGCCTTCGTTCTCGCGATCCTCCTCGTCGACGAGGATCACCATCCGGCGTGCGGCCAGCTCGGCGACGAGCTCGGGAATCGGGGCGATGGCCATGGCGAAATTGTAGGCGTTGGGGTGGTTTCAGGCGGGGCGCGGGGAAAGGCCGAGCATGCGCTCGACATAGCGGGCGATCAGGTCGATCTCGAGATTGACCCGGCGGCCGACTGCGAGGCCGCGCAGGCTCGTGTTCTGCACCGTGTGCGGGATCAGGTTGATGCCGATCTCGCAGCCCGATGGGCGATCTTCGACGCTGTTGACGGTGAGGCTGACGCCATCGACCGCGACCGAGCCCTTCACCGCGAGAAAGCGCGCCAGCGCCGACGGCGCCTCGACCCGCAGCTCCCACGATTCGCCGACGCGCTCGAAGCGAGTGACGCGGCCGACGCCGTCGACATGGCCGGAGACGAGGTGGCCGTCGAGCCGGGCGTCGGCGCGCATTGCCTTCTCCAGGTTGACCTCGCCGGCGGCGTCGAGGCCGGCGGTCTTGTCCAGGCTTTCGGCCGAGATCTCGACATGGAAGCGGCGCGCGCCGGGCTCGAGGCGGACGACGGTCATGCATGCGCCCGACAGGGCGATGCTGTCGCCGAGGCCGACCCCGTCGAGAAAGCCCGCCGGCGCCTCGATCGCGAGCGCCTTGCCGAAGCCTGCGCCGGCACCGAGCGGGATCGATTCGACGATGCGGCCGACGCCGCTGACGATGCCTGTGAACATGCGTCGATTGTCGTCGCGACGCCTTCGCCTTGACGTCGCGAAGGCGTCAGCGGCGCAGGCGCAGGCGCAGGTCGTCGCCGACCCGGGCGACGTCGACGATGCGAAAGTCGAGACTCTGCTCGAGGCGCTCGAACGGGCCGAGCGCCGCCAGGCCGCGGCCGCTGCCCAGCAGGCGCGGCGCCAGGTAGACCAGCAGCTCGTCGACGACGGCCTCCTTCAGCAGCGAGCCGTTCAGCTTCTCGCCGGCTTCGACATGCAGCTCGTTGATGCCGCGCGCGCCGAGGTCGGCGAGCATCGCCGGCAGGTCGACCTTGCCGGCGGAGGAGGGCAGCAGCCTGATCTCGACGCCGCGCGCTTCGAGCTCGCGGCGCTTGCCGGCGTCGTCGACCGCTGCATAGAGCAGCACCGATCCCGGCGGCGCGAGGATGCGCGCCGCGGCCGGCGTCTGCAGGCGCGAATCGACGATCACGCGCAGCGGCTGGCGGGCGGTGGGCACGAGCCGCACGTCGAGCCGCGGATCATCGTCGAGCACGGTGCCGACGCCGGTGAGCACGGCGCCGGCGCGCTTGCGCCAGGCGTGGCCGTCACTGCGCGCCGCCTCGCCCGTGATCCACTGGCTGGCGCCGTTCTCGAGCGCGCTGCGCCCGTCGAGCGAGACCGCGACCTTCAGGCGCAGCCACGGTCGGCCTCGCGCCATGCGCGAGACGAAGCCGATGTTGAGCTCGCGCGCCTCGGCCTCGAACGGCCCGGGGACAACCTCGATGCCGGCGGCCGCGAGCCGCGCCGCGCCCTGGCCGGCGACGAGCGGATTGGGATCCTGCATCGCCATGACGACGCGGCCGACGCCGGCGGCGACCAGCGCATCGGCGCAGGGCGGCGTGCGGCCGTGGTGCGAGCACGGCTCGAGGCTGACGACGACGGTGGCGCCACGCACCGCGAAGCCGCGGGCGGCGGCGTCGCGCAGCGCCATCACCTCGGCATGCGCGCCACCGGCCGCCTGCGTGTGGCCGCGGCCGATGACGCTGCCGTCGCCAGAGACGATGACGCAGCCGACGCGCGGGTTGGGATCGGAGAGGCCGACCGCCTGCTCGGCGAGCGCGAGCGCCTCTCGCATCGGCGTGGCGAAGGCGTTCGGGTCGGCGGGCGTGAGGATCGAGTCGTTCAAGGCGTGCGCGTGCGGCGAGGATCAGGGTTGATGTTGCACCGTGCCGAGGCCGGCGGTGAAGAGGTCCCCGCCGCTGGCCGCCGGGCACGGCTGGTCGCCACGCACGACCAGGAAATTCTGCGCCTGGAGCGTGCCGGCGACGTCGACGTAGTCGGCGGGATGCTCGATGTTCGCATCGATTGCGCCCGAGCCGTCGCGGTCGGTGGCGTAGCGGCAGACGCGGCGGTCGCCGCTGCCCGCGCCTATCGTCCAGCCCGAGGGCACGAGCGTGCTGCGGCCCGTCCAGCGGCCATCGGCGCGCGGCGTGACGACGCAGCGGTAGGCGACATGGCGGTCGCCGGTATCGACCCACCACGCCAGTCCGAGCGAGGAGGGCGCGGCATCGATGGGCACCGCCTCGATGTGCAGGCTGCCGCCCGCCGAGTGGCGCACCGTCTTCATCACCTCGGTGCTGCATTCGGCCGGCGCGGCGTAGCTGCCGCCGCCGAGCGCGAGGGCGATGGCCACGGCGGGCGGCGTGTCGTTCGCGTCGGTCGCCAGGGGCGGCACCGCCGAGCTGAAGCGGATGCTGCCGCTGAGCAGGCGCCAGCGGCCGTTGCTGCACGACGCCAGGTCGCCGGTCGTGAGATCGCGGGTGGCGATGCCGGAGGCGATGCCGGCGCAGCGCGAGACGATCTCGCCGCTGCGGTCGTCGAAGATCACCGCTGCGCTGCCCGACGACGAAGTCTTCAGCGCGCTGCGACCGTCGCCGAGCGAGCGCGCCGTCACCGGCACGCCGGTCGAGCGGCCGAGGCTGCCGCGCGGCACGCCGGCGCCGGCACCGACGGCGAGCGCGCCCGACCAGATCGGGTCGTTGCGGGCGATCACGCTCTCGAGCACGAGCCGCTGCGCGGCGCCGCCGCGATCGGCCCATTCGACCGCGACCGTCGCGCTCTTGGCGCCGGCGAAGGCAGCGTCGTCGATGCGGCGGACGATGCGGTAGTCGGCGTTGCCCACCGGATTCGTGCCTGCGTCGAGCGTCGTCTCGGCGTCGACGATCGCCGCGTACGCGCTCGCCCCGGAGGCGGCCTCCAGGGTCGACCAGGCGCGCAGCGCTTCGAGCTCGCGGGCGCCGAGGCGAACCGCTTCCGAACGCTGCCGCGCCAGGTCGCCGTGCAGGCGAAGCTGGCTTTGCACCTGCGCCGCGGTCAGGCATGCTGTGGCGAGGAAGAAGAAGGCGACGAGCGATTCGAACAGGGCGGCGCCCTGCTGCGCATGGCGATCCTGCAGGCGGAGACGATGAGAAGTCGTGGCCATGGTCAGAAGTCCTTCCAGCTGCCGTTGATGCGGGCGAAGCTGCCGCTGCCGCGCTGCAGGCGCTCGAGCACGGCAGCGTTGTGAACGAAGTCGGCGGCGGCGTCGCCGCTGTACGCGCCTTCGGCGATCGCCGCGCCGCGGATCAGCGCGCCGCTGCCTGGCCCGGCGTCGCGCCAGTCGATCGAGCCGGCGAAGACGACGCCGTGCAGCGTCACCGCGTCGCGCAGGCGAAGCGCTCCGTCGACCACGAGGACGATCGGTCGCTCGAGCGAGCCGAGCGTCGCGGGACCGTCGAGCGATGCGTCGCCGGCGATCGCGACCAGGCGGCTGCCGGCGGCCACCGCGCTGCCGATCGCGGCGCTGCAGTTGCCGCTGCACGCGAGCGGTGTCGCCGCGGGTTGCGCCGCCCAGGCGGCCTTGTCCATGGCGAACCAGCGGGCGAAGAAGCGGTCGGCGTCCAGGGCGGCGAGCTGCGTGTCGCCGGAAGCGATCGCGCCCTCGAGCGGCGAGCCGGCGGGAACGCCGAGCCGCAAGGCATTGCCGGCGACGCCGCCGCCGGCGTGGATCGCCAGTCCGCCGGAGGCGGCGTCGCGGTTGTGCGCGCCGAGGGCGCTGGCGCCGGCATCGACGTTGCCGCGCACGGTGAGCGCCGCGACCGGTGCCGCGCGCAGGCCGGGAACCAGGCCGAACGCGACCTCGACGCGCGCCGCGGCCTCGTGGCCGGCATTCGTGGTCGCGGCGCAAGTCGCGGCGCTGCGCGTGCAGCCGCTGGCGATCGCACGGACGATGCCGGGCCGGGCGCCGTTGGCGAATTGCAGGGCGAAGCCGGGCGCGGTCGCATCGCCGGCGGGATCGGAGACGACGGCGGTGCCGCCGGGCGGGCAGGCGCAGGACCAGCCGCTCTCGCCGCGGACGCACGCCGCTTGCAGCGGCGTCGGCGTCCCCGCATCGTCCCGGGTCGCGGCGACGAAGCCGGCGCCGTCGTCGCGCAGGTAGCGGTCGCGGAAGGAGCGCGCCGCGGGATCCGCGCTCGGCAGGCAGTCGTCGCCGATCGGCGTGCCGTCGTTGAGCCGGGCGAGCGCCCACTCGAGGCCAGCCTCCGCGGCCTCGAACGATTGCGTCGAGCGGTACTGGTTCGCCGACCCTCGCACCTCGACGATGACGTTGCGGTTGGCGACCGCGACGACGATCAGCATCGCGAACACGAGCAGCATGGTGACGACGAGCGCTGCGGCGCCGCGCTGGCGGCGAGTCGATCCTCCGGTGCGGCGTCGCATCTCAGGCCTCGCAGCTGCCGACGACCGAGACGTTGCGCAGCCGCGCGCCGGCGACGACGCTGCGCTGCACGTTCGCGTCGGCGACCGCACGGGCGGCAATCGCGACGGCGAAGCTGCGCACCTGCTGGCGCGGCGGGCAGGTCGTGCTGCCGGCGGCGCAAGGCTCGGCGCAGAAGCTCGCCAGGCTCGTCTCCTCGGTGCGAGGCGCGACCTCGAACGCGGTGACGGTGAGCGTCGCCGGATCGGTGAGCGCCTGCCAGTTGCCGTCGCCGAGCTGCAGCTCGATCGCGCCGTTGCGCAGGCGAAAGCCGAAGCGCTCGTTGCCGTCGACCGTGCCGTTCTCGCTCGCGTCGCGCGAGAAGCTGAGGCGTACCGCGTCGGACGCGGCGCTCTCGGGCGCGACGAGGGCATACGGATTGGCGACGACCGCGCTGCCGTCGTCGCTGCGCACGCCCGAGGCCGAACCGGCCCAGTAGCCGGCGCGGCGCAGGTCGCGGGCGACGATGTCGGCGGCCGTGCGCAAATCCTGCATCAGCCGCGCCTCGATCATGAGGGCACGGTTCTCGCGGGCGTTGTGCGTGACGAGCGCGGTGCCGGCGGCGACGACGACCAGCCCGACCGCGGTGCCGACGAGCAGCTCGACGATCGAGAGGCCGCGCGAGGAACGACGCGTCTTCATCACTGGTTCCAGCACTTGCGGTTGAGCGTGGCGGGGTTCGACGCCGCGGCGTCGGGCCCCGAGGCGTAGACGACGCTCGCACCGGCGACCGCGAGGCGCAGCGTCTGGCAGCTCGCGTCGCGCGCCTGCCGGCCGGTGGCGGTGGCGACGAGCTCGTAGGCGTCGGTCGCGCTCGCCGCGACCTCGATCGTGTAGTAGCCCGAGAGCGAGGTGGCGCGCACGCCGATGGCGGCGAGGTCGCCGTAGCTGCGGTGGTTGGCCCGATGCCGCTCCTGCGCGAGCTGCGCGTTCATCAGCGAGACCATGGCGTCGCTGCGCCGGGCGCGCAGCACCTGGCTCTCGAGCGAGGGGTAGGCGATGCTCGACAGCACGCCGGCGATGCCGACGGCGATCAGCGTCTCGATCAGGGTGAAGCCGCGGCTGGAGCGACGGCCGCCGCGTCGGCAGCGGGAAGGCATGAGGCGTTGCATGGGAGTCTCCTTGTCGTGGAATCGAATTCAGCAGGCGCGCCAGCCCGACACGCCGGCGGGCGTGCACGAGCGGACGCGGCCCATGACGTTGACGACGTGGTGCACCGCCCGGCCGCCGGTATCGACCAGGCGCAGCGTTCCGGTCGGAGTGCTCGTGCCGTGCAGCGGATCGAAGGCGATCGAAGCGACGTTGGCGCGCACGCTCACCCGGTCGGCGGCGCCGAGGACGACGGTCTTGATCTCGACCGCGCCGCCGCTGCAGACCGCAGGCGCGGCGTCGCCGCAGCTGCATTGCGCGGCCGCGCCCGTGTGCACCACCCAGCAGGTGCTCGCGCCGTCGGCGTGGAAGCTGATGCGGATCGGCTGGTTGCGTGCGACCGCCTCGGTGCGCACGAACTGGACGTCGGCGGCGAGCGCGGTCGCCGCGGCGTCGAGGCGGCGGCCGTCGATGAAGGCGACGAGGCTGGGGAGGGCGGCGGTGGCGACGACCGCGGTCACGGCGACGAGAACCATCGCCTCGATCAGCGAGAAGCCGGCAAGGCGGCGCGGCCGGCGGTGCGTGTCGTGCTTCGTGTCCATGCGAAGCACTGTAGAAATCCGCGACGGATTTCACGATCCCGTGCAGAGGGGAACCGTGGGGGATCGGCGGCGGGCCGCCCTTGGGGGGGCACTCGGGCCGCCATGGCGGCGCCGCGCCTCAGGCGCGGATCAGATGTCCTGGATCAGCTGGCGGAACTCGTCGACGTCCTCGAAGCTGCGGTAGACCGACGCGAAGCGAACATAGGCGACCTTGTCGATGCGCTTGAGCTCGCGCATCACGTGCTCGCCGACCTTCGAGGAGAGCACCTCGCGCGCGCCGCTGTTGAGCAGCTTGTCCTGGATGCGCACCATCGCCGCGTCGATCTGCTCGACGCTGACCGGGCGCTTGCGCAGGGCCAGCGTCATCGAGGCGCGCACCTTGGCCGGGTCGAAGTCGGCGCGGGTGCCGTCCTTCTTCACCACCTGCGGCAGGGCGATCTCGGCGTGCTCGTAGGTGGTGAAGCGCTTGTCGCAGCTCTGGCAGCGGCGGCGCCGGCGGACGACGTCGCCCTCGTCGGAATCGCGGGTCTCGACGACCGTCGTGTCTTCGTGGCTGCAGAAGGGGCAGCGCATCGAATTCCGTCCTCAGCGGTAGACCGGGAAGTCGCGCGTCAGCGTGGCGACCTTGGCGCGCACCGCGGCGATGTTCGACTCGTCGTGCGGCGCGTCGAGCACGTCGGCGATGAGGTGGGCGGTACGCCGCGTCTCTTCCTCGCGAAAGCCGCGCGTCGTGAGCGCGGGCGTGCCGAGGCGGATGCCGCTGGTCACCATCGGCTTTTGCGGGTCGTTCGGGATGCCGTTCTTGTTGCAGGTCATGTGCGCGGCGTGCAGCACGGTCTCGGCTTCCTTGCCCGTGAGGTTCTTGGGCCGCAGGTCGACCAGCATCACATGGCTTTCGGTCCGGCCGCTGACGATGCGCAGCCCCCGCTCGGTCAATGTCTCGGCGAGCACGATCGCGTTCGTCGCGACCTGCCGCTGGTAGACCTTGAACTCGGGCGCCAGCGCTTCCTTGAAGGCGACCGCCTTGGCGGCGATCACGTGCATCAGCGGGCCGCCCTGCAGGCCGGGGAACACGGCGCTGTTGATCTTCTTGGCGACGCCTTCGTCGTTCATCAGGATGATGCCGCCGCGCGGACCGCGCAGGCTCTTGTGCGTGGTCGAGGTGACGACGTCGGCATGCGGCACCGGGTTCGGGTAGACCCCGGCCGCCACCAGCCCGGCGTAGTGGGCGATGTCGACCATGAACCAGGCGCCGATGTCCTTGGCGACCTTGGCGAAGCGGGCGAAGTCGATCTTCAGGCTGTACGCCGAGGCGCCGGCGATGATCAGCTTGGGCTTGTGCTCATGGGCCAGCCGCTCCATCGCGTCGTAGTCGATCTCTTCCTTCGCGGTGAGGCCGTAGCTCACGACCTTGAACCACTTGCCGCTCATGTTGAGCGGCATGCCGTGGGTCAGGTGGCCGCCTTCGGCCAGGCTCATGCCCATGACCGTGTCGCCGGGCTGAAGCAAGGCGAAGAACACCGCCTGGTTGGCCTGCGAGCCCGAGTTCGGCTGCACGTTGGCGTAGGCGGCGTCGAACAGGAGCTTGACGCGGTCGATCGCCAGCTGTTCGGCCATGTCGACGAATTCGCAGCCGCCGTAGTAGCGCTTGCCGGGGTAGCCCTCGGCGTACTTGTTGGTGAGCTGGCTGCCCTGCGCCGCCATCACCGCCGTCGAGGCGTAGTTCTCCGAGGCGATCAGCTCGATGTGCTCTTCCTGGCGCCGGTTCTCGCGCTCGACGATGGAGGCGATCTCGGGGTCGGTGTCGGCGAGGATCGTGGGGCTGCGGTGAAACATCTGTCGGCTCCTTCAGTGGGCGTCCGCGCCCGCGCTGAAGCGAGCGGGTGGCCCAGGCGAACGGCACGACCGATGGCTGCTTCGGGCAACCCCGACTGCGCTCCCCGGTGGTTGTCCCACCTCAGGCCCGAAGGAAGGGCCGAATCGCCAGTCGCGCAGTGGCGAAAGTGTAGCGGACGTCGGGCCGCCAGGCGCCTAGTGCAGCAGGGCGATCTTGTCCGGCAGCGTTGCCGGATCGGTCGCGGGACGAACGATCGGGTCGGCCACGGCGCCCGGCTTGGCGATCGCCGTCGCCGGGCCGTCGCGGTCGCCGGCGTCCGCCACCGCCGCCGCCGGGCGACGGGCGGGCAGCGGCAGGGGCTTCTGGCCGGCGAGCTGGCGCAAGATGTTCTGCTCCACCAGCACCTTCATCACATAGCCACCGTCGTCTACGTTGGCGGCGCCGACGTAGAAGCGCAGGCCCGCCTCGAGGCTGCCGGCGCGGGCGATGCATTCCTTCAGCACCTGCACGCCGACGCGCAGGTTGGTGACCGGATCGAACGCCGCGTGAACGCCGCCGAAGGCTTCGTACTTGTCGTCGTGCACCTTGGTCATGACCTGCATCAGGCCCTGGGCGCCGACGGGGCTCTGGGCGAAGGGGTTGAAGCTCGACTCGACCGCCATCACCGCCAGGATCAGGGTCGGATCGATATTGACCAGCTCGCCGACGCGCCAGGCTTCCTGGACCAATCGGCTCACCGGCTCGGGAGCGACCCGGTAGCGGCGCGCCAGCCAGCCGGCCACGGCGGCCTGGGTCCGGTTCAGGTCCTTCGGATCGACAGCGGTCGCCCGGGCGATCGCATCCGGCTCGCCCAGATCGACCTGTTCGACCTGTTCGACCGCCGGCGGCTGCCGGGCCTCGTGCCGGGCCTGCAGCCAGCTCAGGGTGTGCGCCTCCAGGGTGTGGCGCAGATCCGAACGGCCGCCGGCGAGCAGCGCGATGCCGATCACGGCCATGCCGAGCAGGGCGAGCCCGTTGTGGCCGACCTCGAGGAGGCCATGACCGACGTCGCGCAGGAACACCCCGCCCGAGCCGAGCACCGCCGATTTCCACGAGTCAGCCGTAGCGCGAAGGCTATCCAGCGTTGTCATCTCTTTCATCTCCCGGCCGGCGCTTCATGCTCCGGCGCCAGACGGGGTCGGCGGGGCGGAGCGGCACGGCGATAATTTCCGCACGGATTGCGGCGAAGAAGTCGCGACGACGGACCGGGGAAAAGGGTTTACCCGAACCGCCAGCGGCGCACCCGATGGGGCGGCCCGCAGAACGGCGCGATTCTAGAAAGCCGTTAAATTCCCGGTCAACCCTCGGATCGCCGTTCTTTACTACTAACAAGTATGACTTATCGCGATCTGCGTGACTTCATGGCCGGTCTGGAGGCATCGGGCGAGCTCAGGCGGGTCACGGAGCCAGTCTCCGCGCGGCTGGAGATGACAGCGGTCAGTGACTTCGTGCTGCGCCAGGGGGGCCCGGCGCTGCTTTTCGAGAACCCTGTCGGTTACAAAATTCCGGTCCTGGCGAACCTTTTCGGGACGAGTGGTCGGGTCGCCAAAGGCATGGGCGCGGCCAATGTCGGCGAGCTGCGGGACATCGGCGAGCTGCTCGCCAACCTCAAGGAACCCGAGCCCCCCAAGGGCGTGCGCGACGCCGGCCGGCTGCTGCAGCTGGCGAAAGCGCTCTGGACGATGCGCCCGGCAACCGTCTCGCGGGCCTCCTGCCGGGAGGTCGTGCTCGACGGCGAGGGACTCGATCTCGGCCGCCTGCCGATCCAGACATGCTGGCCCGAGGATGCCGGACCGCTGATCACCTGGGGGTTGGTGATCACGCGCGGCCCCCAGGGTGGGCCGGCGGCGCACTCGCGCCAGAACCTGGGTATCTATAGACAACAGGTGATCGGCCCGCGCCAGGTGATCATGCGCTGGCTCGCCCACCGCGGCGGCGCGCTCGACTTTCGCGAGTTCGCCGCGGCCCGGCCGGGTCAGCCGTTTCCGATCGCGGTCGCCCTGGGCGCGGACCCGGCGACGATCCTGGGCGCGGTCACGCCTGTGCCCGACACCCTTTCCGAATACCAGTTCGCGGGCCTGCTGCGCGGCGCCCGCACCGAGGTGAGCGACTGCTCGGTCGGCGACGCGGGGGTGATGCTGCAGGCGCCAGCCAGTGCCGAGTTCGTCCTGGAAGGGCACATCCCGCCGGCGATGCCCGGCTTCGCCGCGACCAGCGAACACGGAATTCCGCTCAAGGAGATCGGCGGCTATCTATATGCACTCGAAGGCCCGTTCGGCGACCACACCGGCTATTACAACGAGGCCGACTGGTTCCCGGTCTTCGAGATCTCTCGGCTGACCCACCGCGACAAGCCCATCTATCACTCCACCTACACCGGCAAGCCGCCCGACGAGCCGGCGGTGCTGGGCGTCGCCCTGAACGAGGTGTTCGTGCCGATCCTCAGGAAGCAGTTTCCCGAGATCGTCGACTTCTACCTGCCGCCCGAGGGTTGCAGCTACCGGCTGGCGATCGTCAGCATCGCCAAGCGCTACCCGGGGCATGCCAAGCGGGTGATGTTCGGGATCTGGAGCTTCCTGCGCCAGTTCATGTACACCAAGTTCATCGTCGTGGTCGACGAGGACGTGAACGCGCGCGACTGGCAGGACGTGGTCTGGGCGATCACCACGCGCATGGACCCGGTGCGCGACACCGTCCTCGTGGACCACACGCCGATCGATTCGCTCGACTTCGCCTCGCCGGTGTCCGGGCTGGGCGGGAAGATGGGTCTCGACGCCACCAACAAGTGGCCGGGCGAGACCACGCGGGAGTGGGGCCGGCCGATCCGCCACGACGCCACCGTCGAGGCGCGGGTCGCAGCGATCGTCGCCGCGCTCGGCGCGCCACGGGCCGGCTGACCCGTTGGCGGGCGCCGCTGACAGCCGCCCGGCGCGGTTCAGGCTGGCCTGGCCCTGGGACGCCGCCGCGGCGTCGGTCGCTTGGCCGCCGGTTCGGAGCCCGGGTTGGCCTCCGCCGGGGTCGACGGCACCCTGCCCGATTGCAGTCCTTCCGACATGCCGATCAAGACGCCGCTGACGAGCGCGGCGTAGCTGTCGAGCATCGCCTGGGCGGCGCGCATGCTGCCGGCGCGGGTGGAGCGCAGGGTGGTCTGCGCCTGCGCGAGCAGCGACTCGACCGTCTGCGTCGCCTGCGCCCCGGTGTCGCTGCCCTTCATCTTCAGGGCTGAGAGCGCATGCTCCCAAGGTGCCTGCAGCGGCCCGGCGGTCTTGCTCGCCTTGGCGACCGCGTCGAAGAAGGTGTCTTCCATCTTCTCGATGTTGGCGAGCGCGTCCTTCATCGGCTTTTCGGTCAGGCCGACGCCGGTGCTCACGAACTGGGTCAGCGCCTTGCGGTTGGCCTCGACCGCCTGCAGCAGCGCCGAATCGATGCCGGCGAGCGCCTTGCCGAGCATCGCCTCGACGTCGACCGCGCTGGCCGGGTTCTTCGACGCGCCCAGGGAGGCGGCGCCGGCGACCGTCTTGACGACCTTGCGAATGCTTTCGAGCGTGAGCTCGCGGCCCTGCAGCGCCTGCAGCGTCGCGCCGGACACGGCCTTCCTCAGCGCCTCGCCCTGCTTGGCGCTCGCCTCGGCGAACATGGTGACGAGCGCGTCCTGGTCGATCCCCGACTTGATCATGTGATCTCCCTCTGGTTCATTGCATGTGCTGGCCGCCGTTGATGGCGATGTTCGCTCCGGTGAGGAACGCCGCCTCCTCGGACGCCAGGTAGATGATCAGGCCCGCCACTTCCTCGGGCTTGCCGAGCCGGCCGACCGGGATCTGCGGCAGGATCTTCGAGTCGAGGATCTCCTGCGGGATGGCTGTCACCATCTTGGTGCCGATGTAGCCCGGCGAGATGGTGTTGACGGTCACGCCCTTCTTCGCCACCTCGAGCGCCAGCGCCTTGGTGAAGCCGTGTACCCCGGCCTTGGCGGCCGAGTAGTTGGTCTGGCCGAACGCGCCTTTCGAGCCGTTGACCGATGAGACGTTGATCACCCGGCCCCAGCCGCGCTCGACCATGCCGTCGACCACCTGCTTGCTCATGTTGAACAGGCTGTCGAGGTTGGTCCGCATGACCAGGTCCCAGTTGACCTTGTCCATCTTCTTGAAGGTCATGTCGCGGGTGATGCCCGCGTTGTTGACCAGGATGTCGACCGCGCCGACCTTGTCGTGCACCTCGGCCACGGCCCGCGTGCACGAGTCCATGTCGGCGACGTCGCAGGCGACCGCGACCAGGTCGTAGCCGTTGCCCTTCATCCCCGCCAGCCATTCCCCGTGCGTCTTGTTGCCGGGCGAGTAGGTGACGACGACCCGATAGCCGGCATCGGCCATCTTGGTCGAGATCGTTTCGCCGAGACCGCCCATGCCGCCGGTGACGAGCACCACGCGACCGTTTCCGTTCGCCCCTGTCATGTTCTGTCTCCGTGGTTGTGATGGCTTCTATTCTGGACCGGCGGCGCGATTTGCAACCCTGTGGAAGCCCGTGGTTGAGGGGCTTTGTCGATCTTCAGCCGACCCGCTCCGTCGGCCGCACCGAAAGGAACACGACCTGCGGCGAGGCGTGGCCGCGCGGCAGCCTGAGCGCGCAATCCTTGTGGATGCGGGCCTGGCCCAGCGACTGGTGCAGCGCATCGACCGAGACCAGCGGGACGGGCAGCCTGCGCCCGCGCTGGCAGCGCGGCCCTGGGCGGTCGACTCAGCCCGCGCTGCCGGTTTCGCAGGCCGCCAGCCGGCGCTCGAGGTAGAGGCGTTCGGCCGGGTTGCGCACCAGCGCGAGCGCCGCCCGGTATGAAGCCGCGGCCTCGGCGCCCCGGCCGAGGCGGCGCAGCAGGTCGGCGCGCGCCGCCGGCAGAAGGTGATAGTCGGCGAGCTCGCCTTCGCGATCGAGCCGGTCGATCCAGGCCAGCCCGTGCTCGGGGCCGCGCGCCATCGCCAGCGCCACCGCCGCGTTCAGCTCGACCACCGGGCTCGGCTGCTCGCTGATCAAGCCGGAGTAGAGAGCCGCGATCTGCTGCCAGTCGGTCGCCTCGGCGCTGCGGGCCCGGGCGTGCAGCGCGCCGATCGCGGCCTGCAACTGGTACGGCCCGCGCCGGCGCCGCCGCAGCGCGGCCTCGAGCAGCGCCACGCCTTCGGCGATTTCCGCCTGCTGCCAGCGCCTGCGGTCCTGCTCCTCGAGCGGCACCAGCGCGCCGGAAGCGTCGATGCGGGTCGCGCGGCGCGCGTCGTGCAGCAGCATCAGCGCCAGCAGTCCCTGTGCCTCCGGCTCCTCGGGCATCAACTCGACCAGCAGGCGGGCGAGGCGAATCGCCTCGCTGCAGAGGTCGGTGCGCACCAGGCCGTCGTGCTCGGTGGTCGCGTAGCCCTCGTTGAACACCAGGTAAACGACGCCAAGCACCGCCTGAAGGCGCTCGGGCAGGAGCTCGCGGGACGGTACTTCGTAGGGAATTCGCGCGTCGAGGATCTTGCGCTTGACCCGCACCAGCCGCTGCGCCGTAGTCGCCTCCGGCTCGAGGAAGGCGCGGGCGATCTCGCGCGTCGACAGGCCGCACAAGGTGCGCAAGGCCAGCGCCATCTGCGCCGGCTGGGCGATCGCCGGGTGGCAGCAGGTGAACACCAGGCGCAGGCGGTCGTCCTCGACGCCCGACAGGTCGTCTGCTTCACGCCCTGCGGCTTCGGCCTCGGGCGCCGCCATGTCGGGCGGCTCGTCGGTGTAGACCGGACCGGTGGCGCGCCGGCGCAGCAGGTCGACGGCCCTGCGCCGGGCCACGGTCGTGAGCCAGGCGGCTGGGGCGGCGGGCAGGCCCTGCGCCGGCCAGACCTCGAGCGCCTTGGCGAAGGCGTCCTGCATCGCGTCCTCGGCGAGCTCGAAGTCGCCGACCCGCCGGATCAGGTTGGCGAGCAGGCGCGGACCCTCGGCGCGGCAGATGCCGTCGATGATCGGCGTCAGCATGGAATCGTCGGCGCTCGTTCGATCGACTGCGGGCCGGTCGCCCTCACATCATCAGCGCGGCCCGGTAGAGGACCAGCAGCGAGGCGAGGACGGTGACGACCTGCGTCAGGCCGGCGCCGGCCTGGCGCCCGGTGCTGCCTCCGAGCGAGTGGCTGAGACCCCAGGCGCTGGCCAGGCGGGCGATCAGCAGCAGTGCGCCGAGGATCATGATCAGCCAGCGCCACGCAGGCACGCTCGCCTCGGCGAAGGCGAGCACGATCAGCGCCAGCGGCACGTGCTCGACCAGGTTCGCGTGGGCGCGGATCGCCTGCGCCAGCGGCGCGTGTCCGCCGTCGCCGGCGTTGACCTTGAAGCGCACGCGAAAGACGATGACGCGCGCGGCGAGGAACACGGCGAGCAGGCCGATGAGCGCCGCGACGGCGGCGGTGATGGTCGGGAAGGAAGTCATGAGGGGCCCCTACTTTGCGCTCGGCGCGGAGTGGCCGAGCGGCCGCACCTCGATCGAGCCGCCCATCGCCGCCGGGCAGCGCGCCGCCCAGTGCACCGCCTGGTCGAGGTCGGGCACGTCGATCAGGTAGTAGCCGCCGAGCTGCTCCTTGGTCTCGGCGAACGGGCCGTCGGTGGTCAGGGTCTTGCCGTCGCGCACCCGCACCGTGGTCGCGCTCAGCGTCGGCTTCAGCTCGGCGCCGCCGCGCAGCACGCCGGCCGCCTGCATGTCGCCGCCGTAGCGCGTGTACGCGGCGTACATCTGCTCTTGCGCCTTCGGGTCGTTGGCCATCATGGCGAAGTTCTTCTCGTCGCCGTAGATCAGGATGATGTAGTGCATGGCAGTCGTCCTTTGCGGTTCGCCCCGACGGCCGGGGTCGCTCCATGACGCGACGCTACGTCGGGATCGACATCGTGCGGCGAATTTTCTCGCCGATCCCGATCCGCGAGCGCTAGCGCGGGCGTGCGGCCGCCTCGGCCGCCCAGGCGGCGACGTCGTCGAGCAGGCTTCCCAGCGCCCGGCCGAAGCCTTGCACCGCCCCTGCCGCGTCATAGGAGGGCACCGGCAGGGAAGCGCTGAAGCTGCGTTGCGCCAGCAGGGTCCGGCCGGCGGGGTCGCTGAGCTCGGCGCCGAGCGTGACCCGGGCGGTCCCCGGCTGCGCGGCGGCGTCGTGGTAGATCTCGGCCAGGTGGGTGCGCAGCAGCAACTGGCCGCGCACGCCGCTGCCGGTTTCGGCGACGCCGCGAAACGCTTCGCCGAGCGCAAGTCGCGCGGCGAGGGCAGGGGCGAGGCCACGGTTCGGCGCTTCGGTCCAGCTGCTCAGCTGGTAATAGGCGCGCTCGCCGGGGCGGCGACTGTAGACGATCTCCTGGGTGTCGTAGAAGCTGGACGCGGTGGTGGGCGCGACCAGCAGCAGGGCGTCGCGTCGCAAAGACCCGGGCGCAAGTCGTGTCGGCGCGACCTCGAGCACGAAGTAGCGGTGCGCGGGTGGCGCGCTCAGGCCGCCGCAGCCGGCAAGGGCGGCGGCGGCGAAGGTCGCGAGCCCCAGTGCGCTGCGCCGCCTCATCGGCTTTCTCCCGGCCCGAGGCTGGTCACGCCCGGGCCGAAGAAGGTGGCCCGCGGATCGCGGAACTTGCGCGCCGCCATGCCGACCGCGTCGGTGGTGCCGCGCAGCTGCTGCCCGGTGAGCCGCACTTCCGCGTTGGTGTCGACGAGCAGGTTCTCCGCCTGCCGCGAGAGCTGCGAGACGTCGCCGCTGACCTGGCGCAGCGCGGCCGAGGCGTCGCGCAGGGTCGTGTTCGCCTCGGCGCCGAGCGTGTCGTAGCGGTTGGCGAGGCGGTGCACGTCGCCGCTCATCGCGCCGACGGCGACCTGCATGGACTCGGCGGTCCTGCCGATCGACTGCAGCGCCGCGTCGGCACGGGTGACGGCGCCGTCGGCGTTGCGCGCCAGGCTGCGCAGGCTGACCAGCGTTTCCGCGAGCACGATCTGGTTCTCGTTCGACAGCGTCGTGTTGAGCCGGGTCATCGTCTCGTCGGCGCGCTTGGCGAGGTCGTTCGCCGTCTCCGAGAACTGCTGCAGCTGCGAAGCGCCCTCGGCGATCACCGGATCGCGCTCGGTCGGCGCGGTGCGCTGGACCGGCGGGCTGTCTTCCTTCAGGTTCTGGAGGCGAATCGTCGCCAGGCCGGTGATCAGGTTGCGGTCGACGATGGCCCGCGTGCTTTCCTTCACCGGCGTGGCTGGATCGATGCCGATCACGACCTGCACCGTGCCCGGCCGGTCCGCCGCGAACGAGAAGCCGGTGACCGAGCCGACGCGGATGCCCTTCATGCGCACGTCGCTGCGCTCCTGCAGGCCCTCGAGCGACTGGCGCGCGAAGTAGATCGTGTAGCGCTGCACGTCGACGGCCCGGCTCGCCGAGGCGAGCCAGACGACGACGCCGGCGACCAGCGCCAGCAGCACCAGCACCGAGCTGCCGACCAGGGTGTACTTGGCTTCGGGTTCCATCAGCGGTTTCCTTTCTCGTGCAGCGCGCGCGCCGAAAAGTATTCCTGGATCCAGGGATGGTCGCTCTTCATCACCTCGGCGACCGGACCGTCGGCGATGACCTTGTGCTCGGAGAGCGCGATCGTCCGGTCGATGATCGAGAGCAGCGTGTCCAGGTCGTGCGTCACCATGAACACGGTGAGGCCGAGGCTGTCGCTGAGCGCGCGCACCAGGCTGTCGAAGGCGCGGGCGCCGATCGGGTCCAGGCCCGAGGTCGGCTCGTCGAGGAACAGGATCTCGGGCTCGAGGGCGAGGGCGCGGGCCAGCGCGACGCGCTTCCTCATGCCGCCCGAGAGCTCGGCCGGGGCCTTGTGACCGGTGTCCGGCGCCAGGCCGACCAGCGACAGCTTGAAGCCGACCAGCGGCGCGATCAGCGCGTCGGGCAGGTCGGTGTGCTCGCGAAACGGCACGGCGATGTTCTCGGCGACGCTGAGCGAGGAGAAGAGGGCGCCGTCCTGGAACAGCATGCCGAAGCGGCGGCGCACGCCGTTCATGCGCTCCTCGTCGGCTTGCCAGACGTCGGTGCCGAGCAGGTGCACGCTGCCGGAGGTGGGACGCAAGAGGCCGATCATCTCCTTCAGCAGCACCGACTTGCCGGTGCCGCTGCCGCCGATCAGGGCCACGACCTCGCCGCGCTTCACGGCGAAGCCGACGCCGTCGTGGATCACGTCGGCGCCGAACCGGGTAACGATGTCGCGCACCTCGAGCACCGTCTCCATTCAGATGTCCAGCCGTTGCAGCGCGACCGCGAACACGGCGTCGAGGACGATCACCCAGACGATGCTCTGCACGACGGTCGAGGTGGTGTGCTCGCCGACGCTTTGCGCATCGCGCGCGACCGAGAGGCCCATGCGGCAGGCGATCAAGGCGATGAAGGCGGCGAACACCGGCGCCTTCGCCAGGCCGACCACCAGGGCGGTCAGCGGCAGCACGGTGTGCAGCCGGGCGATGAAGGAAGCGGGCGAGATCTCGAGCTGCACCGCGCCGATCAGGATGCCGCCGGCGACGCCGGCGACGTCGCCCACGAACACCAGCAGCGGCAGGCCGGCCATGATCGCCACCAGCCGCGGCACCACCAGCACCTGGATCGGCGAGAGGCCGAGCGTGCGGATCGCGTCGGTTTCCTCCTGCACCTTCATCGAGCCGATCTGCGCCGTGAACGCGGCGCCGGAGCGGCCGGCGACGATCACGGCGACTAGGATCGGCGAGAGCTCGCGGCAGATCGCCAGCCCGACGCCGTCGACGACGAAGATCGTGGCCCCGTAGCGCTGCGCCTGCACGCCGAGCAGGTAGGCGAAGACGACGCCGATCAGGAAGGTGACCAGGGCGACGATCGGAATCGCATCGAGCGTCACCACTTCGAACTGCGACACCGTTTCCTTGAGGCGGAACAGGCGCGGCCGGCGCAGCAGGTCGCCGAGCTCGACGGCGACCTGGCCGAGGAAGGCGACCTGCGCCTTGAGGATGCGCCCGATGAAGACCGTGGCCCGGCCGGCGCGCTGCAGCGCGCCGCGATGCCTGGACGGCGAAGCCACCGAGGGCGCGGCCATGCGCTCGCGCACCAGCGTCAGGAGGCGGGCGTGGCCGTCGGCCATGTGCCTCACCTCGACCGTGCGGGAGATGCAGCCCAGCACCGCCAGCCGGCTCAGCAGGACGAAGCCGGCGGCGGTGTCGAGCTCCTCGAGCCGGCTGCCGTCGAGGACGCAGTGGTCACCGGCGAGACGGAGGGCCTCGACCTCCTCGGCGATGCCGGCCACGTGCGCCAGCCGCCAGCGCCCCTGCAGGTAGAGGATGTTGGCGCCGTTCTCCAGCTCGGGCGCGATCCAATGCGCCGCCTCCGCCACGGCCGGCACCCGGCTCAGTGGCCCGTCGAGTCGCCGGGTCGGCCGGCTTCGAACAGGAACCAGGTGCGCCGCTCGGTCTCGTCGATCCAGACCTCGATCAGGCTGGCGGTGGCGATGTCGCCATGCTCGTCGCAGACCTCGTGCGCTTCGCGCAGGCGCGCGGCCAGCGTCTTGTTGTCGTCGCGCAGCTCGGCCAGCATATCCGAGGGCTCGAAGAAATCGGCGTCGTTGTCGGCGATCCGCTGGATGCGCGCGATGTGGCCGATCGAGCGCAGCGTCGTGCCGCCGACCTTGCGGATCCGCTCGGCGATCGGATCGGTCATCGCGTAGAGCTGGTCGGCCTGCTCGTCGAGCATGACGTGGTAGTCGCGGAGCGGCCCGCTCATGTGCCAGTGGAAGCTCTTGGTCTTGAGATAGAGCGCGAAGACGTCGGCGAGGATGCCGCTCATCGCCGCGGCGATGTCCTTGCTCGAGCCGGCCTTCAGGTCGCTGGGCGTGACCAGCGGCGCGCGGCGGCGCGACTTGGCTGATTTCAGGTCGGCTGATCGAATTGTCTCTTTCATCATGTCCGGCGGTATCGGTTGGTGGAGGGGCGAGGCCAACGCTACGGGATTGTGATTCGGTCTCGAGGCCGGTGGAGCGTCATTCGATGCCGAAGCCCGTCGTGCCGCCCGTGGGTCGGCCCAGGACGAAAAGGAGTTGACGCTGCCACCGGGCCTCTGCCAAAGTCGCCGACTTAGCGATTCGCTACGAACTACGGGGAAATACCATGAAGATTCGACAACGGGTTGGAGTCGTCGCCGTAGGGCTGGCTGCTGTGGTGTGCTTGATGGCGATGCCCGAGGTCGCCCAGGCGCAATCCCTCACCGCATCACAGCTGCGAGCGCAAGCCAAGGTGCGCGTCATCGTGGCCTACCGATCGGGGGCAGAGGCCGCCGCGCGGGCCGCTATTGCCGCCGCAGGAGGACGCGTCGTCGTCGATCTGAGCGAGGACAACGCCTTGTCGGTCGAGCTGCCGGCCCGGGCGCTCGCTGCATTGCAGCGCCACGCCGCCGTCGACTTCGTCGAGGACGACCCCGTGCGCTACGCGTTCCGAGCGGTCGGGGCTCGCCCGGCGCGCCGGGTGACCCCGGCGGCGGGTGGAACGCAGACGACGCCCTACGGCATTTCCATGGTGCAGGCCGACATGGTGTCGGATTCGCTCGCGAGCGACCGAAAGCTCTGCATCATCGACTCCGGCATCGATCGCGCCCATGAAGACCTGAACGGCATCACCGTCGACGGCGTGAACCTCACGACCTCCGGCGACTGGTTCACCGACGAGAATTCGCACGGCACCCACGTCGCCGGCACGATCGCCGCGATCGACAACACCCGGGGGGTCATCGGCGTGCTGCCCAATCGGCAGATCAGCCTCTACATCGCCAAGGTTTTCGATGCGACCGGCAGTGCCTCGAGCTCCGTCATCGCCAAGGCCATGCAAAGTTGTTTGAGGGCACGCGCCAACGTGGTCAGCATGTCCCTTGGCGGTTCGCAGGCAAGCCGAGTCGAGCAGCGCATCGCCGACCGCCTGGCCATGAGGAACGTGCTGGTCATCGCGGCGGCGGGGAATGCGGGGGACGACACCGTGTCGTTTCCGGCCGGATTTGCGAGCGTGGTGTCGGTCGCGGCGATCGACTCGAACAAGGTGGTCGCCGATTTCTCGCAATTCAACACCGATGTCGAACTCTCCGGTCCGGGCGTGGACGTGATTTCCACCGTCCCGGTGGGCAGCCAGGTCGGTGCCTCGCTGATGATCGGGGCTTCATCGTATTCGGTTCTGCCGATCGATGAGTCACCAAGAACATCGGCAAGCGGGCCGCTGGCTGACTTCGGCACGGGCGAAGCGCCCGCCCCTGGATCGATGTCCGGCAAGATCTGCCTGATTGCGCGGGGCAACATCTCGTTCGCCGACAAGGTCTTGAACTGCCAGACGAGCGGCGGCCTTGGCGTCGTGATCTACAACAACGCACCGGGCAATGTGAACGCCGGCCTGTTCGGCGTGGTCACGACGATTCCCTCGGTGACCGCGACGCAGGCCGACGGGACGACGATGCTGCTGACCCAGCTCGGCCAGCAGGCGGCGGTGGCCGTGTTCGGTACGACCGACGCCTATGCGTCCTACAGCGGCACGTCGATGGCGACGCCTCACGTCTCCGCGGTGGCGGCGCTCGTCTGGAGCTACTTCACGTACTGCACCGCGAGCCAGATTCGCGACTCGCTCGCCAAGAGCGCGCAGGACCTGGGCGCGCCGGGACGCGACGTCCACTACGGCTTCGGCCTGGTCCAGGCGAAAGCCGCCCACGACCGGATCAGCACGATGGGCTGCGGCAACTAGAGGCCCGTGGCGGCGGCAGCTCGGCTGCCGCCGCTTCCCTCAGGCGGTGCGACCGGCGGCGACGAAGTGCGGGTTTTCGAAGCCGAGCTTGCCGTAGGTGAGCGCTGCGCCGGAAAGATCGGACACCGTCCCTCCGGCAGCGCTGAGCACCGCGTGGCCGGCCGCGATGTCCCATTCCATGGTCCTTCCGAGCCGCGGGTACAGGTCGGCTTCGCCGGCCGCCACCACGCACAGCTTCAATGACGAGCCGGCACCGCGGATCGATGCGACCTTGCGCGTCCCGAGATAGGCATTGAGGGCGTCGAGGTCGCCGTGCGAGCGGCTCGCCACGACCGTGAAGCCAACGGCGGGCACGGTGCGGCAGCGGATCGGGCGGCGTCCGGCTTCGTCGTCGACGTAAGCGCCGTCGCCGACTATTCCCGCGTACAGGCGGCCCAGCGCCGGCGCATGGACGACGCCGAGCACCGGCTCGCCGTTCTCGACGAGCGCGACGTTGACGGTGAATTCGTCGTTGCGGTTGATGAATTCCTTGGTGCCGTCGAGCGGGTCGACCAGCCAGAACACGCCGCCCACCGCGGGAATGCGCCCCGCGGCGACTTCTTCCTCGGCGACGATCGGGATGTCCGGCGTCAGCTTGCGCAGGGCCTCCAGGATGAATGCTTCGGCCCGCTCGTCGGCCTCGGTCACCGGTGAGGCGTCGTCCTTGCGGCGCGTCGCGAAGTCGCTGCGATAGACGGCCATCACCAGCTCCCCCGCGCCCTGGGCGATGGCATGGACCTGCTTCAGGAGTTCGCTTTTCGCCAAGGGCATGAACGATTCCTACGTTTCGGCCGGCGAGCGACCGGCGGGACCGCAGTGTAGACAGCGTAGAGGTGCAAACTGCGTACCAGACCCCGCTTGGCGCGACGCTTGCATGTGTCAAGCCACATGCTTAGGGGGGACCGGGCACGCGCTCTGGCGAGTACGCTAGCGCGAAGCTGGCGAACCACGTATTCGCGGGGGGTAGTGTTTGATGAAACGGGACGAACGCTCGGAACTGGCTGCGCTGTGCGAGCCGGCGCTGCCGGATGCGCAGGCTGCGCCGGTCACGCTCACGCACCTGCAGCGGCTCGAGGCCGAGAGCATCCACGTCATGCGCGAGGTCGCGGCCGAGTGCGAGAAGCCGGTGATGCTCTATTCGGTCGGCAAGGACAGCGCCTGCATGCTGCATCTCGCGCGCAAGGCCTTCTTTCCGGCGCCGCCGCCGTTCCCGCTGCTGCACGTCGACACCACCTGGAAGTTCCGCGCGATGTACGCGATGCGCGACCGGATGGTGCGCGAGTCGGGGATGGAGTTGCTGGTCCACCAGAACCCGCAGGCGGCCGAGCTCGGCATCAATCCGTTCACCCACGGCTCGCAGCTGCACACCGACATGTGGAAGACGCAGGGTCTGAAGCAGGCGCTCGACCTGCACGGCTTCGACGCGGCCTTCGGCGGCGCCCGGCGCGACGAGGAGAAGTCGCGCGCCAAGGAGCGCATCTTCTCGTTTCGCAGCACGCAGCACCGCTGGGACCCGAAGTCGCAGCGCCCCGAGCTCTGGCGCCTGTACAACGCGCGCAAGCACCCGGGCGAATCGATCCGTGTGTTCCCGTTGTCGAACTGGACCGAGCTCGACATCTGGCAGTACATCTACCTCGAGAACATCCCCGTCGTGCCGCTCTACCTCGCGGCGTTGCGGCCGGTGGTCGATCGCGACGGCACCCTGATCATGGTCGACGACGACCGCATGCCGTTGCGTCCCGGCGAGGTGCCGATGCAGAAGATGGTGCGCTTTCGCACCCTCGGCTGCTACCCGCTGACCGGCGCCGTGGAGTCCACCGCCGACACCCTGCCCGCGGTGATCCAGGAGATGCTGCTCGCCCGCACTTCGGAGCGGCAGGGCCGGATGATCGACCACGACGCCTCGGCGTCGATGGAGAAGAAGAAGCAGGAAGGGTACTTCTGACATGGCACACACCTCCGACCTCATCGGCACCGACATCGCCGCCTACCTGCGCCAGCACGAGCACAAGAGTCTGCTCCGTTTCATCACCTGCGGCAGCGTGGACGATGGCAAAAGCACGGTGATCGG
>JANMCC010000156.1:0-3546 GCA_031360885.1 Burkholderiales bacterium | reverse complement strand
TCGATGGAGGTCTACGGCGTGATCATCGCCGGCTGGGCCTCGAACTCGAAGTACGCCTTCCTCGGCGCGCTGCGCGCCTCGGCGCAGATGGTGAGCTACGAGATCGCGATGGGCTTCGCCCTGGTCGTCGTGCTCATGGTCTCGGCCAGCCTCAACATGACCGACATCGTCCTCGGCCAGGGCCGGGGCTGGTTCGCCGACCACGGCGCCACCTTCCTGAGCTGGAACTGGCTGCCGCTCCTGCCGATCTTCGTCGTCTACGTGATCTCGGGCATCGCCGAGACCAACCGCGCGCCGTTCGACGTGGTGGAGGGCGAATCGGAGATCGTCGCCGGCCACATGGTCGAGTACTCGGGCATGGCGTTCGCGATGTTCTTCCTCGCCGAGTACGCCAACATCCTGCTCGTCTCGGCCCTGGCGGCGGTGATGTTCCTCGGCGGCTGGATGGCGCCGATCTCGTTCTCGCTGCTCGGCCTGAAGACGCCGGAGTGGATCGTCGCCACCGCCTGGTTCTGGAACTGGTTCTGGCTGTTCGGCAAGATCTTCGTCATCGCGACGCTGTTCCTCTGGGTGCGCGCGACCTTCCCGCGCTTCCGCTACGACCAGATCATGCGGCTCGGCTGGAAGATCTTCATTCCGGTCACGCTGGTCTGGCTGGTCGTCGTCGGCCTCGTGATCCAGTCGCCCTGGAACATCTGGAAGTAGTCATGGCAAGCGAAGCAACACCCATCAAGGACTTCCTTTCGAGCTTCATGCTCGGCGAGCTGTTCAAGGGCATGAAGCTCACCGGCCGGCACTTCCTGGCGAAGAAGGTCACGGTGCAGTACCCGGAGGAGAAGACGCCGCTCAGCCCGCGCTTTCGCGGCCTGCACGCGCTGCGCCGCTACGAGAACGGCGAGGAGCGCTGCATCGCCTGCAAGCTGTGCGAGGCGGTCTGCCCGGCGCTGGCGATCACGATCGAGAGCGAGGTCCGGGACGACGGCTCGCGCCGCACCACGCGCTACGACATCGACCTCACCAAGTGCATCTTCTGCGGCTTCTGCGAGGAAAGCTGCCCGGTCGATTCGATCGTCGAGACGCACATCTTCGAATATCACGGCGAGAAGCGCGGCGACTTGTATTTCACCAAGGACATGCTGCTGGCCGTCGGCGATCGCTACGAACCCGAGATCGCCGCGGCGAAGGAGGCGGACGCCAAGTACCGCTGAAGCGCCGCGCCGCCCGGAGACGGGTGGCGGGGTGCAGGCGCGCGCGAACCGATTCCCATGACGACTGCCACCGCACTCTTCTACGTCTTCTCGCTCGTGCTGCTGTTCGCCGCGTTCCGGGTGATCACGGCGCGCAGCCCCGTGTACGCGGCGCTGTACCTCGTGCTGGCGTTCTTCAGCGCCGCCTGCGTCTGGATCCTGCTGCGCGCCGAGTTCCTGGCGATCGCGCTGGTGCTGGTGTACGTCGGCGCGGTGATGGTGCTGTTCCTGTTCGTCGTGATGATGCTCGACGTCGACACTGCGTCGCTGCGCGTCGGCTTCTGGAAGCACTTCCCGGTGGCCCTCCTGGTCGGCGTGGTGATCGCGCTCGAGATGGCGGCGGTGCTGATCCCGGGCTTCTACGTCACCGAGGCGCGGCCCATTTCGGCGGCGGCGCTCAAGCTCGGCAACACCAAGGCGCTGGGCGTCGACGTCTACACCAACTACCTCTATCCGCTGCAGATCGCCGCCGTGATCCTGCTGGTCGCGATCATCGCCGCGATCTCGCTGACGCTGCGCGCCCGCAAGGACTCGAAGCACATGGATCCGTCGGAGCAGGTCAAGGCGAAGAAAGCCGACCGCGTCCGCCTGGTGAAGATGAGTCCGGAAGCGGTGGCGCACGACGCCACCAGCGACGCGGCGAAGCCGGTGGGTGACAGGCGATGAACCTGGGCGCCGTCACCCTCGGCCACTACCTCACGGTGAGCGCGATCCTGTTCGCGCTCTCGGTGATCGGCATCTTCCTCAACCGCAAGAACCTGATCGTCCTGCTGATGGCGATCGAGCTGATGCTGCTCGCGGTCAACCTGAACTTCGTCGCCTTCTCCTACTACCTCGGCGACATGGCCGGGCAGGTGTTCGTGTTCTTCATCCTCACCGTCGCCGCCGCCGAATCGGCGATCGGCCTGGCGATCCTGGTCGTGCTGTTCCGCACCCGCTCGACGATCGCCGTCGACGAGCTCGACACGTTGAAGGGCTGAGTCCGAAAAGCCCATGGCAACGCAACTCTCCTCCGGCCTCCTCCTCGCCGTGCCGATGGCGCCGCTGGTCGGCGCCGTCGTCGCCGGCCTGTTCGGCCGGCAGGTCGGCCGCCGCGGCGCGCATGCCGTCACCATCCTCGGCGTCGCGATCTCGTTCGCCATCTCCGCCTGGGTGCTGTACCTGGTGGCGGCCGAAGGCGCGCGCTTCAACGCCACGGTCTACGAATGGCTGATGGTGGGCGGCGGCGGGCCGGGCAGCCTGAAGATGGAGATCGGCTTCCTCGTCGACGGCCTCACGGCCATGATGATGGCCGTCGTCACCTTCGTCTCGCTCATGGTGCACGTCTACACCATCGGCTACATGGCCGACGACCCCGGCTACCAGCGCTTCTTCAGCTACATCTCGCTCTTCACCTTCTCGATGCTCATGCTGGTCATGAGCAACAACTTCCTGCAGCTCTTCTTCGGCTGGGAAGCGGTGGGCCTGGTCTCCTACCTGCTGATCGGCTTCTGGTACACCCGGCCGACCGCGATCTTCGCCAACATGAAGGCGTTCATCGTCAACCGGGTCGGCGACTTCGGCTTCATCCTCGGCATCGGCCTGATCGTTGCCTACGCCGGAACCCTGAACTACGGCGAGGCCTTCGCGAAGGGCGGCGAGCTCGCCAAGCTCGGCTTTCCGGGCATGGACTGGCGGCTGATCACCGTGATCTGCATCTGCCTGTTCATCGGCGCCATGGGCAAGAGCGCGCAGGTGCCCTTGCACGTCTGGCTGCCCGACTCGATGGAAGGCCCCACGCCGATCTCGGCGCTGATCCACGCCGCGACCATGGTCACCGCGGGCATCTTCATGGTCGCGCGGATGTCGCCGCTGTTCGAGCTTTCCGACACGGCGCTCTCGGTGGTGATGATCATCGGCGCCATCACCGCGCTCTTCATGGGCTTTCTCGGCGTCATCCAGAACGACATCAAGCGGGTCGTCGCCTACTCGACGCTCTCGCAGCTCGGCTACATGACGGTGGCGCTCGGCGCCTCGGCGTACTCGGTGGCGGTGTTCCACCTGATGACCCACGCCTTCTTCAAGGCGCTGCTGTTCCTCGGCGCCGGCAGCGTCATCCACGCCATGTCCGACGAACAGGACATCCGAAAGATGGGCGGCATCTGGAAGAAGATCCCGCTGACCTACGCCATGATGTGGATCGGCAGCCTCGCCCTGGCCGGTGTCTTCCCCTTCGCCGGGTTCTATTCCAAGGATGCGGTGCTGGAAGCGGCCTACGCCGCGCATGGCGCCGTCGCCCAATACGCCTTCTGGTGCGGCA
>JANMCC010000279.1:0-7885 GCA_031360885.1 Burkholderiales bacterium | reverse complement strand
TCGCCGCGATCCGCGAGCAGAACGCGCAGGTCGCCGCCGGCACGGTGGGCGCGCCGCCCTCGCCCAAGGGCACCGAGTTCCAGCTCGCTGTCAACACCCAGGGCCGGCTCGTCAACGAGGAGGAGTTCGCCAACATCATCGTCCGCGCCGACACCGCCACCGGCGGCCTGATCCGGATCAAGGACCTCGGCCGGGTCGAGCTCTCCTCGGGCACCTATTCGTTGCGCAGCCTGCTCAACAACAAGGAAGCCGCGGCGATCGCCGTCTTCCAGGCGCCGGGCTCGAACGCGCTCGCGCTTTCGAACAACGTGCGCAAGGTGATGGAGCGGCTCAAGCCCGAGTTCCCGCAGGGCATGGACTACAGCATCGTCTACGACCCGACCCGGTTCGTGCAGACCTCGATCGAGAAGGTGGTGCGCACCCTGATCGAGGCGGTGCTGCTGGTGGTCCTGGTCGTGATCATCTTCCTGCAGACCTGGCGAGCCTCGATCATTCCGCTGCTGGCGGTGCCGGTCTCGATCGTCGGCACCTTCGCCTTCCTGCTGCTGCTCGGCTACTCGATCAACACCCTGACGCTGTTCGCCATGGTGCTGGCGATCGGCATCGTCGTCGACGACGCGATCGTCGTCGTCGAGAACGCCGAGCGCAACCGCGAGGCGGGCCTCAGCCCGCACGACGCCACCGTCAAGGCGATGCGCGAGGTCTCGGGACCGATCATCGCCATCGCCCTGGTGCTGTGCGCGGTGTTCGTGCCGCTCTCGTTCGTGCCCGGCCTGACCGGCCAGTTCTACAAGCAGTTCGCGGTGACGATCGCGATCAGCACGGTGATCTCGGCGTTCAACTCGCTCACGCTCTCGCCGGCGCTGGCGGCGCTGCTGCTGCGCTCGCACGATGCGCCCAAGGACTGGCTGACGCGGGGCATGGACAAGGTGTTCGGGCCGTTCTTCCGCTGGTTCAACGGCTGGTTCGGCCGGCGCAGCGAGAGCTACGGCCACGGCGTCACGGCAATAGTCAAGCGCAAGTCGCTGGCGATGATCGTCTACGCGGTGCTGCTCGGGCTCACCGTGCTGCTGTTCGTGCGCCTGCCCGCGGGCTTCGTGCCGGCGCCCGACAAGCAGTACCTGATCGGCATCGCCCAGCTGCCGGCGGGCGCTTCGCTCGACCGCACCGAGGCGGTGATCCGGCGCATGAGCGACATCGCCCTGCAGACGCCGGGCATCGTCGACGCGGTCGCCTTTCCGGGCCTCTCGATCGCCGGCTTTTCGGCGGCATCGAACGAAGGAATCATCTTCTTCGGCCTGAAGCCGTTCGAGGAGCGGCAGTCCGCCGACCTGTCGAAGTTCGCGATCCTCGGCAAGGTCAACGGCGCGATCCAGCAGATCCAGGGGGCGCGCATGTTCGTCGTGCCCCCGCCCGCGGTCGACGGCCTGGGCAACGCCGGCGGCTTCAAGATCCAGGTGCAGGACCGCGAGGGCCTCGGCGAGCAGGCGCTGTTCGGCGCGGTCTGGGGCACGCTCGGCCAGGTCTACGGCAACCCGAAGTCGAGCATCGGCACGCCGTACTCCACCTACGACATCAACGTGCCGCAGCTCTACGCCAACGTCGACCGGGTCCGCGCCAAGCAGATGGGCGTGAACCTCGGCGACATCTACGACACGATGCAGGTCAACCTCGGCTCGCTCTACGTCAACGACTTCAGCAAGTTCGGCAAGACCTACCAGGTGGTGGTGCAGGCCGACGCGCCGTTCCGCGCCGACGCGCAGGCGATCGGCGCGCTGAAGACGAGAAACGCCGCCGGCGAGATGGTGCCGCTCTCGGCGCTGATGACGGTCGAGCCGACCTTCGGCCCCACCCGGGTCACCCGCTACAACGGCTATCCCTCGGCCGACCTCAACGGCGCCGCCAATCCCGGCTTTTCCTCGGGCCAGGCCGAGGCCGAGATCGAGTCGCTGCTGAAGAAGACGCTGCCGCGCGGCATGGGCTACGAATGGACCGAGCTCACCTACCAGGACCGGCTCACGCGCGACATCACGCTGCCCGGCACGACGACGAAGATGCCGGTGATCGCGGCGGTGATGCTGATCGCCGTGCTGCTGGTGATCCTGGTGCTCGCGGCCCAGTACGAGAGCTGGAGCCTGCCGATGGCGATCGTCCTGATCGTGCCGATGTGCGTGCTCGCGGCGCTGTTCGGCGTGTGGCTCTCGCACTTTCCGCCGTTCGGCCAGCCGGGCGACCTCAACATCTTCACCCAGGTGGCGCTGGTGGTGCTGGTCGGGCTCGCCTGCAAGAACGCGATCCTGATCGTCGAGTTCGCCAAGGATCTCGAGGAGCGCGGCGAGAAGGTGCTCGACGCGATCCTCCACGCCTGCCGGATGCGCCTGCGCCCGATCCTGATGACCTCGATCGCCTTCTGCGCCGGCGTGCTGCCGCTGATCTTCGGCAGCGGCGCGGGCAGCGAGATGCGCCGCGCGATGGGTATCGCGGTGTTCTCCGGCATGCTGGGGGTGACCCTGTTCGGCATCTTCCTCACGCCGGTGTTCTACGTGCTGCTGCGCGGGCGCCGGACGCTGCGCGGGCATCCGCCGGGCGCGGAGGGCGCAGCCACCCCCGTGGCGCCGCCGCTTCCCGCGCCACCGCCGATCGGCGCCGCGCCGCAGGGAGACGGCCATGCGTAGGCCGGCGCTCCTCGCCCTGGCGCTGCTGCTCGCCCTGGCCGGCTGCGCGGTCGGCCCGAACTACCAGGCGCCGGCGGTGCCGCTCGACGCCGCCTTCCTCAACGGCAACGCCGCCAGCGCGCAGGCGCCGGGCGCCGGCATCGCCACCTTCTGGCGCGGCTTCGGCGATCCCCTGCTCTCGGGCCTGGTGGAGCGCGGCCTCGCCGCCAACGGCGACGTCCGCATCGCCGCGGCCCGGCTCCAGGAAGCGCGGGCGACGCTGCAGGGCGCCGACGCCGAGCTGTTGCCGGAGATCGGCGTCGCCGCCGCCGCCACCCGCTCGCTCACGCCCGGGTTCCAGCTCCCCGGCCTCTCGCGCGGGCAGCGCACCGGCAGCACCTTCGACGGCGGCTTCACCGCCAACTGGGAGCTCGACCTGTTCGGCCGCAACCGGCGCATCGGCGAATCGGCCGCGGCCCAGGTCGACGCGTCGGTGGCCGGCGTGCATGCGGCGCAGACCGCGGTGGCGGCCGAGATCGCGCGCAACTACCTCGAGCTGCGCGGACTGCAGCAGCGCTTCGAGGTGGCGCGGGAGTCGCTCGTCAACCAGCGCGACACCCTGCGCCTGACGACGGTGCGCCTCGACGCCGGCCGCGGCACCCGCCTCGACACGGCGCGCGCGCAAAGCCAGTACGACAGCACCGAGGCGACCCTGCCGACGCTGCAGGCGGCGATCGCCCGCGCCGCCTACCGCCTGGCCACGCTCACGGCGCAGCCGCCGCGCGTCGTCGCCGAGCAGCTCGCGGCGCCGCAGCTGCTGCCCACCTTGCCGGTCACCGACCTGTCGGCGCTGCCGCTGGGCACGCCCGAGCAGCTGCTGCGCCGCCGCCCCGACCTGGTGGCGGCCGAGCGCCAGCTCGCCGCGGCGACGGCGAACATCGGCGTCGCCACCGCCGATCTCTTTCCGCGCGTCAGCCTCACCGGCCTGATCGGCTTCGCCAGCAACCACCTCACCGACCTCGGCACGCGCGACTCGGCGCAGTACTCGCTCGGCGCGGGGTTGACCTGGCCGCTGCTCGACTTCGGCCGTGTCCGCTCGCGGATCGCGGCGAGCGAGGCGAGGGCGCAGCAGTCGCTCGCGAACTACGAGCAGACGGTGGCGATCGCCCTCGAGGAAACCGAGGGGGCGTTGACCCAGTTCACGCGCAATGCGCAGCAGGCCGAGCGCCTCGCCAGCGCGGCGCGCAACGCCGAGGAGGCGACCCGCCTGTCGCGCCTGCGTTTCGACGCCGGCGCGGTGGACCTGCTGGTGGTGCTCGATGCGCAGCGCCAGTCGCTCGCCGCGCGCGACGCGCTGGTGCAGTCGCAGGTCGGCCAGGCGACGGCGCTGGTCTCGATCTACCGCGCCCTCGGCGGCGGCTGGACCGACGCGCCCGCGCCCGCGGTAGCGCAGCGCTGAGTGGCTCCCTCTCCCGCTTGCGGGAGAGGGCCGGGGTGAGGGCCCTCCCTCAGTCGTCCGTGCGCAGCGCCACGCGGTGCAGGTCTTCGGCCACCAGCTCCGGGGTCTTGCAGCGCAGCGTCTCGTCCTGGCTCAGCTCGAGGGCCAGGTCGAGCGCCTGCTCGGCCGTGAGGCCGGGGTTGAGCCCCACCATCCGCCTCGAGCAGCGGGCGCACCAATCCATGTTGGAGCGCACGTACTCGACGCCGTCCTGGTCCCAGCGAGAGGGGTGCGGGCTGGTCTGATCGAAGGACGTATTCATCGGCTTGACGGGCAAGGTGGAAAGCGGGAAGTCTGGCGCAGCTCCCGAGGCCTCGAAAACCGCCGGTCCAGCGGCCCCTGTAACGACGACCGGATTCGTGAACTGCTTAGCGTCGTCCGCGCCGAGGGGACGACCGTGCGCCCAGGTCGTGTAGAGCGTGATAAGGAAGATCGCGAACCGGTAGGCAAGGCGATGGCGTAGGCCCCGACGGCGGCCGCGTCGGCGCCCGATCCGGATTGACACCGCGCGCCCGGCTGCGGACAGTTCGGCAGCCCGCTTTCCGGAGCCCAGCCGCCATGCCCAGCCGTTCATTTCGCGCCTATTTCGCCCTCGTCGGCCTGTTCGCGCTCTGGGTCGGCGTGTGGGGCTACTTCGTGCCGGCCGAAGTCGTCCGCGCCTTGCCCTGGCCGGTGCCGCCGCTGCACGCCCGCTTCATCGCCGCGATCTATCTCGCCGGGCTGCTGGCGATGCTGCTCGCCCTGCGGGCCACGACGCTGGCCGAGGTGCGCATCCCGGTCGCGCTGGCGGCGATCTGGACCGGCGGGCTGCTGCTCGCTTCGCTGCTCCACCTCGACGCGTTCGACTTCGCCAAGCCGCAGGTGGGGTTCTGGATGGGCGCCTACGCGGTCTTTCCGCTCTGGGGCGCTTGGCTCTACTTTTCCCGCGGCGCCCATGCCGCGGCGACGCGGCGGCCGGCCGATCCGCTGCTCGTCGGGGTCGGCGCGGTCTGCCTGCTGCTCGCCGCCGGGCTGGCGGCGCTGCCGGCGCAGATGATCGCCCTCTGGCCCTGGAAGCTGCCGCCGCTGCTGGCGAGCATCTACGCCGGGCCCTTCTTCGCCTACGGCGTGACCTCGTTCATGCTGGCGCGCGAGGCCGATCCTCGCGCCCGGCGCATCGTCCTCGCCAGCATGCTCGCCTTCAGCGTGCTGGTGCTGCTCGCCTCGTCGCTGCACCTGCAGCTCTTCACCTTCGCCACGCCCGCGGCCTGGGTCTGGTTCGGCGGCCTCGCTGCGGCGGGCGGGGTGATGGCGCTGCGCCTGCTGCAGGCGCGCCGGTCGTGAGGGGGCTTCAGTTCCCGGCGCCGAGCCCGCGCAGGTACTCGGCCCGCGCGGCGAGCGCGGTGTCGGTGAAGTCGGTGAACAGGCCGTCGAGGCCGAGCGCGTAGTACTGCAGGTACTCCCGCTTCGGATCGCCGCGGTAGCTGGCCGCCAGCCGGCGGCTCTCGTTGCGGAAGGTGAAGGCATGGACGAACAGGCCCGCCCGGTGCGCATCGGCGATCAGCGTCGTCGGCGCCACCGTGTCGGCGTCGGCGTCGTTGATCTTGCCGTCGCCGTTGCGGTCGACGACCTTGCCGTCGGCGCCGACCGTGCCCTTGACGCTGACGATGTAGCGCTTCCACGGGCCGATGCCGTCGGCGTAGGTCTTGATCTCGGCCAGGCCGGCGGGCGTGACCATCACGTCGAAGTTGCGCTTGTCGCCGGCGAGGGTCCAGTCGTAGGGCCGGTCCGACGGCACGTCGAAGGTGACCGCGCCGGTCTTCAGGTCGACGCTGTCGCCGTCGATCAGCTGCACCATGCGCAGGGTCGAGCCCTTGGACCGCATGTACTTGAGGCTGCCCGGCTCGAACGATTGCAGCAGCACCGGCGCGCTGCGGCTGTTCCAGCCGGCCCGGTCGAGCGAAGCGAGCATCTTGTCCTCGAGCGGCAGGCCGAGCAGCCGGAAGTAGCTCGGGTTCTTGGTCTCGGGATAGATGCCGATCGTGCGGCCGGTCTCCCGCGACTTCTGCTGGGCCAGCGCGATCACTTCATCGAACGTGGGAACCTTGAACCTGCCGTTGAATTCCTGCGGGCGCTGCGCATCGGTCGAGATCGCGCCCAGGGTCTTGATCTCGGCGAGCGTGAAATCGCCGGAGAACCAGCCGGTCTGCTCCTCGCCGTCGACCCGGGTCGTGCGCTTGCGCGCGGCGAACTCGGGGTGCTGGGCCACGTCGGTGCTGATGCCCAAGTTCGGATCGTGGCGCGCGATCAGCACGCCGTCCTTCGTGGAGACGAGGTCGAGCTCGATGAAATCGGCGCCGAGCTCGATCGCCTTGACGTAGGCTTCGATCGTCTCTTCCGGCAGGTAGCCCGATGCGCCGCGGTGCGCGGCCACCATCGGCGGCTTGCCGTCGAGGGTTTTCAGCGCCGCGCCGGGCGGCGTAGCGCAGGCGGCAAGCCACAGGAGGCAGGCCGGAATGACGAGGCGAGCCCTTGGCGACCGCTGGAGTGTGAACATGAGGCTCTCCGAGAATGAAGGCTCGAATCTTCGCACCGCCCGGTGACGCCGGCGTGATTTCCATGAACCTGCCGAATACCCGCCTCGTGATCGCCGAAACCCGCGCCTGGGTCGAGCGGGTCGTAATCGGCCTGAACCTGTGTCCGTTCGCCAAGGCGCCGCAGGTCAAGGGCCAGGTACGCTTGGTGCTGAGCGAAGCGAGCGAGCCCGAAGCCTTGCTCGCGGCCCTGATCGACGAGCTGAAGCTGCTCGCCGAAGCGCCGGCCGAGCGCATCGAGACGACGCTCCTCATTCATCCGCATGTGCTCGCCGACTTCGCCGACTACAACGACTTCCTCGGCGTCGCCGAGGACGCCGTCGCCGAGCTCGAGCTCGACGGCGTGATCCAGGTGGCGAGCTTTCATCCGCAGTACCAGTTCGCGGGCAGCTCGCCCGACGACATCGGCAATGCGACCAACCGTTCGCCGTACCCGACCCTGCACCTGCTGCGCGAGGAGAGCGTCGAGCGCGCCGTCGCCGCCTTCCCCGAGGCCGCGGCGATCTTCGAGGCGAACATCGCGACGATGGAGCGCCTGGGCGAATCGGGCTGGGCGCGCCTGCGGCAGCAGTGCCGAGACGATGCCGCCGAATCGGGCGACGCCTAGGTCGCGCTCAGGGCGCGAGGTCGCGCAGGTAGCGGCGCACGATCGCCACCGTGTAGCGGCTCGCCACCGCATCGACGAAGCGCATGAAGTCGACGTGCGCCGAATCGTCGGCGCGGTCGGAGACGGTGCGGACCACGGCGAACGGCAGGCCGAAGTCGAACGCCACCTGGGCCAGCGCCGCGCCTTCCATCTCGACCGCGAGCGCGTCGGGCAGGCGGCGGCGCAGCTCCTCGCTCTCGCCGGCGCTGGCGACGAAGCGGTCGCCGCTCAGCACCAGGCCGGTGTGGACCGCGGGCGCGGCGATGCCGAACGAGGCGAGCAGGGTCGCGTCCAGGCCCTCGCCGGCGGCGCCATCGCTGCCGTCGCCGCGGCGCCGAGCGGCGGCGGCCAGCACCGCACGCGCCGCGGCGGCGAGGCCGGCCGACATCGCAGCGTCGGTGGCGAAGCGGTCGGTGCCGTAGAACGGGATCTCGTGCCGCGGGAACAGCGGCGAGGCGTCCATGTCGTGCTGCAGCAGCGTCGCGGCGACGACCACGTCGCCGACCCGCGCGCG
>JANMCC010000146.1:0-17454 GCA_031360885.1 Burkholderiales bacterium | reverse complement strand
GGCGGACGCGACACCGTGGCGGGCCGGGCCGCGCTCGCGGGCAAGGCCAGCGGTGCCGAAGCGAGCGGCGCCTGCGGCAGCGCGACCGGCGGCGGCGCGACGGCCACCGGCGCGGGCAGCGGCGCCACCTGCGCCTGCACCACCGGTTTCGGCGGCGGCCCGGAGCCGCCGAAGAAGCTCCACGCCAGCACGGCGGCCAGCGCCAGCGCGAGCACGACGACGGCGGCGATCAGCAGGCGCGGCCGGCGCGCGCCTTCCTCGTCGTCGGGCAGCACGCCGAACTGCTGGGTGTGCAGGCCGGGTACGGCGCCGCGCTCGCGTTCGGCGTCGGCGCGGCGCAGGGCATCGAGGATGTACGACATGGCCGGGCCTTCCTTGCCTTCAGGGCGCGGCGAGCCGCGGCTCGTCGACACCGGTCGCGCGGTTGAGCTGCATGAAGGTCGTCGGTCCCGCCTTGCCGACCGCGCTCAGGTCGTTGGCCGTCTGGAAGCGCACGACCTTGGCGCGCAGGGCCGAGTCCATGGTCTGGCGCGGCGGCGGCGCCGGCTCGCCGGCGAGTCCCGCGAGCTGGGTCGCCAGCCTATCGACCAGCGGTCCGGTGGCGCCTTCGGCGAGCGCGGTCGTGTAGCCCGGCGGCATGCGCCAGAGGGTGCCGAAATCGCCTTGCCAGAGCTTGGTCAGGGCAGCGAAAGAGACGCGCCGCGGCCCACCCTCGGCGAGCAGCGTGGCGGTGTCGTCGCGCAGGCCGAGCAGGACCACGCTGGTCGTTCGGCCGGCATCGTCGCGCAGGCTCAGGAAGCCGGGGCGGTCGAGGCTCTTCAGCGTCGCCAGGGTCGGCGAAAACTTGTAGCAACGCACCTGCTGCCGGGCGACAGCGGCGCAAGGCTCGCCTTCGCCGGCCTCCACCTTCCAGAGGGCGGCGAGCTCGCGCCACGCCGATTTCTCGTCGCGGCCGAGCGCCCTCCATTGCGCCTTGATCTCGGCCGCGCCGAGAACCGCGCTCGCGGGCGCGGCGGGCGGCGGCAGGGCTGCGGTCGTCGTGCCCGCGGGAAGCGAGGCCGCCGGGAGGGCGGCGGTGGCGGCGCTGGCCGCGCCTTTCGCTGCTGGCGCCGACGCGGCCGACGCTGCCGTCGAAGCGCCGCTCGCCGCCGACGCCGCGGCCGATGCCGCCGACGCCGCGCTCGCGCGCGGGGCCGATGCCGCGGCGACCGAGGCCGCGGGCGCAGGTGCAGGCGCGACGAACTTCCGATACGCGCCGTAGATCGCGAACGCGAGCAGCGCGGTCAGGGCCAGGCCGGTAGCGATGAACAGGCCCAGCCCGGCGCTCGAGCCGAAGCGCGAGCGGTCGGGGCCGTTCGGTTCCGACTTGCCGAACACCTCGCGCGCCGACTTCTCGACGATCTCGGAATCGATGCTGCTCTTGCCGTGCGCGTAGGCGCCGAGCATCGCCCGGTCGCAGAGAAGGTTGATCCGCCGCGGCACGCCGCGCGCGATCTCGTGGATGCGCTGCAGCGCCTTGCGGTCGAACGGGATCGAGCGCGTCATGCCGGCGACCGAGAGGCGGTGGCGGATGTAGTGCTCGGTCTCCTTCGACGACAGCGCCTTCAGGTGGAAGCGCGCGATGACGCGCTGCGCGAGCTGCTCGAGATCGGGCCGCTCGAGCATGGTGCGCAGCTCGGGCTGGCCGATGAGGACGATCTGCAGCAACTTTCTCTCGTTGGTCTCGAGGTTGGTGAGCAGGCGCAGCTGCTCGAGCACGTCGACCGAGAGCATCTGCGCCTCGTCGATGATGAGCACGTTGTTCTGGCCGACGGCGTGCGTCCTGAGCAGGAAGTCGTTGAGCTGGTCGACGTAGGTCTTCACCGTCGGCGGCTGGCGGCGATCGCCGGTGAACGGAATCCGGAACTCGTCGCACACCGACTTCACCAGCTCGAGCACGGTGAGCTTGGGGTTGAAGATGTAGGCGACGTTGCAGCGCTTGGGGATCTGCTCGAGAAAGCAGCGGCAGACGGTGGTCTTGCCGGCCCCGATCTCGCCCGAGAGCAGGACGAAGCCGCCGCCGCCGCCCACGCCGTAGAGCAGATGGGCGAGCGCCTCCCGGTGGCGCTTGCTCATGTAGAGGTAGCGCGGGTCGGGCGCGAGGGAGAACGGCTCCTGCTTCAGGCCGAAGAACCGCATGTACATGGGGGCGAAGAATAACGTGCGCTCGCCGCTGGCTAAGATGGGTCGATGCCAGGCTTGCGGGAAGCGCGATGAATGAACGAGACACGAGCGCCGCAAGGCGCGCCGCCCTGAGGGCCGCCGTCGCCGCCGGCGTCGCCCTGGCGCTGCCGTCGCTGGCGCGGGCCCAGGCCGCGTGGCCGAGCCGGCCGATCCGCTTCGTCGTGCCTTTCGCCCCCGGCGGCAGCTCGGAGATCGTCGCCCGCTCGACCGCGGTCGAGCTGACGAAGCTGCTCGGCCAGAGCGTCTACGTCGAGACCAAGCCCGGCGGCGCCGGCAACGTGGCGATGGCCGAGGTCGCCGCGGCGACCGACCAGCACACGCTGGTGCTCGGCCACATCGGCACGCTCGCGGTCAACCCGTTCATCTTCGACAAGCTGCCCTACGACCCGATCAGGGACTTCAAGCCGGTCTCGCTGCTTGCCAAGGTGCCGAGCCTCTACGTCGTCCATCCGGACGTGCCGGCGAAGAACCTGAAGGAGTTCGTCGCGCTTGCCAAGGCCAGGCCGGGGCAGCTCAACTACGGCTCGGCCGGCAACGGCAGCGCCGGTCACCTGGCGTTCGAGTACCTGAAGATGGCGACCAACGTCTTCGTCCTGCACGTGCCCTACCGCGGCACCGGGCCGCAGCTCACCGACCTGCTCGCGGGCAGGCTGCAGGCGGCTTCGGTCGGCGCGCCGGCGATCCTGCAGTTCATCAAGACCGGCAAGCTCCGCTGCATCGCCACCGGCACGAGCCAGCGCATCGCCCAGCTTCCCGACGTGCCGACGGTGGCCGAGCAAGGCTGGCCGGGCTTCGAGATGACGCAGTGGTACGGCCTGCTGGCGCCGGCCAACCTCGCCCAGCCGGCGCTCGACAAGCTCGCCGCGGCGGCGGCGAAGGCGATGCGCGAGCCGGCGGCAGTCGAGCGGCTGAACAGCGACGCGGCGATCGCGGTCGGCGGCACGCCGGCCGAGTTCGCCGCCTTCATCGCCCAGGAGCGCGAGCGCTGGAAGCCGGTGATCGCGCGGGCGAAGGTCAAGCCCGACTGAGCCTGCCAGTCTCCGCGGCCGGGGCGGGCGCGAGCGCCGCCGCCACGTCGGCATGGAACCAGCCCAGTCCCTGCTCGGCGCGGCCGGCGGTGAGGTGGCTGTTGGCGCCGCTCGCGAAGCCCCGCTGGATGCCGATGGCGCAGGCGATGTCTTCCTTCTGGAACACGCCTTCCTCGATCAGGCGGAAGGTCTTCTCCCAGTGCGGCGCCCAGTCGGGCGTGGCGCGGTCGGCCGGGATCAGCATCCGGTGCGTCCAGCCGAGGCGCCCCGCGGCCACCGGATAGAGCGTGATCAGGCTCAGGTAGTCGGGATGGAAGATCGTGATCGTGTTCGGGAAGATCACCTGGCTCGGCGTGACCAGCTCGCACAGGCCCGCCATGTCTGCCGGCGGCGCGGCCTCTTCGTCCTTGGCCCACTCCTGGCCGGCACGACGCGCCACCAGCGACTGGATGTGCGGGCCAAAGCGATCGCCCGCGGTCAGGCCGTCGGCGAAGAACGGATAGATCGTCTCCTTGTGCAGCACGCGGATGTGATACGCCTCGAGGAAGGCGTCGACGATCAGCTTCCAGTTCGCCGGGTACTCGGCGCGCACGGTGCGGAAGTGGATCAGCTTGTCGACGCCGTAGAACGGCATCTCCGCATCGAGCCCCGCCAGCCAGGCGGCGATGTCGATCGCCGCGCCCGGCGTCGGCACGACCCAGAGCAGGCCGTGCCGTTCTTCCGCAGGCAGGGCGACGAGGCTCGTGTCGGCCGCGCTGCAGTCGTCGAAGGCCTCGGCGTGCAGGCGATGGCGCAGCGCGCCGTCGAGCTTGTAGGCCCAGCCGTGGTACGGGCAGACGACGCTGGCACGCGGCTCGGCCTTCCCGGTGGCGGCGACGAGCCGCATCCCGCGATGCCGGCAGACGTTGAGGAAGGCGCGGAAGCGCCCGTCGGCGTCGCGCGTCAGGAGCAGCGGCACGCCGTAGTCGTCGTGCGCGAGCACCTGGCCGGCGGCGAGCTCGCTGGCGTGGCCGGCGATCAGCGGCAGCGGCCGGAACAGGCGCTCGACCTCGGCGTCGCGGATCGAATCGCTGAGGTAGTTCTCGACCGGGATGTGCGTTGCCGGCACGGTCGAGTCCTGCCATTCGAGGCGGCCGGCGAGCGTCTGGGCGCGGATGCGATCGAGCTCGCAGGCGGTGTGCGGAGGCAGCGGCATCGGCGTGTCCGGCGAGGAGATGCGGCATTTTCCGCCTCGTCGGGCTGCTTCGCCAGCGGGCCGCGCACAATGTTGTGAACCTCCCGAGGACGGACATGTCGGACCGACGTTTCGAAGGCAAGGTGGCGCTCGTCACCGGCGGCAACAGCGGCATCGGCCTCGCGGTCGCGACGGCGCTGGTGAGGGAAGGCGCGAGGGTCGTGCTCTGCGGACGCAACGAAGCGACCGTGGCCGCTGCGGCGAAGGCGCTGGGGTCATCGGCCAAGGGCGTCGTCGCCGACACCGGCCGCATCGACGGCATCGAGCGCGTCGTTGCCGCGACCCGCGAGTTCGGCGGCGGCAGGCTCGACGTCCTCTTCTGCAACGCCGGCATCGGCGCGTTCGGGCCGATCGCGACGATCAGCGAGCAGAAATGGGACGAGCTGATGGCCGTCAACCTGAAGGGCGTCTTCTTCACGGTGCAGAAGGCCCTGCCGCTGATGGCCAAGGGCGGCACGATCGTCCTCAATGCCTCGGTCGCCGCCGGCAAGGGCGACCCGGGCGGGTCGATCTACGCCGCCAGCAAGGCGGCGGTGCGCTCGCTCGGCCGCAGCCTCGGCGCCGAGCTGGTGCCGGCGGGCATTCGCGTCAACGTCGTCAGCCCCGGGCCGGTGGAGACGCCGATCTTCGCCAAGGCCGGCATGAACGAGCAGCAGGTCGCCGACCTCAAGGTCGCCTGGTCGGAGCGCAACCCGATGAAGCGCTTCGGCACGCCCGAGGAGATCGCGGCGACGGTGCTCTTCCTCGCCTCCGACGCGGCCTCTTACATCACCGGCGTCGACCTGCTGGTCGACGGCGGGCGCGGCAGCTTCTGAGCCGCCGGGCTACGGGAAGTCCGTCCAGGGTCAGGGCCGCTCGAACGTCAGCGACGACCAGAGGCTCTCCCAGCGCGCCCCGCTCGCGGCCAGCGCGTCGATCATGTGCACCGCGTTGATCAGCCAGACGCCGGGCTCGGCGAGGGCGAAGCGGGCGCGGCCCTGCGCATCGGTGCGCGCCGACAGGCGCCGCTCGTTGCCGTCTTTCGGGAAGGCCTTGACCAGCGCGCCCGCCAGGGGCTTGCCGCGAAACAGCAGCCGCACCGTGAACGGTCCTTCGCTCGCCGGGCGGCGAGGGTCGCTCTCGGGCACGAGCTCGAGCGCGAGGCCCACCGGACGCCGCCAGACCTGCGCGTCGCCTGCCGGCGTCGACCCCCTGCCGGTGATCAGCGCCTTGGCATTGCGCGAGAAGATCTCGAGGCCGGGCTGCTGCGTCTCGTCGTGCGCGGCGCGCCAGGCGAGGATGCGGTCGAGGCCTTCGTCGCGCAGGTAGCTTTCGAACAGGGCAGGCTCGAGGCGCACCGACGAGGGCCGCGAGCGATAGACCGCGAGCGCGGCGCCGGGTCGGCGCAAGGCGACGCTTCCGGCCGGGTTGGCACCGGCGTCGCCCTCGATCGCCCGCTCGCCCGCTGCGTCGACCAGGCCGAAGCGGACGATGCGCGCCGGATCGCGCGCCAGCGACTCGCCCGGCCAGCCGGTGCCGACGCGGTGCGCTATCGCGACCGGCTCACCGGGGGCGGCGCTGAAGCGGTCGGGCAGCAGCCAGTACTCGTGCGCGCTCGCCGCGGTCGCGAACAGCAGCAGGGCGTTCGCCAGGAGAAGGGGTCGTCTCATCACTGCCGATTGTCAGCGCGCGGCTGTGCTCCAGCAGAAGCTGCGCCACCACGCCGGCGGCGATGACCTCGGGCTCCTTGCCGGCGATGCCTTCGAGGCCGATCGGGCAGGTCAGTCGGGCGATCGTCGCGGCCGCGATGCCCCGTTCCGCCAGGCGGCGCGAGAAGCTCGCGCGCTTCGTTTTCGAGCCGATCAGGCCGCAGAAGGCGAAGTCGCCGCGGCGCAGGATCGCCTCGACGATGCGCAGGTCGAGCGCGTGCTCGTGGGTGAGGACGAGAAAGAACGCGCCGGGCGGCGCGTGCCGCACCTCGGCCTCGATGGTGTCGGCCGAGACGCGGCGGATCCGCGCCGGCCAGGCAGAGCCGAGGTTCGTCGTCGCCGGGAATTCCTCGTCGCGCTCGTCGAACCAGTCGACCTCGGCCTCGAGCGCGGCGAGCGCGGTGGCGATCGCCCGGCCGACGTGGCCGGCGCCGTGCAGCTGCAGGTGGAACAGCGGCGCCGCCGCCGGCCAGCGCGCGAGCGCCGCGGCGTCGAGCGGCGCGAAGCGCAGGGTGACGGCGCCGCCGCAGCACTGGCCGAGGGAAGGGCCGAGCGCGAAGTGCCGCTCGTGCGGCATGCCCTCGCCGCGCTCCAGCCGACCGCGGGCGGCGGCGATCGCCTTCAGCTCGAGATGGCCGCCGCCGATGGTGCCGGTCGTTGCGTCGGCCGCGACCAGCATGCGCGTGCCGCTGTCGCGCGGCGCCGAGCCGCGGGTGGCGACGACCTCGACGACGACCCCGGCGCGACCGGTCGCCAGCCATTGCGCGGCTGTCGTCCTCGGCGAAGCGAAGGACCTCGTCATGCGAGCCCCTGGGATCCTTCGCTGTGCTCGGGATGACAGGGGGCGACCTGGGACTGCACCGCCGTCACCGCGCGCAGGATCGCCTCGCTCGTCGCCGGCGCCGTGAGCGGCGGATCGACGCGGTGCCCGCCGACCGCCGAGACCGCGTCGCGGATCGCGAAGAACACCGAGAACGGCAGCAGCAGCGGCGGCTCGCCGGTCGCCTTGCTGCGGTGGATCGTGTCGGCCACGTTGCCGGCCTGCCAGAGGCGGACGTCGAACACGGGTGGGCAATCGTTCGCGGTCGGGATCTTGTAGGTGCTGGGCGCATGCGTCAGCAGCAGGCCGGCGCGCGCCGAGCCGTCGTTCGGATGCCAGACCAGCTCTTCCATCGTCAGCCAGCCCATGCCCTGGATGAAGCCGCCCTCGACCTGGCCGAGGTCGATCGACGGATTGAGCGACGTGCCGGCGTCGTGCAGCACGTGCGCGGCGAGCAGCTTCCATTCGCCGGTGAGGGTGTCGACGACGACTTCGCTCGCCGCCGCGCCGTAGGCGAAGTAGAAGAACGGCTTGCCCTGCATCGTGTCCTTGTTCCACGAGAGGCCGGGGGTGGCGTAGAAGCCGTCGGACCAGAGCTGCACCCGCGCCATGTAGGCCTCGGCGACGAGCTCGCGAAAGCTCATCGTCTTCGCGGCGCCGACGGTCACCGAGCCATTGGCGAAGCGCACGTCGGCCGCCGCGACCGCGTAGCGCCCGCTCGCGAACGTGACGAGACGCTCGCGGATCTGCCGCGCCGCGTCCTGCGCCGCCTTGCCGTTGAGGTCGCTGCCGGTCGAGGCGGCGGTCGCCGAGGTGTTGGCGACCTTGTGCGTGTCGGTCGCGGTCGAGCGCACGGCGGCGAAGTCGATGCCGAGCTCGTGGGCGACGACCTGCGCGACCTTGGTGTTGAGCCCCTGGCCCATCTCGGTGCCGCCGTGGTTCACCAGCACCGAGCCGTCGCCGTAGACGTGGACCAGCGCGCCCGCCTGGTTGAGATGGACCAGGTTGAAGGAGATGCCGAACTTCACGGGCGTGAGCGCGAGGCCGCGCTTCAACACCGGGCTGTTCGCGTTGAAATCAGCGATCGCCTGGCGCCGCGCGCGGTAGTCGCTGGTGGCCTCGAGCTCGGCGACGAGCTCGTGGATGACGTTGTCCTCGACTCTCTGGTTGTAGGGAGTGACGTTGCGTTCGCCGGCATTCGACGCCGTGGGGCTCGGGCCGTAGAAGTTGATCCGCCGCACGTCGAGCGGATCCTGGCCGAGCCTGCGCGCGATCGAGTCGAGGATGTTCTCGACCGCGATCGCCCCCTGCGGCCCGCCGAAGCCGCGAAAAGCCGTGTTGCTCTGCGTGTTGGTGCGGCCCGAGTAGCCGTGGATGGCGACGTCGGGCAGCCAGTAGGCGTTGTCGAAGTGGCAGATGGCGCGCGTCATCACCGGGCCCGACAGGTCGGCGGAGAAGCCGGCGCGCGAGACCATCGTCAGCTCGGCGCCGAGAACGCGGCCGGCGTCGTCGTAGCCGACCTCGTACTCGTAGTGGAAGCAGTGGCGCCGGCCGGTGACCATGAAGTCGTCATCGCGGTCGAGGCGCAGCTTGACCGGCCGGCCGAGCTTTCTCGCCGCGACCGCGGCGACGCAGGCGAACAGTGCCGACTGCGACTCCTTGCCGCCGAATCCTCCGCCCATGCGCCGGCATTCGACCTGCACCTGGTGCGAGCGCAGGCCCAGGCAGTGGGCGACCAGGTGCTGCATCTCGCTCGGGTGCTGGGTCGAGCAGTGCACGAGCATGCCGTCGTCCTCGCGCGGGATCGCGTAGGAGATCTGGCCTTCGAGATAGAACTGCTCCTGGCCGCCGACCTCGAGCGTGTCGGCGAGCCGGTGCGGCGCCGCGGCGATGGCGGCGCGGGCGTCGCCGCGCGCCAGGTGCATCGGCGGCAGCACGTAGCTCTTCGCGGCGTGTGCCTCGACCGGGGTGATGAGCGCCGGCAGCGGCTCGATGCGCAGCGCCGCCTTCGCCTTCGCCGCCGCCCGCCGCGCCGCGTCGCGCGTGCTCGCGATCACCGCGAACACCGGCTGGCCGAGGTAGTGGACCTCGCCCTCGGCGAGGATCGGGTCGTCGTCGATCACCGGGCCGCAGTCGTTCGGTCCGGGAATGTCGGCGGCGGTGAGGACGGCGACGACGCCGGGCTCGGCGGCGATCCGGCCGAGGTCGATCGCCAGCAGCCTGCCGTGTGCCACCGGCGAGAGTCCGAGCGCGGCGTGCAGCGTGCCGGCGAGCTCGGGCAGGTCGTCGATGTAGGGCGCGGCGCCGGCGACGTGGAGGTGCGCCGATTCGTGCGGTCGGGAGATGCCGACTTGCGGGGCGGTGAAGGTGTCCCGCGCCGTCATGACAGCGCCGCCGAGCCACGCGCCCAGACGCTGGTCGCCGCGGGAGCGAGCGGCGCCTCGGCCCGGGTTTCCAGCCAGAGCCGGCGCAGCAGGTTCTGCGCGACCTGCAGGCGGTAGGCGGCGCTTGCGCGCATGTCGCTCAGCGGCGCGAAGTCGCTGGCCAGGGCCTGCTGCGCGGCGAGGAGCGTGGTCTCGGTCCAGGGCTGGCCGAGGACCGCGGCTTCGGCCTGGGCGGCGCGCTTCACCGTGGCCGCCATGCCGCCGAAGGCGAACCGGGCCGTGGCGACCCCGCCGCCGTCGAGGGCGATCGCGAGGCCGGCGCAGAGCGCGGAGATGTCGCAGTCGAAGCGCTTCGAGATCTTGTACGCGCGCACTTCGGCCGGGTCGGCGAGCGGCACTTCGATCGCCTGCACGAACTCGCCGGGCTCGAGGCGGCTCTGCATGTAGCCGGTGTAGTAGTCGGCGAGCGGCAGCCGCCGCACGCGCTCGCCGCGGCGCAGCACCAGGGTCGCGGCCAGCGCCATCAGCACCGGTGCGCTGTCGCCGATCGGCGAGCCGTTGGCGACGTTGCCGCCCATCGTGCCGGCGTGGCGCAGCGGCACGCCGGCAAAGCGCAGCCAGACGTCGGCGAGCGTCGGCCAGCGCGCCACCAGCGCGCGCCAGCCGTCCTCGAGCGACGCGGCGGCGCCGATCGAGAGCACGCCGTCGCGGGTCTCGACCCGCTTCAACGCATCGACGTTGCCGATGTAGAGCAGGGCGGGCAGCTCGCGGAACATCTTGTTGACCCAAAGGCCGATGTCGGTCGAGCCGGCGAGGATGCGCGCCTCGGGCCGGGCCAGCCGTTCGGCGGCGAAGGCCTCGAGCGTCTTCGGCGCCACCAGTTCGGTGTCGGCCGCGGCGTAGCGGAAGGTTTCGTCCGAGCGCAGCGATTCGAGCGCCGCCCGCGCGGGCGCGGTGTCCAGCGGCGCGGCCGGCAGGTCGAACATCCGCTCGCCGGCGTCGAGGATCGGCCGGTAGCCGGTGCAGCGGCAGAGGTTGCCGGAGAGCTCGTCGGCGAGCTGCTGCCGCGTCGGTCGCGTGCCGCGCGCGCCGTGGTGCTGGTAGGTGGCCCAGAGCGACATCACGAAGCCAGGCGTGCAGAAGCCGCACTGCGAGCCGTCGCACTCGACCATCGCCCGCTGCACGGGGTGCAGCTCGTCGCCGTTCACCGGATGCAGCGAGTCGGCCTTCAGGTCCTCGACCGTGAACAGCGCCTTGCCGTCGAGCGTCGGCAGGAACTGGATGCAGGCATTGGCCGTCGTCAGCCGCAGGCCGCCGACGATCTCCGGCGAGCCCGCGTGCGCCGCCCCCGGCAGCTCGCCGATGACGACGGTGCAGGCGCCGCAGTCGCCTTCGTTGCAGCCTTCCTTGGTGCCGGTGCAGCGCGCGTCCTCGCGCAGCCAGTCGAGCACGGTGCGGGTGGTCGCCGCGCCATCGACCTCGACGACGGCGCCACGGTGGAAGAAGCGGATCGGGCGGCTCGTCATGGGCGTCGGATGCGGGATGCAGGCGCCGAAGGTAAACCCTCGGGCGCAAAACGATATACAGGCCAGCGCATGCCGCCTATGATTTCGGCAGTATGACGCCGGACGCTGCATTCGGGAAGATCGAGCTTCATCTCATCCGGGTGTTGCAGACATTGATCAGCGAACGGAGCGTCTCGCGTGCCGCCATGCGCCTGGGCAGCAACCAGCCCCAGGTGAGCGCCCAGCTGCGGCGCCTGCGCGCCCTGACAGGCGACGCGCTGCTGGTGCGCGCCGGCAACGCGATGACGCCCACCGAGACGGCGATGCAATTGCTGGGCCCGGCGACGACGCTGCTGCGCGAGGCCGACCGGCTGTTCGGCGCCCACGCCAGGCAGCGCAGCTTCGACGCCGCCGCCACCGAGGCGACCTTCCGCATCGCCGCCAGCGACTACCTCGATCCGCTGTTCCTCCCCGAGCTGGTGGCGCACGTCAAGCGGCTGGCGCCGCAGGTCCGGCTCGAGCTGCTGCCGCTCACCGGCGACTACGACTACCCGAAGCGCCTCGCCGCCGGCGAGGTCGACCTGGTCGTCGGCAACTGGCTGCGGCCGCCCGGCGAGCTGCACCTCGGCCGGCTGATGAGCGACGAGGTCGTCTGCCTGGTCGGCGACGACTACCCGAGCCGCGGCCGCTGGACCACCGAGCGCTACCTCGCCGCCGAGCACGTCGCGCCCATGCCCTTCCACGCCCAGTCGCCCGGGGTGGTCGACGACCACCTGGCATCGCTCGGCCTGGCGAGGAACGTCGTCGTCCGCAGCGCCCACTTCGGCCTGATCCCGACCATGGTCGCGCAGACCATGCTGGTGCTGACGACCGGGCGCCTGTTCTGCTCGCGCTACGTCGACGCGCTGCCGGTGAAGATCCTGCGCTGCCCGATCCCGTTTCCTCCCCTCAGCTACTACCAGCTCTGGCACGACGTGACGCACGCGTCGGCGCCGGCGAAGTGGCTGCGCGAGCAGGTGCGGGAGGTGGCACGCAACCTCGCCGGCCACGGCATGCTCAAGCGTCCGGGCGCATGAACGGCCCGACGGCCGCCGCTGCGGGCGGTTCCCGCCTTGCCTTGCGCGGCGATTTGCTCGACTTCACCGCCACGCCCGCCTGGGGCGAGGTCGACTCCGCGGCGGTGCGCTTTCGCCCCGACCACTGGCTGCTGATCGAAGGCGGCCGGATCGCCGGCGCACAGGCCGAGGCGCCGGGCGAGGGCTGGGTCCGCCACGACCATGCAGGCAGGATGATCCTGCCCGGCTTCATCGACACCCACGTGCACAGCCCGCAGCTCGACGTGATCGCGAGCTACGGCACCGAGCTGCTCGACTGGCTGACGACGCACACCTTCCCCGCCGAGGCGCGGCACGCCGACCTCGAGCACACCGAGGCGACGGCGGCGCTGTTCCTCGACGCGCTGCTCGCCCACGGCACGACCGCGGCGGTGGTCTTTCCCACCGTGCACCGGCAGTCGGTCGATGCCCTCTTCGCCGCCGCCGAGTCGCGCGGCATGCGCGTCGTCGCCGGCAAGGTGCTGATGGACCGCAACGCCCCCGACGACCTGCGCGACGATGTCGTCACGGCCGAGCGCGAGATGGAGGCGCTGATCGCCCGCTGGCACGGCAAGGCGCGCCTCGCCTACGCGGTGACGGTGCGCTTCGCGCCGACCAGCTCGCCGGCGCAGCTCGCGCTCGCCGGGCGGCTCTGCGCGGCCGATCCCAGCCTCTACATGCAGACCCACCTGGCCGAGAACCGGGCCGAAGTCGCCTGGGTGCGCGAGCTCTTTCCCGAGGCGCGCAGCTACCTCGACGTCTACGCCCGGGCCGGGCTGCTGCATGCGAAGAGCGTGTTCGCGCACGGCATCTGGCTGGAAGACGCCGACCGCGCCATGCTTGCCGCCGCCGGCGCGCAGATCGCGCACTCGCCGGCGTCGAACCTGTTCCTCGGCAGCGGCCTGTTCGGCTGGCGCGCCGCGGAAGACGCGGGCGTCCACGTCAGCCTGGCGAGCGACGTCGGCGGCGGCACCAGCCTCTCGATGCTGCGCATCATGGCCGACGCCTACAAGGTGCAGGCCCTTGCCGGCCAGCGCCTCACCGCCTGGAAGGCGCTGCACGCGGCAACGCGCGGCGCGGCGCTGGCGCTCGGCCTCGAAGGCGAGATCGGCTCGCTCGAGCGCGGATCGCTCGCCGACGTCTGCGTCTGGGAACCCGCGGCGGGCGCGGTCGCGGCTCGCCGGGCCGAGGTGGCCCGCACATTGCATGAGCGTGTCTTTGCCTGGATGACCCTCGGCGACGAGCGCAATCTGGTCGAAGCCTTCGTTGCTGGAGTTTCCATGTACGTTCGAGACTCTTCGCTCCGCTCAGAATGACAACGACCGCACTGTCATCCTGAGCGCAGCGAAGGATCTCCTCCCCGGATCACCATGCGCCTCGAGCTCGTCGACATCAGCAAGCAGTACCCGGCCGTGAAGGCGAACGACCGGGTCAGCCTGCGCGTCGCGCCCGGCCAGATCCACGCGGTGCTCGGCGAGAACGGGGCCGGCAAGTCGACGCTGATGAAGATCATCTACGGCGCCGTCCGGCCCGACGAAGGCGAGTTCCGCTGGAACGGCGTGCGGGTGCAGATCGCCTCGCCCGCGGCGGCGCGGGCGCTCGGCATCAGCATGGTCTACCAGCACTTCAGCCTGTTCGACACGCTCACCGCCGCCGAGAACGTCTGGCTCGGACTCGACAAGTCGCTGTCGCTGGCGGAGGTCTCGAAGCGGATCACGGAAGTCGCGGCGGTCTACGGCCTCGAGGTCGATCCGCTGCGGCCGGTGCACACGCTTTCGGTCGGCGAGCGGCAGCGGGTCGAGATCGTGCGCGCACTGATGACGAACCCGAAGCTGCTGATCCTCGACGAGCCGACCTCGGTGCTCACCCCGCAGGCGGTGCAGACCCTGTTCGTCACCCTGCGAAAGCTCGCCGCCGAAGGCTGCTCCATCCTCTACATCTCGCACAAGCTCGACGAGATCCGCGCCCTCTGCCACCACTGCACCGTGCTGCGCGGCGGCAAGGTCACGGGCGAGGTCGATCCCACCAAGGAGACGAACGCCAGCCTGTCGCGCCTGATGATCGGCGCCGAGCCGCCGCAACTGCAGCACCGCGAGGCGCGCGCCGGCGCGGTGGTGCTCGAGGTGAAGGCGCTCTCGCTCGCCAAGGAAGACCCGTTCGGCACGAGCCTGGAGGCGATCTCGTTCGAGGTTCGCGCCGGCGAGGTGCTGGGCATCGCCGGCGTCTCGGGCAACGGCCAGCAGGAGCTGATGCGTGCGCTCTCGGGCGAGGACGTGCGCGCGCCCAGAGGCTCGATCCGCCTCTTCGACCACGACATCGCCGGCGACACGCCGCGCCGCCGGCGCAGGGAAGGACTGCACTTCGTGCCCGAGGAGCGGCTCGGCCGCGGCGCGGTGCCGACGCTCTCGCTGGCGCAGAACACGTTGCTCACCCGCACCCGTGCGGTCGGGCGCGGCGGGTGGCTGCGCATCGGCGACGTCAACGCCCTCGCCGAGGCGCTGATCCGGCGCTTCTTCGTTCGTGCCGGCGGCCCCGGCTCGGCGGCGAAGAGCCTCTCGGGCGGCAACCTGCAGAAGTTCATCGTCGGCCGCGAGATCGACGCCGATCCGAAGCGCCTGATCGTCTCGCACCCGACCTGGGGCGTCGACGTCGGCGCCGCGGCGCAGATCCGCGGCGAATTGCTCGCACTGCGCGACAACGGCTGCGCGGTGCTGGTGGTGAGCGAGGAGCTCGAGGAGCTGTTCGAGATCTGCGACCGGCTGGTCGTCATCGCCCAGGGCAGGGTCTCGCCGGGCGTGCGCACCGCCGACGTCTCGGTCGAGAAGATCGGCGAGTGGATGAGCGGCCTGTGGGAGAAAGGCAAGAGCGATGCTCCGGCTTGAGCCGCGCCCCGAGCCCTCGAAGGCGATGTCGATCGCCTCGCCGGTGATCGCGCTGGCGATCACGGTCGTGATCGGCACGATCCTGTTCGTGCTGCTCGGCAAGGACCCGCTGCGCGGCCTGGCGGTCTTCTTCGTCGAGCCGGTGAGGAGCGTCTACGCGCTGACCGAGCTGGCGATGAAGGCGACGCCGCTGCTGCTGATCGCCCTCGGCCTGGCGGTCTGCTTTCGCTCGAACGTCTGGAACATCGGCGCCGAGGGGCAGTTCGTCGTCGGCGCGATCGTCGCCAGCGGCGTCGCCATGCTCGCGACCAAGGACACCGGCGGCTGGTTCTGGTTGCCGGTGCTGGTCGGCGGCATCGTCGGCGGCATGGCCTGGGCGGCGATCGTCGCGGTGCTGCGCGACCGCTTCAACGCCAACGAGATCCTGGTGAGCCTGATGCTCGTCTACGTCGCCGAGCAGCTTCTCAACTACCTCGTGTACGGCCCGTGGAAAGACCCGCACGGCTACAACTTCCCGCAGACCATCACGTTCTACAAGGCGACCCAGGTACCGCGCCTGTTCGGCACCTATCGCGTCAACCTCGGCGCGATCGGCGCGCTGCTCGCGGTCGGCGCGTTCTGGATCCTGCTGTTTCGCACCTATGCCGGCTTCCAGCTCCAGGTCGGCGGCCTGGCGCCGGCGGCGGCGCGCTACGCCGGCTTCTCCTCGCGGCGGGCCTTGTGGACCGCGCTGCTCCTGTCCGGCGGCATGGCGGGCCTGGCCGGCGGCCTCGAGGTCGCGGGTCCCCTCGGCCAGCTCACGCCGCACGTGCCCGCGGGCTACGGCTTCGCCGCGATCATCGTCGCCTTCGTCGGCCGGCTGCATCCGGTCGGCATCGTCTTCTCGGCGATCCTGATGAGCATGTTCTACATCGGCGGCGAGCTGGCGCAGTCGCGCCTCGGCCTGCCGAAGTCGCTGACCGGCGTGTTCCAGGGCCTGCTGCTGTTCACGCTGCTCGCCTGCGACACGCTGATCGCCTACCGCGTGCACTGGAAGCCGGCGGTGAAGAAGGGAGCTGCCGCATGATGGAGTCCTGGCCGCTGCTCGTCGCCGCGACGCTCAATTCGGGCACGGTGCTGGCGTTCGCCGCGCTCGGCCTGCTGATCAACGAGCGTGCCGGCATCGTCAACCTCGGCGCCGAGGGCATGATGCTGGTCGCCGCGGTGGCCGGCTTCGCGACCGTGGTGCACACCGGCAACGACTGGCTCGGCTTCGGCGCCGGCGCGCTCGCCGGCGCGGCGATGGCGGCGGCGTTCGGCGTGCTCGTGATCTGGCTCAACACCAACCAGTACGCGACCGGGCTCGCGCTGAGCCTGTTCGGCGTCGGCTTCTCGGCCTTCGTCGGCATCCGCTACACGCAGGAAAAGCTCGGCGAGCGGCCCAACTTCCAGATCCCCGGGCTGGCCGACGTGCCCTTCATCGGCCCGGCGCTCTTTCGCCAGCATCCGATGGTCTACGTGGCGATCGCGCTCACCGTGGCGATCGCCTGGTTCCTCTACCGCTCGCGCGCCGGGCTGGTGCTGCGCGCCGTGGGCGAATCGCCCGAGTCGGCGCACGCGCTCGGCTACCCGGTGCGCCGCATCCGCTTCGCCGCGGTGCTGGTGGGCGGCGCGCTCTGCGGCATCTCCGGCGCCTACATCTCCACCGTCTACACGCCGCTCTGGGTCGAAGGAATGATCGCCGGCAAGGGCTGGATCGCACTCGCGCTCACCACCTTCGCCACCTGGCGGCCGGCGCGGGTACTGCTCGGCGCCTATCTCTTCGGCGGCGTGACGATGCTGCAGTTCCATCTGCAAGGCGAGGGCGTGCAGGTGCCGAGCCAGTTCCTCACCATGCTGCCCTACCTTGCGACCATCCTCGTCCTGGTCCTGATCTCGCGCAACGCCACCTTCATCCGCGTCAACATGCCGGCGTCGATCGGCAAGCCGTTCTTTCCTGGCTAGATAATCTCCGCTTCGCCGCGCGGGCGGAGCCTTTTCTCAAACTACCGGAGCCACCATGACCCGACTCTCCAAACGGTCCTTCGTCCACCTCGCCGGCTGGGGGGCCATCGCCGCGCTCGCGGCGGTCGCGGGCTGCAGCAAGAAGGAAGAACCGGCAGCGACTCCCGCGCCGGCGGCCAAGCCGGCGGCCTCGGGCCCGGTGTCCGCCGCCAGCGGGCCGCTCAAGGTCGCGTTCGCCTACGTCGGCCCGGTCGGCGACGGCGGCTGGACCTTCGCCCACGACAACGCGCGCAAGGCGGTCGAGAAGCAGTTCGGCGACAAGGTGCAGACCTCGTTCGTCGAGAAGGTGCCCGAGGCGGCCGACGCCGAGCGCGTGTTCCGCGACATGGCCGGTCAGGGCAACAAGCTGATCTTCGGCACGACCTTCGGCTACATGGAGCCGATGCTCAAGACCGCGGCCGACCTGAAGGATGTGAAGTTCGAGCATGCCACCGGCTACAAGCAGGCCGAGAACATGCGCACCTACGACAGCCGCACCTACGAAGGCGCGTACATGGCCGGCGTCATCGCCGGCGGCATGACCAAGACGAACACGCTCGGCGTGGTCGGCTCG
>JANMCC010000011.1:0-10351 GCA_031360885.1 Burkholderiales bacterium | reverse complement strand
CCCGGCGCATCTACAAGCTGCTCGGCATGGAGTGAGCGAAGGCCGGCGCACTGACCGGCGGCCACTCGGCCCGGGCCAGGGCCGCGGTGGTCGAGAGGTCGGGCACGACGGCGCTGCCGAAGGCCTTGCAGTCGAGCGAGTCGAGCATCAGCCGGCCGTCGCGGATGCGCAGGCGCGGCTTGCCGCCCGAGGCCTGGTACAGGTCGGGATGCGCCTCCAGGTAGGCGCGGGCCTCGGCGGCGGGGCGGCCGGCGAAGCCGTCGATGAAATGGTGGCCGTTGCGCTCGACGTCGGCGAGGCCGAGCAGGGCGACTAGCGCCAGGTCCTGCTGCACCGCGAGGCCGGCCTGCGTCGTCAGGTCTTCGCCGGAGAGGAAGAAAGAGCCCTCGCCTTCGGCGTTCCAGAGGCGGCAGCGGGCCAGGTTGATCAGCGACTTGTAGAAGCCCTTGCAGTCCTTGGATGAAACGCCGCCGTAGCCGAGCGCGCGGGCCCGCACGAACGAATCGATCTCGCCGTCGGACTCGTCGATGATGACCGGGCGGTAGCGGGCGAGCGGCGCGACGCTGCGCGAGAGCGCGACCTGGCGCTTGATCGGCTGCTCGATGAAGAGCGTTGCCGCGCACAGCTTGTGCAGCGCCGGCTCGGCCTCCATCGCCTCCCAGAGCTCGACCACCGCGTCGACGTCCTCGTACTGCTCGTTGCCGTCGAGCGTGACGCGCAGGCCGCCGTCGACCGTGTCGAGCACGCCGGCGATCCGGACCAGGCGCTCGACGTCGGCCTGCCGGTCGCCGCCGACCTTGAGCTTGAACCAGCGCTGGCCGTAGGCGGCGACCACTTCCTCGAGCGTCTCGGGCAGGCCGTCGCCGACGCGGCTGCCCGCGGCCTGGTCGGCGGCGACGATCGGATCGACCAGGCCGACCGTATGCCGGGCGGCGATGCTGCGCACCGGCTCGAGGTCGGCGAGGAAGGTGGTGAAGTCGAAGCCGCCGAGGTCGGGGATCAGCGGGTGCGGCGCCATGCCGGCGAGGTTGCTGCGCATCGCCGTCCAGAAGCTGGCGCCGACCAGGCGGCAGACCGCATCCATCAACGCGCGGTCGAGCAGCGCGTTGCCGTAGCTTGCCGCGAGCGGCGGCAGGCCGAGCTCGCGGCCGGCGCGGATCTGGTAGCGATAGTTGTTGGCGAACAGCTCGAACGGCGTCGACGGCGGCGCCGCCAGGTAGGCAGTTGTCGCGAGCTCGATCGACTTGCGCAGCTGGTGCTGGTTCTGCGCGTCGGACAGCAGCGGGTTCTTGTCGAACCACTTGGCGGCGAGCATCTCGGCGGCGTAGCCGAAACCCTCGCGGCCGTCACCCAGGCGGACCTGCACCCGCACGATCGCCTGGATGCCCTCGGTCAGCGTGATCACGCCGAAGCGGAACGGCATGCGCAGGCGAAACGGCTGCTCGAATGCCTCGACCCCCAGGACCCGGACCCGCGGTGCGGGAATCGCTACTGCCATGACGCCGATTCTGGGGTCAGGCCAGCGCAGTCGGGATTGGCAATGTTGGCAGGTGTGTCGAAGTTTCCGCTCAGTCCAGCCAGCGGGCGAGGTTGGCGGCGACGAAGGCGTCGTCGCCCAGGTCGGCATGCTCGCGCAGCACCCTGTCGATGGCCGCGGCCTGGCCGGGACCCAGGGCCTCGTGCGGGTCGAGGCACCAGATGCCTTCGAGCAGGCCCTGCCGGCGCAGCACCTCGTGGCAGCCGGCGATGCAACCGGCGAAGTCGTTGGCGACGTCGAAGAAGGCGCTGTTGCAGTCGCTGACGCGGCTGTCGAGGGCGAGCAGCTCGACGGCGACGGCGCCGCCCGGCTGGGCTTCAGCCGCGGCGACGGCCTGTTTGCAGCGCTCGAGCAGCTCGACCGCGGCCTTCGTCCAGACCGACCAGTGGCCGAGCAGGCCGCCGCGAAAGCGCACCGTGACGGGAAGGCCCTCGCGCATCGCCACGAACGGCGTCACCAGGTCGAGCACGATGTGATCGTCGTTGCCGGTGTAGAGCACCACCCGGTCTTCGGCGCGCGCGGCCACGACGCCGCGCACCACGTCGAGCGTGCGATAGCGGTTGAACGGCGCGACCTTGATCGCCACCACCCGCTCGAGCGCGGCGAAGCGCGCCCAGAACTCGGCGCCGAGGTCGAGGCCGCCGACCGCCGGCTGGAGGTAGAAGCCGATCAGCGGCAGCTCGCGCGCGACCGCCTCGCAGTGGGCGATGAGCACGTCGTCGCTCGCGCCCTTGAGCGCGGCCAGGCTGAGCAGCGCGGCGTGGTAGCCGAGGCCCTTGGCCAGCCGAGCTTCCGCGACCGCCTGGATCGTGCCGCCGCAGACGCCGGCGACCATCACCGGCGCGGGCGCGGCACGCGGCCAGTCGCGCGCGGCCTCGATCGCGCCGCGCAGCACGGTCTCGTACAGGCCGGCCTCGCGGATCGCGAACTGGGTGGTGTGCACGCCGACCGCCAGGCCGCCGGCGCCGGCGTCGAGGTAGTAGCGGCTCAGGGCACGCTGGCGGATCGGGTCGAAGCGGCGCTCGGCGTCGAGCGCGAGCGGATGCGCCGGAATCGCGAGGCCTTCGCGCAGGCGGCGGCGCAGCGCGTCGATGTCGCGCCAGGCGGCCAGGCCTGCGGCCGGATCGGTGGCGGGAGGCATCGCGGCCATCAGCCGAACTCCGGGCCGGCGAGAACGAACATCGCGGCGCCGAGGCGCGGCGGCTCGGTCGCGGCGAGCGCCATGCGGACGAAGGGCCGCTGGCGCACGAAGCCCCGGCCTTCGAGCCAGGCGGCGACCTCGCGATGGGCGCGCGGCAGGTCGAGAAAGATCGCGCGCTCGCCGGGCCGGGCGAGGTCGGCGGATCCGGCGGACGCGTCGATCGCTGCTTCCAGCAGGGCGATCGCCTGCCCGGCGTCGCCCGCCGCGAGCGGCCCGATCTGGGTCGCGCGCCGCCCGGCGCGAGCGACGGCGAAGCCGCGACCGTCGTTGCCGAGCCAGGCGCGGGTCTCGGGCCGCGCGAGGAAGTCGTCGAGCAGGAAGCCGCGGTCCAGGCCGGTGGACGCGCGGTCGAGGGCGTGGATCGCGTCGCGGTCGCCAGCGCCGGCAGAGCGAAGGGCGCCGGCGGTGCGCGCCTCGGTGGCAGGGCGCAAGGCGCGCCGTTCCCAGCGGTCGATCTCGAAGCCCGGCACGAAACCGATCCGCCGATAGACCTCGGCGCCGGCCGGCGTGGCGTCGAGCACCGGCACGATGCCGCCGGCCCGCAGGTGGGCGACGCAGGCGTCCATCAGCCGGCTCGCCAGGCCCCGGTGGCGCCAGGCGTCGGCCACCAGAACCATCGAGATCCAGCCGCGCTCGCCGCCGTACGGCAGCGCCGCCGCGGTCGCGACCCAGCGGCCCTGCTCGTCGCGCAGGCCGATCGCCTGGCCGTGGCGGATGAAGAGCGCCCAGTCGTCGCCGGTCTGGTTCCAGCCGGCCGCGTCCGAGAGCGCCAGGCCGGCGTCGACGTCGCGCTCGCTCAGCGACTCCAGCCGCAGCGACTCGACCGCCGCGGGCGCCTGCGCCTGCGCTTCAGAAAGTGCCATCGCGGACCTCGAACTTGGTCGGCTTGCCCAGGCTCGCGCCGTCGTGGGCGACCCAGTCGGCCACCCAGTCGAGCATCGTCGGCAAAGGAACCGATGGCGGGCCGAACAGGCGCGCCGCCTCGCTCGCATCCGAGAGCAGCGCGGTCTCGGCCTCGCGGCCGACGATCTTCGCCGCGACGCCGAGGCGCTCGCCGAGCTGGGTGGCGAGGCTGCGCACCGAGAGCGCTTCGAGCCCGGTGCTGTTGAGCGGCGTCGCCGGCGTCGTGCAGTGCGCCAGGCAGCGCAGCACCTGCTCGTTGGCGTCGCCCTGCCAGATGACGTTGACGTGGCCCATGGTCACGTCGACCGGCTCGCCCTTCTTCACCTTGGAGGCGATGTCGAACAGCACGCCGTAGCGCATGTCGATCGCGTAGTTGAGGCGAAAGATCCGGCCCGGCGTGCGGTAGCGTGCCGAGAAGTACTCGAACATGCGCTCGCGGCCGAGGCACGACTGCGCGTAGTCGCCCATCGGGCCGAGGGGGCTCGCCTCGGTCGGCGCCGGCGTGCCGATGCGGGTGAGCGGATAGACGTTGCCGGTGGAGAAGGCGACGATCCGCGACGCCCGGTAGCGCTCGGCGACGACGCTCGGCACCCAGGTGTTCATCGCCCAGGTGAGCGGCGTGTTGCCGCTGGCGCCGAACTTGTGGCCGGCGGCGAAGATCAGGTTCGGCGCCTCGGGCAGCGCCGCGATCGCCGCCCGGTCGAGCAGGTCGCAGGCGATCGTCTCCACGCCCCAGGACTCGAGCCGCTCCTTCACCGCGGCATCGCTGAAGCGGGCGACGCCGATGACGCGGCGTTTCGGCGAGGCGTTCTTCGCCAGCCGGGCGAGCGTCGGCCCCATCTTGCCGGCGACGCCGAGGATCAGGAAATCACCTTCGACCTTTTCCAGGTCGGCGACGAGCGCCGGGCTCGGCGTGGCGAGAAAGGCTTCGAGCTCCTCGACGGAGGCGAAGCGCCCGGGCAGGGCGGCGGAAGCAGCGGTCATACGGCCGAGAATACCGCCATGACCCCGACCGACGCCGTCCCGGAGAAGATCGTCCGCATCGGCGGCGCCTCGGGCTTCTGGGGCGACAGCCGCGTCGCCGCGCCGCAGCTCGTGCGCTCGGGCCGGATCGACTACCTGGTGTTCGACTACCTCGCCGAGACGACGATGGCGATCCTGGTCGGCGCCCGCGCCAAGAAGCCCGAGCTCGGCTATGCCACCGACTTCGTCGAGGTGGCGATGCGCTCGGTGCTGAAGGAGGTGGCCGAGGCCGGCATCAAGGTCGTGAGCAACGCCGGCGGCATCAACCCGCACGGCTGCGCCAAGGCGCTGGCCCAGCTGATCGAGGCCGCCGGCCTGCATCTCAGGATCGCGGTGGTCGAAGGCGACGATGTCAACGCGCAGGTGCGCAACCTGATCGCCGCCGGCCAGCTCGACATGTTCACCGCCGAGCCGCTGCCCGAGCGGGTGCTGAGCGCCAACGCCTACCTCGGTGCGGTGCCGATCGCCAAGGCCCTGGCCGCCGGCGCCGACATCGTGATCACCGGCCGCTGCGTCGACAGCGCGGTCACGCTCGGACCGCTGATGCACGAGTTCGGCTGGGCGAGCAGCGACTTCGACCGCCTCGCCGGCGGCAGCCTCGCCGGCCACATCATCGAGTGCGGCTGCCAGGCGACCGGCGGCCTGTTCACCGACTGGCAGAGCGTGCCCGGCTGGGCGACGATGGGCTACCCGATCGTCGAATGCCGGGCCGACGGCAGCTTCACCCTGACCAAGCCGGAAGGCACCGGTGGCCTGGTCGCGCCGGCGCCGGTGGCCGAACAGCTGCTCTACGAGATCGGCGATCCGGGCGCGTATGCCTTGCCCGACGTGATCTGCGACTTTCGCGAGGTGACGATCGAGGCCGAGGGCGAGCACAGGGTGCGCGTCGCCGGCGCGCGCGGCCTCGCGCCGACCGACGGCTACAAGGTCTCGGCGACGGCGATGCAGGGCTTTCGCGCCGCGGGCACGCTGGTGATCGTCGGCATCGACGCTGCGGCCAAGGCCGAGCGCACCGCGGCCGCCATCCTCGAGCGCAGCCGAACGCTGCTCGCCGAGGCCGAAATGGCCGACTTCAGCGCGACCCACGTCGAGGTGCTCGGCGCCGAGGCCTCGTACGGGCCGCACTCGCGCGCCCGCGGCGCGCGCGAAGTGATGATGCGGGTCGTCGCCGACCACGCCGACAAGCGCGCGCTGGAGCTGTTCGCGCGCGAGATCGCGCCCGCCGGCACCTCGTGGTCGCCGGGAACCACCGGCCCGGGCGGCGGCCGGCCGAGCGTCGCGCCGCTGATCCGGCCGCTTGCCTTCCTGCTGCACAAGAGCGCGGTCGAAGTCAGCTTCACGCTCGCCGACCATCGCCATCCGGTGACGATCGAGCTGCACGGAGGTGTCTTGCCGCCGCCGAGCACGGCGCAGGTGCTGCCGCTGCTGGCTCCGGACGACGAGGCCGCCGGCAGCACGACGCTGCCGCTGATCCGCCTCGCCTGGGCGCGCAGCGGCGACAAGGGCAACCTCTCGAACATCGGCGTCATCGCCCGCCGCCGCGAGTGGCTGCCGCTGCTCTGGGACCGGCTCACGCCGGCGCGGGTGCGCGCCTGGTTCGCCTACCTGATGCAGGGCGAGGTGGAGCGCTTCTGGCTGCCGGGCATCGGCGCGATCAACTTCCTGCTCCACGACGCGCTCGACGGCGGCGGCCCCGCCTCGCACCGGCTCGACCCGCTTGGCAAGGGCATGGCGCAGATGCTGCTCGAGATGCCGATCGAGGTGCCGGCGGCGGTCGCCCGCGAAGCCGGCGCCTGAGCGCGGACTCTTGCTAGAACACGCGGTCGCTGAGAACCCGTTTCAGGTACTGGCCGTAGCCGTTCTTCAGCATCGGCGCGGCCAGGGTCTCGAGCTGCTCGGCGGTGATCCAGCCCGAGCGGTATGCGATCTCTTCGGGACAGGCGACCTTCAGGCCCTGGCGCTTCTCGAGCGTGGCGATGAAGCTGCTCGCTTCGAGCAGCGAGTCGTGGGTGCCGGTGTCTAGCCAGGCGTAGCCGCGGCCGAGGATCTCGACCGACAGCGCCCCCTGTTGCAGGTAGCGGCTGTTGACCTCGGTGATCTCCAGCTCGCCGCGCGCCGAGGGCTTGATGTCGGCGGCGATGTCGCAGACCTGCTCGTCGTAGAAGTACAGGCCCGTGACCGCGTAGTTGCTGCGCGGCGCCTTCGGCTTTTCCTCGATGCTGAGGGCGCGCCGCTCGGCGTCGAACTCGACCACGCCGTAGCGCTCGGGATCGTGCACGTGGTACGCGAACACCGAGGCGCCGCGCGGCCGGCTCGCAGCCGAGTGCAGCAGGCCCTGCAGGTCGTGGCCGTAGAAGATGTTGTCGCCGAGCACCAGCGCGCTCGGGCCCGCGCCGACGAAATCGCGGCCGAGGATGAAGGCCTGCGCCAGGCCGTCGGGGCTGGGCTGCACGCAGTAGGAGATCGACATGCCCCAGGCCGAGCCGTCCCCGAGCAGCCCCTGGAAGCGTGGCGTGTCCTGCGGCGTGCTGATCAGCAGCACCTCGCGGATGCCGGCGAGCATCAGCACCGAGAGCGGGTAATAGACCATCGGCTTGTCGTAGACCGGCAGGAGCTGCTTGCTCATCGCCAGCGTGGCCGGATGCAGGCGCGTGCCGGAGCCGCCCGCGAGAACGATGCCCTTGCGGGCGGGAGTTGCGGTCATCGGGGATCCGTAGGGGTCAATATCTCGGCCAGCATGCGGTCGACGCCGGCCTGCCACGGCGGCAGGTCGAGCGCGAAGGTGCGGCGCAGCAGGGTCGTGTCGAGGCGCGAATTCTTCGGCCGCTGCGCGGCGGTGGCGAACTCGCTGCTCGGCACCGCGACGATGGCATCGGCCGCGACCTTGACCGCGGCGCCCGCGGCGCGGGCGGCCTCGATGACCCGGCAGGCGTAGCCGTGCCAGCTGGTCTCGCCAGCCGCCACGAGGTGATAGGTGCCGCCCGGCGCCGCGTCGCGGACGACGGCGCGGATCGCGTGCGCGGTGACGTCGGCGAGCAGCTCGGCGCCGGTGGGCGCGCCGATCTGGTCGTCGATCACGGAAAGACGATCGCGCTCGCGCGCCAGCCGCAGCATGGTGCGCGCGAAGTTGCCGCCGCGCGTGCCGTAGACCCAGCTCGTGCGGAACACGAGGTGCCGTGCGCCGCTCGACCGGATCGCCTGCTCGCCTTCGAGCTTGGTCGTGCCGTAGACGTTGAGCGGTGCGGTCGGCGCGTCTTCCTTGCGCGCCGCGTCGCCGCTGCCGTCGAAGACGTAGTCGGTGCTGTAGTGCACCAGCCAGGCGCCGCTGGCCGCCGCCTCGCGGGCCAGGACCGCCGGCGCCTCGGCATTGAGCTTCCTCGCCAGGGCCGGCTCGGATTCGGCGCGGTCGACGGCGGTGTGGGCCGCGGCGTTGACGATCACGTCCGGCCGCAGCGCGCGCACGGTGGCGGCGAGCGATTCGGGATCGGCGAAGTCGGCGCGCAAGGGACCGGCGCTGTCGAAGTCGAGCGCGGTGAGCTCGCCGAGCGGCGCCAGGGCGCGCTGCAGCTCCCAGCCGACCTGGCCGTTGCTGCCGAACAGCAGGACCTTCACCCGGGTACGGCGCCGACGTGGCCCGCCTCGGCCTGGGAGCGGGCGGCGTAGTTCGTGGACAGCCAGTCGCGGTAGGCGCCGGTCTGCACCCGCTCCACCCAGCCGGCGTGGTCGAGGTACCAGCGCACGGTCTTGCGCAGCCCGGACTCGAAAGTCTCCTCGGGCCGCCAGCCGAGCTCGCGCTCGATCTTGCGCGCGTCGATCGCGTAGCGCCGGTCGTGGCCGGGGCGGTCGACCACGTGCTTGACGAGCCGCAGGTACGGGCCGGCCGGGTCGGGCCGCATCTCGTCGAGCAGGGCGCAGACGGTCTCGACGATCTCGACGTTGGGCTTCTCGTTCCAGCCGCCGATGTTGTAGGTCTCGCCCACCCTGCCGTGCGCCAGCACCTCGCGGATCGCCGCGCAATGGTCCTTGACGTAGAGCCAGTCGCGCACCTGCATGCCGTCGCCGTAGACCGGCAGGGGCTTGCCGGCCAGCGCGTTGACGATCATCAGCGGGATCAGCTTCTCGGGGAAATGGAACGGGCCGTAGTTGTTGCTGCAGTTGGTGGTGAGCACCGGCAGGCCGTAGGTGTGGTGCCAGGCGCGCACCAGGTGGTCGCTCGCCGCCTTGCTCGCCGAGTAGGGGCTGTTGGGCGCGTGCGCATGGGTCTCGGTGAAGGCGGGCGCGTCGGGCAGGAGCGAGCCGTAGACCTCGTCGGTCGAGACGTGGAGGAAGCGGAACGCGCTCCGCTCCGCCTCGGCCAGGCCCCCCCAGTGCTGGCGCGTCGCCTCGAGCAGGGTGAAAGTGCCTTCGACGTTGGTCTTCACGAATGCCGCCGGGCCGTGGATGCTGCGGTCGACATGGCTCTCGGCGGCGAAGTGGACGACCGCGCGCGGCCGGTGCCGGGCGAGCAGCTCGTCGAGCAGGGCGCGGTCGAGGATGTCGCCCTGGACGAATTCGTGCCGCGGGTCGCCTTCCAGCGAGGCGAGGTTCTCGCGGTTGCCGGCGTAGGTGAGCGCGTCGAGCGTGACCACCGGCTCGCCGGTGGCGGCGATCCAGTCGAGCACGAAGTTGGAGCCGATGAAGCCGGCGCCGCCGGTGACGAGAACGGGAGAGGTCATGCTCTTATGTATCACAGGGGATCCGACTGCCAGCAACCGCCGGGCCCGCCAGCCGCCTGCCGGAGCGGATAACGCACGACGGCGACTTTTCGGGTGATACGGTGGTGCGCCCGGCAGGTATCGAACCTGCAACCCCTGCCTTCGGAGGGCAGTACTCTATCCATTGAGCTACGGGCGCAGCGGGGATGCATTCTACCAACGCCCTCCCGTGCGGACCGGCCCGCGCAGCAGGGGCGCGGAGGCGCGGCCCTATAATTTCGGGTTCGGCGCGAATCGCTTTTCTGCGCGGCGCATGCCGCTTCTTCGCGCCGCACGACACGCTCCCGAGGACTCGATGACTGCAGCGCACGAACCGAACGAGATCGACGGCCCGCACGAAGGCCCCATCAAGACGCCCAAGCAGCTCATCCTCGCGGTTCTGTACGCATTCGTGGTGCCGATCTTCGGCATCATCCTGCTCGTCATGTACGTGACGACCGAGCATCGTCCTGCGGCCGGCAGCGACGCGCGCAAGGCCAAGAGCATCGCCGAGCGGATTCGTCCCGTGGGAACGGTGGAAATCAAGGACGCCAGCGACGTCGCCTCGATGAAGACCGGCGAGCAGGTCTACGCCGCCCAGTGCACCGCCTGCCACGCCGCCGGCGCGCTCAATGCGCCCAAGCTCGGCGACGTAGCGGCCTGGGGGCCGCGCATCAAGACCGGCTACGAGGCGCTGCTCCATTCGGCGCTCGCCGGCAAGAACCAGATGCCGCCGCAAGGCGGCGGCGACTTCAGCGACTACGAGATCGGCCGCGCGGTCGTCTACATGGCCAACCAGGGCGGCGGCAAGCTCGCCGAGCCGGCCGCGCCGGCCGCCGGCGCGTCGGCGCCCGCCACCACCTCAGCGGCCAGCGCTGCGACGGCCCCCGCAGTCGCGCCCCCCGCAGCCACCATGGTCGCGGCGGCCACTCCCCCGGCGACGCCCGCCCCCGC
>JANMCC010000397.1:0-10726 GCA_031360885.1 Burkholderiales bacterium | reverse complement strand
AGCGTGATCGCCCCGGCGAGGAGGCGCGTGAACACGGTCGGCGCCTCGGCCGCGATCATCAGGCCGCGGAAGATGAGGAAGACGAAGCCGAGCACCAGGCCGAGGCAGCCGAACAGGCCGAACTCCTCGGCGAAGGCGGCGAAGATGAAGTCGGTGGTGCGCTCGGGAATGAACTCGAGGTGGGTCTGCGTGCCCTTCATGAAGCCCTTGCCGGTGGTGCCGCCGGAGCCGATCGCGATCTCGCCCTGGATGATGTGGAAGCCCTTGCCGAGCGGGTCGGTGGTCGGGTCGAGCAAGGTGCAGACGCGGTTCTTCTGGTAGTCGCGCAGCATCGGCCACTTCACGTCGGGCTGGCAGATCCTGTCTTCCGACACGACCACCGCGGTGATCGCCACCGCGCCGAGCATCGCTACCGGAATGATCAGCTTCCACGACAGGCCGGCGAAGAAGATGACGCACAGGCCCGCCGAGAGCACGAGGATCGCGGTGCCCAGGTCGGGCTGCTTGACGATGAAGGCCACCGGCACCAGCAGCAGCAACCCGGCGATCAGGAAGTCGAGCGCGCGCAGCTGGCCTTCGCGGCGCTGGAACCACCAGGCGAGCATCAGCGGCATCGCGATCTTCATGATCTCGCTCGGCTGGATCGTCACGCCGATGTTGAGCCAGCGGGTCGCGCCCTTGCGCGTGACCCCCAGGCCAGGCAGCGCGGTCGCGATCAGCAGCAGCAGGCCGGCCAGGTAGAGCGGCACGGCGTAGCGCATCAGCTGCTGCGGCGGCACCTGTGCCACCAGGAACAGCACGCCGGCGGCGAGCACCAGGTTCCTCGCATGGTCGACGAAGCGCGTGCCCTGGTCGAAGCCGACCGAGTACATCGTCACCAGCCCGGTCGTCGCGAGCAGCACGACGGCCAGCACCAGCAGCCCGTCGAAGCCGGTCCACAGCGGCCGGGCGCGCTGCCAGAACGAGGGCTTGTCGAAGACGTAGCTCATCGCCGGCCTCAGGGCTTGGGCTGGCCCGGCGCGTCGTTGCGCAGGGCGACCCGGGCCCCGGCCACGCCGTCGACGGTGCTGCCCTTCAGCGGCACCGCGTCGATCGCGCGCGGCGTGCCGATCGGCGTGGCCGACTGGCCCTGGCGGGTGGCGGCGATGTCGGCCTCGCTCGGGTACTTGCCGGACAGCACGTAGTCGAAGACGCGGCGCGCGATCGGCGCCGCCGCGCCGGCGCCGAAGCCGGCGTTCTCGACTACCAGGGCGAGCGCGATCGTCGGGTTCTCGAGCGGCGCGAACGCGGTGTAGAGCGCGTGGTCGCGGTGCCGCTCGTCGAGCCGGGCGGCGTTGTACTTCTCGTTGGCCTTGATCTCGATCACCTGCGCCGTGCCGGTCTTGCCGCCCGACTTGTACGGCGCGCCGGCGAACACCTTGGCCGAGGTGCCTTCCTGGGTGACGCCGTAGAGCGCGTTGTGGATCACGGCGACGTGCTCGGGCTTCCAGCCCAGCGCCGGCGGGTCCTTGAAGGCGAGCACTTCCGGGGCGCGGCTCTCGTAGTGCTCGATCGCGCGCACCAGGTGCGGCAGGTGGCGCTGGCCGCCCGCCGCCATGGTCGACGTCGCCTGCGCGAGCTGCAGCATGGTGAAGGTGTTGTAGCCCTGGCCGATGCCGAGCGAGATCGTCTCGCCGGCGTACCACTTCTGCGCTTCCTTCTTCCTGTAGGCGGTGCGCTTCCACTCGGTCGAAGGCAGGGTGCCGCGCAGCTCGCCCTGCAGGTCGATGCCGGTGAGCTGGCCGAAGCCGAGCGGCGCCATGAAGTCGTGGATCGCATCGACGCCCAGGTCGTTGGCGAGCGTGTAGTAGTAGGTGTCGCACGACTGCACGATCGACTTGTACATGTCGACCGTGCCGTGGCCGCCTTCCTTGTCGTCGCGGAAGCGGTGGTTGCCGAAGTTGTAGTAGCCGGGATCCGAGATCGTCTGCTGCGGCGTGCGCTTGCCGAGGGTCAGCGCGCCCATCGCCATGAACGGCTTGTAGGTCGAGCCCGGCGGGTAGGTGCCGCGCAGCGCCCGGTTCAGCAGCGGCTTGTCGGGCGACTCGTTCAGCGCCTTCCAGTTCTCGGCGTCGATGCCGTCGACGAACAGGTTGGGATCGAAGTTGGGTTTGCTCACGAACGCAAGGATCTCGCCGTTGCGCGGGTCGATCGCGACCAGGGCGCCGCGCCGGTCGCCGAACAGCTCCTCGACCATTGCCTGCAGGCGGATGTCGATCGACATCACGAGCGCGTTGCCCGGCGTCGAGGGGCTGGAGCGCAGCCGCCGCACGGCGTGGCCGCCGGCGCTCATCTCCACCTCCTCGAAGCCGGTGGTGCCGTGCAGCTGGCTCTCGTAGCTCTGCTCGACGCCGAGCTTGCCGATGTATTCGGTGCCGCGGTAGTTGGCGAGCTGGTCGTCGGCCCAGTCGTCCTCCATCGCCTTCTTCTCGGTCGGGTTGATCCGGCCGATGTAGCCGATCAGGTGGCTGCCGACCTCGCCGAGCGGGTAGCTGCGGAACAGGCGCGCCTTGATCTCCACGCCCTCGAAGCGAAAGCGCTGGGCGGTGAAGCGGGCGACCTCCTCGTCGGTCAGCTTGGTGCGGATCGGCAGCGACTCGAGGCTCTTGCTCTCCTCGAGCTGGCGCTTGAAGCGGCGCCGGTCGCGCGCCTCGATGCTCACGATCTCCGAGAGGCGGTCGATCGTCGCGTCGAGGTCGCGCACCTTGGCCGGCGCGATCTCCAGCGTATAGGCCGAGTAGTTGTTGGCGAGAACGATGCCGTTGCGGTCGAGGATCAGGCCGCGGTTGGGCGTGATCGGCACGACCGCGATCCGGTTGTTATCGGCCTGGGTCGACAGCTCCTCGTGCTTGCCGATCTGCAGGTACGCCAGACGCGCCGCGAGCAGGCCGAAGGCGAAAAGCACGAACAGCGCTGCCGCGATCAGGCGGAGGCGAAATCGCGACAGCTCGTGTTCGGTGTTGCGCAGCTCTGTCATGGCTAGAGGGGCCGGTTCTCGTCGCGATCGGGGGCGCGGCGCTGCGGAGCCAGCAACAGCAAGGTCACCACCGGCCAGAGCAGCGACTGGAACACGGGCGCCAGGATCATCTCCCAGCCCGGGAACATGCCGCCGGCGATCATGCGCACGACCAGCGACACCGCCTGCGCGGCGACGAACAGCGGCAGGATCTGCACCGCCTGCGACGGCACGGTGAACCAGAGCAGGCGCCGGTGGATCGTCACCGCGAAGAAGCTGAGGAGGGTGTAGGCGAGCGCGTGCTGGCCGAGCACCGCGCCGCTGTGCACGTCCATCAGCAGACCGAAGGCGAAGGCGACGCCGACGCCGACGCGGCGCGACTGGTGCACGTTCCAGAACACCAGCACCAGGGCGAGGAAGTCGGGCATCGCCGGCACCCGGCCGAGCGGCACGATGTTGAGCAGGAAGGCGCCGACCAGCGTCGTCCAGAGGAACAACGGGTTGACCGGCATGAGCAGCTGGTCGGAGGCGCGGGGCATGATCATTTGCGTGGCGCCTTCTTGCCCGGTTTGGCCGACAGCGGCTCGGACGCGGCCACCTCGGGCCGCGGCGGAAGCTGCACGCCCGTCGGTTCGAGGATCAGCACGTGGCGCACGCCGTCGGGCGAGGCCGCCGGCTTCAGGGCAATGCGGGCGAAGCCCGAGTCGACCTTGCGATCGACCGTCTGCACGGTGGCGACCGCCAGGCCCGGCGGGTAGACGCCGTCGACGCCCGAAGTGGTGAGCACGTCGCCCACCTGCACGTCGGCGTTGCCCGCCATGAAGCGCATCTCGAGCTGGCCCGAGGCGGCGAGCGCGCCGCCGAACGCGGCGCTGCGCGCGCCGCTGCGCTTGTTGAGCACGGGGATGGCGGCGTCGCGATCGGTCAGCAGGGTCACCTCCGACGACTGCAGGTAGACCCGCGTCACCTGGCCGAGCACGCCGGCCTCGTTGATCACCGGCGAGCCGAGGACGACGTTGTTGGTCACGCCGCGATCGACGATGACCTTGCGCGAATAGGGATCGGGCGCCTCGTAGAGCAGCTCGGCCGCCTGCGAGCGCACGCTGAGCGAGGGACGAAGCTCGAGCAGGCCGCGCAGCTTGGCGTTTTCCTGCTGCAGCAGGTCGACCCGCATCGCCCGCTCCGACTGGCGCGCCAGCTCGCGCCGCGCCGCCTCCTCGCCGGCGGTGGCGCTCGCCAGGCCGGCGAACCAGGCCCGACCGCCGGCGATCGCTTCCACCGGCACGAGCAGCGCGCGCTGCAGCGGGTAAAGCATGGTCGCGGCGGTGGCCCGGATCGGCTGGGTCAGGCGAAAGCGCACGTCGGCCGCCATCAGGAACAGGGCCAGCGCCGAGCAGAAGCACAGCTTGGTCAGCGCCGAGGGGCCCTGGCGAAAGAACGGCGGCGGCGTGCGATCGAGGGTGCCGAGCGCCATGTGCAGACCTCAGCGGGGACGTGGCCCCGGTCGGGCGCCGGGCCGCCCCAAGCCCGACCGCGCCCCCCCGGGGGGCAGCGAGCGCAGCGAGCGTGGGGGCACCATCTACTCCGAGGTGAAGATGGAGCCGAGGCGCTCCATGCGCTCGAGCGCCATGCCGCAGCCGCGCACGACGCAGGTCAGCGGGTCTTCGGCCACCAGCACCGGCAGGCCGGTCTCTTCGGCGAGCAGCCGATCCAGGTCGCGCAGCAACGCGCCGCCGCCGGTGAGCATCATGCCGCGCTCGGCGATGTCGGCGCCGAGCTCGGGCGGCGTCTGCTCGAGCGCGTTCTTGACGCTGGAGACGATCTGGTTGAGCGGGTCGGTCAGCGCCTCGAGGATCTCGTTCGACGAGATCGTGAAGCTGCGCGGCACCCCTTCGGAGAGGTTGCGGCCCTTGACCTCGATCTCCTTGACCTCGGAGCCGGGGAAGGCCGAGCCGATGTTCTTCTTGATCGACTCTGCCGTCGGCTCGCCGATCAGCATGCCGTAGTTGCGGCGGATGTAGTTGATGATCGCTTCGTCGAACTTGTCGCCGCCGACCCGCACCGAGCCCTTGTAGACCATGCCGCCGAGCGAGATCACGCCGACCTCGGTGGTGCCGCCGCCGATGTCGACCACCATCGAGCCGCTGGCTTCGGAGACCGGCAGGCCGGCGCCGATCGCCGCCGCCATGGGCTCTTCGATCAGGTAGACCTGCGAGGCGCCGGCGCCAAGCGCCGACTCGCGGATCGCGCGCCGCTCGACCTGGGTGGAGCCGCAGGGCACGCAGATGATGATCCTCGGGCTCGGCCGCAAGACGGACCGCGGATGGACCATCTTGATGAACTGCTTGAGCATCTGCTCGGTGACGGTGAAGTCGGCGATCACGCCGTCCTTCATCGGCCGGATGGCCTCGATGTTGCCCGGCACCTTGCCGAGCATCGCCTTGGCTTCGGTGCCGACCGCCTGGATGGTCTTCTTGCCGTTGGGCCCGCCTTCGTGGCGGATGGCGACGACGGACGGCTCGTCGAGCACGATGCCCTTGCCGCGCACGTAGATCAGCGTGTTCGCGGTGCCGAGATCGATGGCGAGGTCCGTCGAAAAGTAGCGACGAAAGGATCCGAACATGTTCTGGAGAATGAAGGCGTCTGGCGAGGGGCGGAGCCGGTGGCGGGCCGCAAGGGAATTCGAATGACGCCGAGCCCTTCGCAGCGGCGACAAGGGCTGTGAATTAACCGGGGATAATAACCCATGCCTCCCGCTGAAACGATGCCGGAAAGGCTTCGTTTCACTCTTGCGCGGCTCCGCCGCCAGACCCTCCCAGCGCCATGGCCCTGACTTCCACCGACGTGCGGCGCATCGCCGAGCTGGCGCGCCTCGACCTCGGCGCCGCCGAAGAGGCGCTGATGCTCGCGCAGATCAACAGCTTCTTTCGCATCGTCGAGCAGATGAGCGCGGTCGATACGAGCGGCGTCGAGCCGCTGTACACGCCGCTCGCGGCGGTGAGCGACGCCCACCTTCGGCTGCGCGACGACGTGGTCACCGAGGGCGACGAGCGCCAGGCGAACCAGCGCAGCGCGCCCGCGGTCGCCGAGGGGCTGTTCCTGGTCCCGAGGGTCATCGAATGAGCGCCGACCTGCACGAGCTCGGCGTCGCGGCACTTGGCCGGGCGCTGCGCGAGCGCCGGGTTTCGAGCGTCGAGGCGACGACCCACCTGCTCGCCCGCCTGGCCGCCCAGGACCGGCTGGGGGTCGCCCTCGCGGTCGACCCGGAGCGCGCCCTCGCCCAGGCCCGGACCGCCGACGCCCGGCTCGCAGCGGGCGCCGCCGGCCCCCTGGTCGGCGTGCCGATCGCGCACAAGGACATCTTCGTCACCCGCGAGCTCGCCACCACCGCCGGCTCGCGCATGCTCGCCGGCTACCGGAGCCCGTTCGACGCCACGGTCGTCGCCCGGCTCGGCGAGGCCGGCGCGGTGACCCTCGGCAAGCTCAACTGCGACGAGTTCGCGATGGGCTCGAGCAACGAGAACTCGGCCTGGAAGGTCGTGCGCAACCCCTGGGACGAGTCGCGCGTGCCCGGCGGCTCCTCGGGCGGATCGGCGGCGGCGGTCGCGGCGCGGCTGCTGCCCGCGGCCACCGGCACCGACACCGGCGGCTCGATCCGCCAGCCGGCGAGCTTTTGCGGCATCACCGGCATCAAGCCGACCTACGGCGTCTGCTCGCGCTACGGCATGATCGCCTTCGCCTCGAGCCTCGATCAGGCCGGGCCGCTGGCGCGCAGCGCCGAAGACTGCGCCCTGCTGCTGGCGGCGATGAGCGGCTTCGACGCGCGCGACGCCACCAGCGCCGAGCGGCCGCCGCAGGACTACCCGGCCGCGCTCGCCAAGGCGCGCCAGGGCGCGAGCGCGGCCCGGCCGCTGCAGGGCCTGCGCATCGGCCTGCCGAAGGAGTTCTTCCCCGCCGGGCTCGCCGCCGACGTCGAGACGGCGCTGCGCGCGGCGCTGGCCGAGCTCGAACGGCTCGGCGCCACGCTGGTCGACGTGAGTCTGCCGCGCACCGAGCTCGCCATTCCCGTGTACTACCTGATCGCCCCGGCCGAAGCCTCGTCGAACCTGTCGCGCTTCGACGGCGTGCGCTTTGGCCACCGCGCCGAGCACTACGAAGACCTGCAGGGCATGTACAAGGCGAGCCGCAGCGAAGGCTTCGGCCCCGAGGTGAAGCGCCGGATCATGATCGGCACCTACGTGCTCTCGCACGGCTACTACGACGCCTACTACCTGCAGGCGCAGAAGCTCCGGCGCATGATCGCCGACGACTTCCAGGCGTGCTTCCGGCAGTGCGACCTGATCGCCGGCCCGGTGGCGCCGACGGTAGCCTGGAAGCTCGGCGACAAGAGCGACGACCCGGTCGCCAACTACCTGGCCGACATCTTCACCCTGCCGGCGAGCCTGGCCGGGCTGCCGGGCATGAGCGTTCCGGCCGGCTTCGGCGCCGGCGGCATGCCCGTGGGCCTGCAGCTGATCGGCAACTACTTCGACGAGGGCACGCTGCTGCACGCGGCGCACGCGTTCCAGCAGGCGACCGACTGGCATGAGCGGTCGCCCGGGCCCTCACCCCAGCCCACTCCCGCAGGCGGGAGAGGGGGCACCGCATGAGCGCGCCGGCGTTGATCCGCGGCTACGAGGTGGTGATCGGCATCGAGACGCACGCCCAGCTCTCGACCCGCTCCAAGATCTTCAGCGGCGCCTCGACCGCCTTCGGCGCCGCGCCCAACACCCAGGCCTCGGCCGTCGACCTGGCGCTGCCGGGCACCCTGCCGGTGGCCAACCGGGGTGCGGTCGAGCGGGCGATCCGCTTCGGCCTGGCGGTCGGGGCGACGATCGCGCCGCTTTCGATCTTCGCGCGCAAGAACTACTTCTACCCCGACCTGCCCAAGGGCTACCAGATCAGCCAGTACGAGACGCCGGTGGTCCAGGGCGGGGCGGTCGAGTTCTTCGTCGGCGAGGTGGCGCACCGGGTGCAGCTCACCCGCCCCCACCACGAGGAGGACGCGGGCAAGTCGATCCACGGCATCGCGCGCAGCGACGAGAACGCCGCGCCCGGAGAGAACCACGGCGCCGCCGGACCCGGCGGCGCGCCGCTCGACTTCTCGGGCGACTGGACCGGCATCGACCTGAACCGCGCGGGCACCCCGCTGCTCGAGATCGTGACCGAGCCCGACATGCGCTCCAGCGCCGAGGCGGTCGAATACGCGAAGGCCCTGCACACCCTGGTGGTCTGGCTCGGCATCTGCGACGGCAACATGCAGGAAGGAAGCTTCCGCTGCGATGCCAACGTGTCGGTGCGCCGCCCCGGCGCGCCGTTCGGCACGCGCCGCGAGATCAAGAACCTGAACAGCTTTCGCTTCATGCAGCAGGCGATCGACTACGAGGTGCAGTGGCAGATCGACCTGCTCGAAGACGGCGGCCGGGTGCAGCAGGCGACCGTGCTGTTCGATCCCGAGCACGGCGAGACCCGGGCCATGCGATCCAAGGAAGACGCGCACGACTACCGCTACTTCCCCGACCCCGACCTGCCGCCGCTGGCGATCTCGGAGGCCTGGATCGCCGAGGTGAAGGCGACGATGCCCGAGCTGCCGCGCGAGATGGCGGCGCGCTTCCAGCGCTCTTTTGCGCTGGCCGAGTACGACGCGCGGATCACGACCCAGAGCAAGGCGTTCGCCGCCTACTTCGAGACCGCGGCCCAGGCCAGCGGCCAGCCCAAGCTGGTCGCCAACTGGATGATGGGCGAGATCTCGCGGCGCATGAACTCCGGCGCGCTGACCGAGATTCCGGTGCCCGCCGGGCAGCTCGCGGCGATGGTCGCGCGGATCGCCGACGACACGATCTCGAACAGCGCCGCGCGCCAGGTGTTCGAGGCGCTCTGGCAGGGCCAGGGCGAGAGCGTCGACGCGATCATCGAGGCCCGTGGCCTGCGCCAGATGCGCGATTCGGGCGAGCTCGAGCGCGTCGTCGCGGCGGTGATCGCCGCCAACCCGAAGTCGGTGGAGGAATTCCGCGCCGGCAAGGAGAAGGCGTTCAACGCCCTGGTCGGGCAGGCGATGAAGGCGACCCAGGGCAAGGCCGACCCGACGCAGCTCAACGCGCTGCTGCGCGCGAAGCTGGGCGGCGGCTGAGCCGCGGGCCGTTGCCGGCGGGACGCGCCGGCTAGCGGCGGGTCACCGCGGAGGCGGAGGCGCTCGCCGTCGGCCCGAGCGTGCCCGGCAGGGCGCCGCCCCAGAGCCTCCTCAGCCGCGCCAGCTCGGTGTCGTACAGGCTGTTGATGCGCACGACCTCGATCTGCTGGTTCTGCACCAGCGAGCGCTGCGCCTCGAGCGACGCGTCGTTGGCGTCGAGGTCTTGCCTGATCTTGTTCGGCAACTGCCTGCCGACGTAGAACTCCGCCTCGTCCATCAGGGGCTTGCGCTCCTTGAGCAGCAGCTTGATCCGCGCTTCCGAGTTGCGCACCGACGAGGCGATGTCGTCGAGCGCCTTTTCCCGCGCCTTCGCGTGCGCTGCCTCGGTGGGGTAGCGCTTGAGCATGTCGCGATCGCGCCGGGCCTCGATGTCCAGCGCGGTCTTCTCGGCCTCGCGCTGCCGGCGCAGCCGCTCGCGCTCGGTCTTCTCGTCCTCGGTGGGCGGGGCCTCGACGATGCCCTTCTCGGAGCCGTCCTTGTTGAGCTCGCGCTGCGGCTTGCCGACGTTCATGCATTCGGCAATCGGCTTGTCGGAGGTGAGCTTCTTGCCGTCCGCCAGGACGCACTGGAAGATGCGCGGCGGCCCGCCCGGCTCGGCCGCGCCGGCCCCCTGCGCCGCGACAAGGCCGGACAGGAAAACCGAAACCACGACGCGGGCGGCGAAATCGCCGCGCAGCGAGCTAAGCCCCATACCGTTCGCGGTACCGGGCCACGGCCTCGGCGTGCGCCGCGAGCGGCGAGTGGGCATCGGAGTCCAGGAATTCCATCAGGTCGGCAAGCGTGGCAATGGCGATCACGGGCAGGCCGAGATCGCGTTCAAGGTCCATAACGGCTGAACGCTCCGAGAGGTTGTCGTCCGTGCCGCCGCGCTCCATGCGATCGAGCGCAATGAGCACGGCCACGGGCGTCGCCCCCTCGCGGCGGATCAGTTCCACCGACTCGCGCTTGGAAGCGCCATCGGTGATCACATCATCGACGATGACTGTACGGCCTCGCAATGGTGCACCGACCACGATGCCGCCCTCTCCGTGATCTTTTGCTTCCTTGCGGTTGTAAGAGAAGGGCAAGGACCGGCCGCGCAGGCCGAACTGCAACGCCACGGCCGCCGCAAGGGTGATTCCCTTGTAGGCCGGACCGAACAGCATGTCGAACTCGAGACCCGAGGCGACGAGTCGCCGCGCATAGAATTCCGAGAGGCGCAACAGCTTGGCGCCATCGTCGAACAGGCCCGCGTTGAAGAAGTACGGCGACAGCCGCCCCGCCTTGGTCCTGAACTCCCCGAATCGCAGCACGCCGGCTTCGACGGCGAAGGCGACGAACTCGCGCGCCAGGGTGGAATCGGGAGGGGTGGCGGCCATGCAGGGATCCTCGTGTTTCGCCTCGTCTCGCTGAACCTGAACGGCATCCGCTCTGCAGCTGCGAAGGGCTTCGAGGCCTGGGCCGAAGGAGTGGGCGCCGATTGTATGGGCGTGCAGGAGATCAAATGCCAGGCCGATACGGTC
>JANMCC010000385.1:0-21163 GCA_031360885.1 Burkholderiales bacterium | reverse complement strand
GTCGCGGAGCACCTCGTCCTCGCCGTCCAGGCTGCGGGCGGCGGTGCGGTGCGCCGCGCTGCGGCCGTCGAACGCGCCCGCGAGGTGCTCGAAGAGATCGGTCTCGCCGGCCGCGCCGACGCATCGGTCGACGCGCTCTCGCACGGCGAGCAGCGCGCGCTCGAGGTCGGCCTCGCGGTGGCGAGCCGGCCGCGCCTGGTGATGCTCGACGAGCCGATGGCGGGCATGGGCCATGAGGAATCGAAGCGCATGGAAGCGCTGATCCAGCGCCTGCGCGCGCACACCACGGTGCTCCTGATCGAGCACGACGTCGATGCCGTGTTCCGCCTCGCCGACCGCGTGTCGGTGCTGGTGAGCGGTCAGATCATCGCCAGCGGCGCACCCGAAGCGGTGCGCCGCGACGCCGGCGTGATCGAAGCCTACCTCGGCGAGGAATGATGAGCGTCGTCAGCCCGCCCGTCGCCGCCGCCGCCGACACCCTGCTCGCGGTGCGCGGCCTGCACGCCGGCTACGGCGGCAGCGAGGTGCTGCACGGCGTCGACCTGCAGGTGGGCGCGGGCGAGGTGGTGGCGCTGCTCGGCCGCAACGGCATGGGCAAGACGACGCTGGTGCGCGCGATCTGCGGCCTGCATCGGGCCCGGCGCGGCGCGATCATGTTCCGCGGCGAACGGGTCGAGGCCGAGCCAGCGCACCGGATCGCGCGGCGCGGCCTCGGCCTGGTGCCCGAGGGGCGGCAGATCTTCGCCAACCTCACGGTGCTCGAGCACCTGAGCGCGTTCGAGCGGGCGCGGGCCGGTCCGCACGACGTCGGCGCGAGCGCGGGCGCCCTGCGAACCGGCGGCGCCGCCGAGCGCATCGCCCGCGTGTTCGAGCTGTTCCCGCGCCTTTACGAGCGGCGCACGAACATGGGCAACCAGCTCTCCGGCGGCGAGCAGCAGATGCTCGCGATCGGCCGGGCGCTGGTCACCGAGCCGCGCCTCCTGATCCTCGACGAGGCGACCGAGGGCCTCGCGCCGCTGGTGCGCCACGAGATCTGGCGCTGCCTCGCGGCGCTGCGCGCGAGCGGCCAGGCGATCCTCGTCATCGACAAGTACGTGCAGCGGCTGATCCAGCTCGCCGACCGCCATGTCATCCTCGAGAAGGGCCGGGTCGCGTGGACCGGCAGCTCGGCCCAGCTCGAAGCCGACCCGTCGATCTGGCAACGCCACCTGGGAGTGTGAGAACGATGAGCTTCACGAGCGACCCCGAAGTCGACAAGGCCTACGCGCCGAGCCGCTCCCTGCCCGAGGGCGTGTTCCAGGCGAACATGGACCTCTACCGCGATCGCTCGCTCGACGTGTATCGCACGTTGCCGCACGAGCGCGACGTGATCTACGACGCGGCCAGCGGCCAGGGCCTGGACATCGTTCCCGCGCCCGGGCCGGGGCTGAAGCCGGCGTTCGTGTTCATCCACGGTGGCTACTGGCGGATGCTGAGCAAGAACGAATCGGTCTACATGGCGCCAGCGCTCAACGCCCGCGGCATCACGCTGGTCGCGCCCGACTATTCGCTGGCGCCGGCGACCTCTCTCGAGGAGATCGTGCGCCAGGTGCGGGCGGCGATCGCCTGGCTGTACCGCCACGGCGCCGAGCACGGCATCGACCCGGAGCGGCTCTACGTCGGTGGCCATTCCGCCGGCGGCCACCTCACCGGTGCGGTCGTCGCCGGGGGCTGGCGCGAGGGGATGGGACTGCCCGAGAACGTGATCAAGGGGGCGATGCCGGTGAGCGGCCTGTTCGACCTCGAGCCGATCACGCGCTCGTTCGTCAACGAATGGATGGGGCTCGATGCGGCGCGCGCCGCGGCGCTGAGCCCGGTGCACCACCTGCCGCCCGCGCCTTGCCGGATGGTCGTGGCCTGGGGCGGCGACGAGACCCGCGGCTTCCACGACCAGGCCCGGCTCTGGCTCGACGCCTGGCGGCTGAAGCGCTACCCGGCGACCGAGCTGAAGGTGCCGGCGCGGCACCACTTCGACATCGTGCTCGACTGGTGCGACCCGGGCTCGGCGATGACCGAGGCGCTGGCCGCGATGGTCTTCGATGCGCGCGTCGCGCGCTGAGCCCGAGCGGAGACCCGGCCATGACCGAAGACACCCTCCCGCCGATCGACCTCCAGGCCCCCGACATCGCCCGCTGGAAAGACGGCGGCAGCGGCGTCGACTGGGTGCACGTCTTCGACTCGGGCCGGCCCGGGCCGAAGGTGATGGTGCAGGCGCTGACCCACGGCAACGAGATCTGCGGCGCGATCGCGCTCGACTGGCTGCTCGACGCCGGCTTTCAACCGCAATGGGGCACGCTCACCCTCGCCTTCGCCAACGTCGAGGCCTATGCCCGGTTCGATCCGGCCGACCCGTTTCCCTCGCGCCTGGTCGACGAGGACTACAACCGCGTGTGGGACGACAGCGCCCTCTTCGGCCCGCGCGATTCGGTAGAGCTGCGCCGCGCGCGGCTGCTCCGGCCCTTCGTCGACGCGACCGACCTGCTGCTCGACATCCACAGCATGAGCGAGCCCTGCCGGCCGCTGATGGTGTGCGGCACGGCCGAGAAGAACGTGGCCTATGCGCGCCAGCTCGGCGTGCCCGGCGACCTGCTGCTCGACACCGGCCATCCGGCCGGCAAGCGCATGGTCGACCGCGGCGCCTTCGGCGATCTGGCGAGCCCGAAGCGGGCCTTGCTGATCGAGTGCGGCCAGCACTGGGAGAAGGCCGCGGCCGAGGTGGCCATCGATGCGCTCGTGCGCTTTCTCGGCCTGGCGGGTGCGGCGCACCCGGGGTGGGTGAGGGCTAACACGCGCCTGCAACTTCCAGCGATGCAGCGCCTGGTGCGCGTGACCGAACCGGTGGTGGCGAGGAGCGCCGACTTCCGCTTTCTCGTGCCGACGGTGGGCCTATCGGTGATCGAAAAAGCCGGAACACCGATCGCGCAGGACGGCGACCAGATCTGGACGACGCCCTACGACGATGCGGTGCTGGTGATGCCTGGAACCCGCAACCTCAAGCCGGGTGGAACGGCCGTGAGGCTGGGGCGCTTCGAGCCCTGAGGCTTTTAGCTGCGGCGGCGACGACGCGAGATGAAGCCCACGGCGGCGAGGCCGGCGAGCATCAGGGCGTAGGTCTCGGGCTCCGGAACGGGCGCCGTGACGCTGAAGTTGGCGACTTCGAAGGCGTCGGTGGGCGGGTTCGCGTTGGTGAAGATCAGGCCCGTGATGTCGACGCCGGCATCGGCGACGAACTGGACGTACTGCGAGAAGCTCTGGTCGCCGTTGGTGACGCTGAAGCCGAGGGCGGTGACATCGAAGACGACGTTGCCGGCGGTCGTGACGACCGTCAGGCTGTTGTACAGGTCGGGCGAGCCCCAGAGGAAGCTGATGTAGTCGAGGCCGGTGCTGAAGGTCACGATCGAGGGCATCGTCGTGGTCGGGCCGGCCGAGAGGAAGTTCCCGCCGGCGATGGCGCCCTTGGGAATGTCGGCGAACGGCTGATCCGAATTCAGGATGGTGCCGCCGACGATCGTTGCGTTGACCGAGCCCGTCAGGGTGCAGGGCGTCGCCAGCGTGCACAGCGCCGGCGAAGAGAGCAGCAGGAAGGAACCCGCGCCGCCGCCCAGGGAACCGGTGACTTGCGCCTGCGCACCGAAAGAGGCGGTGGCGATGGCGACCGAAGCGAGCAGAGTCTTGAGCAATTTCATGGAGATGGAGCCTTGCAAGGAGAGAAGGAAACAGAGTCCCGGCCAGAGCCGATAACGAGGTTGCCGTTATACGCACCCAAGTCGAAAATGCGTTCCCCGTGTTCACGGGGTTTCGCGCAAATGAGTTTGTAAAGAGGGTCGGCCCTCCCCCGCGATCAGGGGGGTCCAACCGTCCGCGAGCGAGGCGCCTCTAGGCGAGGCCGCGCAGGAACTCGACGATCGCCGCGTTGGTCTGCGCGGGGCTTTCCTGCTGCACCCAATGGCCGACGCCGGGAATGAGCCTCACGCCACGCAGCTGCGGCGCCGCCGGCGTCATCATCGCCGTGAGCTGCTCGGCGGAGGCGCCGCGGATGACGATGTCCCTCGAGCCGGCGATGAAAAGGACGGGTTGCCGGACCTGCGCGCCCGCGAGCTCGGGAGTCGTGTCCCAGTTGCGCTGGAAGTTGCGGTAGTAGTTGATGCCGCCGCGAAAGCCCGCCTGCGTGAACTCGGCGACGTAGTAGTCGAGGTCCTCGCTCGTCAGCCAGTCGGGCAGGCCCTTGGCGGCGCCGAGCCGGGGGATCCAGCCGCCCGCGGCGCGCTTCGGGTCGGTGACCAGCGGCGCTTCGCGGGGCGAGTCGGGCGAGAGGTACAGGCGGCTGAGGATCGCCCGCGGGTCGGCGTCGAATTCCTTCTCCGCGACGCCGGGCTCCTGGAAGTACAGCACGTAGAAGAAGTTGTCGCCCCAGGCCTGCCTGAACGATTCGACGATCGATCGGGAGCCGCGCCCGCCGTACGGAACGCTCATCGCCACCAGCGCGGTGAAGCGCTCGGGATGCAGCAGCATGCATTGCCAGGCGACGATCGCGCCCCAGTCGTGGCCGACCAGCACCGCGCTCTTCTCGCCGAGCGCATCGAGGATGCCGACGAGATCGGCGCCGACGTGGTGGATGTCGTAGTCCTCCACCGCCTCGGGCTTGTCGCTCTTGCCGAAGCCGCGCATGTCGGGCGCGACGGCGCGGTAGCCGGCGGCGGCGATGGCGGGAAGCTGATGCCGCCACGAGTACCAGGACTCGGGCCAGCCGTGCACGAAGAGGACCAGCGGCCCGCTGCCCATCTCGGCGATGCGCAGGGTGATGCCGTTGGCCTGGATGAATCGCAAGGTCATTGGCGCGCGCTCCCGGCATCTCCCCAGCGCATTCTGGCATGCGATGTCGCGGCGTCGAAGCGCGGTCGGCGGCACGCCGGAGAACGGCGGTAAGGTTGCGGCGACACGCCGGGAGCTGCTGATGACGACGACGACTTCGGATGGCAGGGATTTCGATTCGCCGGCGGTGCTTCGCCTGCGCGACGACCTGGCCCTGGCATTGCGCGCGGCCGCGCACCACGGCTTGGCCGAGGGCGTGTGCAACCACTTCAGCGTCGAGCTGCCCGACCGCTCGGGCCGCTTCCTGCTGAACCCGCGCGGCCTGCTCTGGAAGGAGGTGCAGGCCGGCGACATCGTCATGGTCGACGGCCAGGGCAGGCGGCTGGCTGGCCGCCACCCGGTGGAGCCGACGGCGATGTTCATCCACGCCGCGATCCACCGCCTGTGCGCCAAGGCCTGCGTCCTGCACACGCATATGCCGAACGCGACCGCGCTCACGCTCACCAGCGACCGCTGCCTGGACACCACCCTGTCGCAGAACGCGATGCGCTTTCACGGCCGCATCGCCGTCGACGCCAGCTACAACGGCCTCGCGCTCGACGCCTCCGAGGGCCAGCGCATCGCGACGGCGATGGGCAACGCCGACGTGGCCTTTCTCGGCAACCACGGCGTGGTGGTGTGCGGCGAACGCATGCCCTGGGCCTACGACGATCTCTACTACCTGGAGCGCGCCTGCATGGCCCAGGTGCTGGCGCAGTCGACCGGGCGGCCGCTGTTGCCGGTGGCCGCGGCGATCGCGCAACGGGTCTGCGAGCAGACGCTGGGCGAGCGCATGCAATCCGACCTGTTCTTCGAAGCCCTTCGGCGAACGCTGGCCCGGGATTAGGCGGAGCAGGCGGAACGCCTGTCCGACCTCGCGTTGGCATCCTTCCGACAAACGGGCCTGCTCGCGGCTCGCAGACTGCCCTTTCCCCTCCACGCGCAGTCAGCGCCAAGGCCGTGCTCTACGACCTGACGAAGAGGGAGCAGGCACCGGCCAGCGTGCTGCTCTACCAGCGCTTGCTGAACGAGCGGCACCTGCGGGAACGCCGCGCTCGCGCCGCGAGCCCGGCGTCAGGCGGGGTCAGCCTCGTCCCATCTTTCCCTGCAGCACCGCCACCAGGTGGCCCTTCGCTTCGCCGAGCTGGGCCTTGTCGCTGTCGTGCACCTTGCGGAAGAAGGCCGCGCACTCGGGCGAGCCGGCCTGCTCGGCGTCCTTGATGTACTGGTCGTAGGCCATCAGGGCCTGCGCCTTGTTCTGGATCAGGGTGATCCAGTCGTAGGCCAGGTCGCTGAGAGGATGCGTGTCGGTCGATTTTTCCTGCATGGCGGGCTCGATTCGAAAAGGGCTGAGGGAGATCTCGGCATGGCAATCGCCGGACCCAGCATCGCGGCGCGACGCCGAAGCCACAGGACACGAGTTCCGGGGACCGCTCAAGCCGCCTGCTGCGCCGCCCTGCCTCTCGCCCGCCGCCACGCCCAGGCCCCCACCGGCCAGAGCAGGATCACGATCGTCGCCACCGCCAGGCCGCCGGCGATCGGCCGGGTGAAGAAGACCGCCGGGCTGCCGTCGCTCTTGATCATCGAGGTGATGAAGTTCTCCTCGAGCATGGTGCCGAGCACCACGCCCAGGATCGCCGGCGCCGTGGGGAAGCCGTTCTCCTCGAGCACGAAGGCGATCAGGCCGAACACCAGGATCAGGCCCACGGCGAACAGCGAGTTGTTAACCGCGAACGCGCCGACGATGCAGAACAGCAGCACGATCGGCATCAGCACGTTGCGCGGCACGCTGAGCACCTTGTTGGCCGCCTTGATGCAGGCCCAGCCGAGCGGCAGCATGATGACGTTCGCCAGGATGAACACCAGGAAGATGGCGTAGATGTTCTGCGGGTTGTTGGTGAAGATCGAAGGGCCGGGGTTCATGCCCTTGAGATAGAGCACGCCGATCGCGATCGCCGTGATCGAGTCGCCGGGAATGCCGAACACCAGCGCCGGGATCCAGGCGCCGGCGAGCGCGCTGTTGTTGGCCGCGCCCGATTCGACGATGCCCTCGATGTGGCCGGTGCCGAACTTCTCCGGCTCCTTGGAGAAGCGCTTGCTCATCGCATACGACATCCAGGCCGCCATGTCGGCGCCCGCGCCGGGCTGGATGCCGACGATCGTGCCGAGCGTGCTGCCGCGCAGCAGGCTCCACTTGTAGCGCCGCGTCAGCGTCCACATGCCCTTGAACACGTTGCCGAGCTTCGCCTTGACGATCTTCGCCGGCGGGTCCAGGTCGACCATGAAGCGCAGGATCTCGGAGACCGCGAACATGCCCACCATCATCGGGATCAGGTCCACGCCGGAGAGCAGGTCGTTGATGCCGAAGGTGAAGCGCGGGTAGCCGCCGGGGTTCTCCAGGCCGATCGAGGCGACCAGCAGGCCGAGGATCAGCGAGATCAGCGCCTTCAGGATGGACGAGGCGCCGATGAACACGGCGCTCGCCAGGCCGAGCACGACCAGCCAGAAGTACTCGAACGAGCTGAACTTGATCGCCACCTCGGCCAGGCCGGGCGCCATGAAGATCATCACCGCCGTGCCGAACAGGCCACCCACCGCCGAGAACCACAGGCCCGCGCCGAGGGCGGTCTCGGCCTGGCCCTTCAGCGTCATCGCGTAGGCCTCGTCGGTGTAGGCGGCGGAGGCGGGCGTGCCCGGAATGCGCAGCAGCGCGCCGGGGATGTCGCCCGAGAAGATCGCCATCGCCGTGGCGGTGACGATCGCCGCCACCGCCGGCACCGGCGGCAGGAAGAAGGTGACGGGGACGAGCAGGGCCGTGGCCATCGTCGCCGTCAGGCCGGGAATCGCGCCGACGAAGAGGCCGTAGAGGGCCGAGCAGAAGATGACGGTAAGAACGTACGGGTCGAAGACCAGCTTCACCGCCTGCAGGTAGACGTCCACGCCGGGTGCCTGCTTCGGTTCAGTAGAGGATGGGGAGCACGCCCCAGGGCAGCGAGACGCGCAGCATCTTGTAGAACACCGCGTGGATCACGAACGCGGTCAGCACCGCTACCAGCACTGCCACCCACGGCCGCACGCTCAGCTTCAGGAACAGCGCCAGCAGGATGAGGGTCGAGGTGACAATGAAGCCGAGCAGGTTGACGGCAGCGATGTAGAACGCCGGCGCCGCCAGCGTGAGCAGGAAGTTGCCGACGTGGCGCGGCGAGCGCACCCAGTCGCCGAGCTCGAACCGCGCCGCGCCGGCGCGAACGCCGCGCACGATCAGGATCACGGCGCAGCCCGCGAGCAGCACCGCCAGCAATCCCGGAAAGGCGGCGGGGCCGATGCTCTGGCCGGGAATCTGCGGAAAGGTCCGGATGTTCCAGAGAATGGCGAGCGAGAGGGCGAGCAGCAGCCCGCCCCAGACGGTGTCGTTGAGCTTCAAGGTGCGGCGAACGTCACTTGACGATGCCCACCGCCTTCATCGTCGCACCGAGGTCGTTGGTGCTCTTCTCCATGAACGTGGCGAATTCCGCCGGCGGCAGGTAGATCACGCCGAAGCCGCGGCTGGCCATGAAGTCGTGGTACTCCTTGCTGTCGTAGACCTTCTTGATCGCCGTCACCAGCGCGGCCTCGACGTCCTTGGGCAGGCCCCTGGGCGCGGCCATGCCGCGCCATGCGGCCATTTTCCAGTCGCTGCCGGTCTGCGCCTTGAGCGTCGGCAGGCTCGGGTAGAGGCCCGGCGCGGCTCCGTCCATGATGGCCAGGCTTTTCACCTTGCCCGCGTCGATGAGCGAGCGCGCCTCGGGAATCGAGCAGGGCACGATGTCCACGCCGCCGGCCACCAGGTCCTGCAGGCCGGGCGCAGCGCCGTTCGAGGGCACCCACGGCGCGGCGGCGGGATCGACCTTCAGGTCTTTCAGCATGCCGGCCAGCGCCAGGTGCCAGATGCCGCCCTGGCCGGTACCCGAGGCCTTGTGCTTGCCGGGCTCGGCCTTGATCGCGTCGACCAGGTCCTTCACGGTCTTGTAGGGCGAATCGGCGCGCACTTGCAGGCCGGCGGGGTCGGCGTTCACCAGGCCGAGCGGCGTGTACGAGGAACCCTTGAGGTCGGTGAGGCCCTGCCAGTGCATCATGCCGATCTCCACCGTGATCAGGCCGATGGTGTAGCCGTCGGGCGGCGACTGGGCGATGGCGCTGTGGCCGACCACGCCCGAGCCGCCGGTGCGGTTGACGACGTTGATCGGCTGCTTGAGCTCCTTCTCGAGCAGCGCGCCGATGATTCGCGCGGTGGCGTCGGTGCCGCCGCCCGCGCCCCAGGGGACGATGAGCGTGATCGGCCGCTCGGGAAAGGCGGCGGCGGCGAGGCCGGAGACGACGAGGGCGGCAAGCGCCACGGCGGCGCGGTGCAGGAACTTCATGGGGTGTCTCTCTCCGTGAGAATGCGTCGCTCTGTGCGTGGCAACGGTCGCGGCGACCTTAGCCGTTGCCGGCCGGACGAGTCAAGAGACAACGAGGTACGCTGACACCCATGCAAACCATGACGACCACCCGCCTCGGCCGCACCGGCCTGGAGATCTCCCGCCTCTGCCTCGGCTGCATGAGCTTCGGCGAGCCCGACCGCGGCAACCACCCGTGGACGATGGGCGAAGCGGCGAGCCGGCCGTTCCTGAAGAAGGCGCTCGACCTCGGCATCAACTTCTTCGACACCGCCAACGTCTACTCCGACGGCACCAGCGAAGAGATCGTCGGCAAGGCGCTGCTGGACTACGCGCGCCGCGACGAGGTGGTCATCGCCACCAAGGTGCACGGCCGGATGCACCCGGGCCCGAACGGCGCCGGCCTGTCGAGGAAGGCGATCTTCGCGGAGATCGACGCCAGCCTGAAGCGGCTGGGAACCGACCATGTCGACCTCTACCAGACGCACCGCTGGGACTACGCCGTGCCGGTCGAGGAAACGCTGGAGGCGCTGAACGACGTGGTGCGCGCCGGCAAGGCGCTGCACATCGGCGCCTCGTCCATGCATGCGTGGCAGTTCGCGAAGTCGCTGGCGATCTCGGAGAAGTACGGCTGGGCCCGCTTCCAGACGATGCAGAACTACGTGAACCTGCTCTACCGCGAGGAAGAGCGCGAGATGCTGCCGCTCTGCAAGGCCGAAGGCATCGGCGTCATCCCGTGGAGCCCGCTCGCGCGCGGCCGGCTCACCCGCGCCTGGGACACGACCACGGCCCGCACGGAGACCGACGGCTTCGGCAAGACGCTCTACGCCAAGACGGCCGACGCCGACCGCAAGGTGGTCGAGGCCGTCGCCGCGGTCGCGCAGCGCCTCGACCGGCCGCGCGCGCAGGTGGCGCTGGCGTGGGTGCTGGCGAAAAGCGAAGTCTCGGCGCCGATCGTCGGCGCCACCAGGCTGGAGCAGCTCGACGATGCCGTCGCCGCGATGTCGCTGCAGCTCTCGCCGGCCGACATCGCCGAGCTCGAGGCGCCGTATGTGCCCCATGCGGTGATGGGGCACACCTGAGGCTGCGGCACACTGAGCGGGTATTCACAGCCCGCGTCACCGATGCCTTCAGCCTTCCGAGCCCTCGCTTTCCTGGGCGCGACGCTGCTCGCTGCGGCGAACGCCGCGGCACAACCAGCCGGTTCCTCTCCCGCCTCGGCTCCCGCCGGCTCCACGGCAGCCATCACCGACACCGCCCTCGGCGGCGGCCGAAGCGGCGGCACGTTCTTCGTGCTCGCCGAGGTCGACGGCAAGCCGGTGCGCACCGCCATCGAGAACAGCCAGCGCGCCAGCCAGTGGCAGGGCGCCAACCTGCGCCTCGTCGGCGAGGAACGCCAGGTCGCGGCGGGGCGGGTGAAGCTCAGGCTCGTCGCCCGGGTTGCCCACGCCGCGCCGATCGCCGAGATCTTCGGCGCGCTGCGCAACGACCCTGTGGCGGGAGTGATCGAGGTGGAGCTGCAGCCGGCCGGGCGCTATCGCGTCAACGGGATCCTCGACACCTACCGCCGCGAGGTCTGGCTGGAGGAAGAGGGCACGCAGCGCCTGCTCGGCGAGAAGATCGTGCAGCCGCCCTCGGCGCAGGCGCAGGCGCAGATGGCCGAGGCGACGAGCTTCGCCTGCTGCAACCTGCGCTACGACGACGGCTGGATCGGCGACGACACCTACACGGGCATGCCGTTCGTGCCGGCGGGGGCGCGGATCCGCTTCCTCGAGTGGGGCCGCAATCGCGCCAACGTGCTGATCGATGGCCGCAAGATGAGCATCGGTGTCGACCTCACCAAGATGACGCGCGAGCAGTTCGCGAAGATGACCATCGTCGACGAGAACCCGAGCACGCGCATCGACACCTGGCCCGCCGAAGTGCAGGCGGCGGTGCGTGGCGGCAAGGTGATGCCCGGCATGACGCGCGAGCAGGTGATCGTAGCGCTCGGCTATCCCCGCCTCGACGCCGGCCGCACGCTGGAAGCGCAGGAATGGACCTACTGGCTGGCGGAGCGAGAAGAGTTCTCGATCGTCTGGGGCGAGGACGGCCGGGTGAAGGCGGTCGAAGCGGCGACGCGGATCAAGCAGCAGGTGATGCCTCGTCCCTGAAGCGCGGCGACCGACGCCGCGGCATGCCGGAAAACGCCGAGGCGGCAAGGCGGGGGCCGCCCGCACAATCGGCGCTTCCGTTCCGACCTTTCGCTGGAGCTCCACCATGAAGACCACCCGCCGCACCGCTCTCGCCGCCGCCCTGGCGCTCGCCGGCCTGCTCGCCTCCACGGCGGCCACCGCCCAGGAAACGACGCTGCGGCTGGTGAGCGCGTTCGCCGAGAACGGCATCTACGTGCAGCAAATGCAGAAGTGGATCACCCAGTTCAACGCCGAGGGCAAGGGCACGCTGCAGATCAACTTCATCGGCGGGCCGAAGGCGATCCCCACGTTCGAGGCGGGCAACGCGGTGAAGACCGGGGTGGTCGACATGGCCCTGGCGACCGGCGCGTTCTACACCAACGTGATGCCTGAGTCCGACTTCCTGAAGCTGACGCAGATCCCGGTTTCCGAGCAGCGCAAGAACGGCGCGTTCGCGGCGATCAACGAGCTGTGGATGCAGAAGGGCAACATGGTCTACCTGGCGCGGATGGTCGAGAACCAGCCGTTCCATCTCTACCTCAACAGACGAGTCGACAAGCCCGACCTCACCGGCATGAAGGTGCGCATCACGCCGGTGTACCGCGAGTTCTTCGCCTCGCTCGGCGCCAACGTCGTGACCATGCCGCCCGGCGAGGTGTACACCGCGCTCGAGCGCAACGTGGTCGACGGCTACGGCTGGCCGATCGGCGGCATCTTCGACCTCAACTGGAACGAGAAGACCAAGTTCCGCGTCGACCCCGGCTTCTACGACGCCGAGGTGGCGATCATCATGAACGCCGACGCCTACAAGAAGCTCACGCCGAAGCAGAAAGCCTTTCTCGACAAGCAGGCGCTCGCGCTGGAGGCGATGAACGGCTTCTGGACCACCTACGCAAAGGAAGAGACGGCGCGCCAGGAAAAGGCCGGCATCCAGGCGATCAAGTTCGACGCCGCGGGCACCAAGACTTACGTCGACAAGGCCTACGACGCGGGCTGGGCCGCGGCGATGAAGACCAACCCCGAGTTCGCCAAGAAGCTGAAGACGCTGACCTCGAAGTGAGCCCTGGGCCGAGCGCGGTGATCTTCTCGTGAAGCCGGGCCTGGAGCGCCTCGAGGCTCGCTTCGGCACGCTGCTCGAGGCGCTGGCGCTGGCCGCCAGCGTGGCCCTGCTGGCGATGGTGGCGGTCATCTGCGGCGACGTGCTCACCCGCAACGTCGCCCTGCCCGGCCTGCCGCGCGGCATCGCCTGGAGCAACGAGATCTCCGAGCTGCTGCTCTACGGCATGACGCTCGCTGCCGCGCCCTGGCTGCTGCGCGAAGGCCGGCACATCCGCGTCGACATCGTCTTGCGCGCGCTGCCGAAGCGCCTGGCCTACGCCTGCGAGTGGATCGCCGATTCGCTCGGCTTCGTCTGCTGCCTGTGGCTGGTGTTCTACGGCGCCTCGGCGGCGAATAAGAGCTGGGCCGCCGACGCGCTCTCGATCAAGACGCTGGTGATGCCCGAGTGGTGGTTCCTCGCGCCGCTGCCGATCTGCTTCCTGCTGCTGGCGATCGAGTTCGTGTTCCGCATGCGGCGTCTGAAGCACGCCGAGATCGGGCCGCGCGATGACGCCGTCAGCGCCGCATGACTCCCAACCCTCACCCTGACCCTCTCCCGCAAGCGGGAGAGGGGACAACGCGATGAGCGCTTGGGGCTTCGCCGCATGGCTGCTGCTCGGCGGCTCGACCGTGCTGCTGTTCCTCGGCCTGCCGGTCGCGTTCTCGTTCCTCGTGATCAACATCGCCGGCGCCTGGCTCTGGCTCGGCGGCGAGCCGGGCTTCGTGCAGCTCGCCCGCAACAGCGTCAGCTCGGTGATGAGCTTCTCGCTGACGCCGATTCCCCTCTTCGTGCTGATGGGCGAGATCCTTTTCCACACCGGCCTGGCGGTGAAGGTGATCGACGGCATCGAGCGGCTGATCGCCCAGGTGCCCGGCCGGCTCGCGGTGGTGGCGGTCGTCGCCGGCACGGTGTTCTCGGCGATTTCCGGCTCGACCATCGCCACCACGGCGATGCTCGGCTCGCTGATGGTGCCGGTGATGCTCTCGCGCGGCTACCACCCGACCCTCGCCACCGGCCCGGTGATGGCGATCGGCGCCGTCGACATGCTGATCCCGCCCTCGGCGCTGACGGTGCTGCTCGGCTCGCTCTCGGGCATCTCGATCTCCAAGCTGCTGATCGGCGGCGTGATGCCGGGCCTGCTGCTCGCGGTCGCCTTCGTCGCCTGGATCATCGTGCGGGTGCGCATCACGCCGAGCCTGGCGCCGAACGTGGAGCTGGTGCGGCACGTCGGCTTCGCCCGCTTCAAGCCCTTCCTGCTCTATGTGCTGCCGCTGGTCTCGATCTTCGGCGTGGTGGTGGGGGCGATGGCCGCGGGCTGGGGCACGCCCACCGAATCGGCAGCGGTCGGCGCGCTGGCGACCATCGTGCTCGCCCTCGTCTACCGCGCGCTGAGCTGGAAGATCCTGCTCGCCTCGGCGAAAGGCACGGTGGCGATCTCGGCGATGATCCTTTTCATCATCGTCGGCGCGACCACCTTCGCGCAGATCCTCTCCTTCTCCGGCGCCTCCAACGGCCTGGCGCAGGCGATCACCGGCTCTGGCCTGGCTCCGTGGGCGGTGATCGTGGCGATGATGGCGATGCTGATCTTCCTCGGCGTCTTCGTCGACCAGGTCAGCATGATGATGATCACGCTGCCGATCTTCATGCCGGTGGTTCAGGCGCTCGGCGTCGACCTGGTCTGGTTCGGAGTGCTGTTCCTGATCTGCATGCAGATGGGGCTGCTGCTGCCGCCGCACGGCCTCTTGCTGATGACGATGAAGGGCGTGGCGCCGCCGCAGGTGACGATGCTCGACATCTTTCGCGCGGTCGTGCCGTTCCTGGCGATGAGCGTTCTGCTGCTCGCGCTGGTGTTCTTCGTGCCGGCGGTCGCGACCTGGCTGCCGGCCCTGATCGGCTAGAGCTGGCTCTTCAACATCTGGCCGAACCACTCCATCGCTCGTTCCTTGCGCGGCCGGTCGCGCCACGCCTCGAGCGTGACGACCTTCGAGCGCGACAGGTCGTGCTCGAACACCTTCACCTGCTCGGCGGCGAACTTCTCGTCGAGCAGGTTGAGGTTGGCCTCGTCGTTGAGGCGGAACGACCGGCTGTCGAAGTTGGTCGAGCCGACCGAGAGGAAGCGGCCGTCGACCACGAGCACCTTGCAGTGGAACATCGTCGGCTGGTACTCGGCGATCTGCACGCCGGCCTCGAGCAGCGGGCCCCAGTCGGCGCGCGAGGCGGCGCGAACGACGGCGGAATCGATGATCGGCCCGGGCACGATGATCCGCACCTTGACCCCGCGCCGCGCCGCTTCGGCGAGGGCGCGGATCGTCAGCTCGTCGGGCACGAAATAGCTGTTCGAGAGCTCGATGCTCGTCTTCGCCGCGGTGACGGCGAGCAGGTACATCAGGTGCATGCTCTCGGCGCCGCCGCTCGGCGAGCTGCTGAACATCTGCGCCGGGATGCCGCCGGCGACCGGCTCGGCCGGGGGGAAATAGCGGCTGCCGTGCAGCACCCGGCCGGTCGCCTTGGTCCAGTTGTCGTTGAACACCGACTGCATCTGCGCCACCACCGGGCCGCGCACCCGGAAATGGGTGTCGCGCCAGTGGTCGGCGTCCTGGGCGTCGCCGCGCCACTTGTCGGCGATGCCGACACCGCCGGTGAAGCCGACCCGGCCGTCGACGACCAGGATCTTGCGGTGCGTGCGGTTGTTGAGCCGCGGCAGGTGCGACCAGTGCGGCTCGTGGTAACGCTCGATCTCGACCCCCGCTTCCTTCATCCGGTCGAGCTCCCCCTGGTCGAGCTTGGTGCTGCCCACCCAGTCGAGCAGCAGGTGCACCTTGACGCCGGCCCGGGCGCGCTCGGCCAGGGCCGCGCCGAATTCCTCGCCGATGCTGCCGCTCCAGTAGATATAGGTCTCGAAGCTGATCGTCGAGCGCGCCGCGCGGATGTCCTCGAGCATCGCCTTGAAGATCCGGTCGCCGTTGACCAGCACCTCGGCGGCGTTGCCGTCGAGCAGCGGCGGGCCGAGCAGGAGCGAGAGATCGCGGGCGAACGCCGGGTCGCGCGTGTCGTGCAGGCGCTCGACCTTGCGCTCGATCTTCTTCTCGCCCGAGCCGAGGTTGGCGACGAGCAGCGAGACGACGACGCCGAGCACGAACGCCACGCAGACCCAGAAGACGAGACGCCCGTTCATGGCCGGGCCCTTCAGCCTTCGGGCCATTCGACCGCCCCGGAATGGGTGACGGCGCCGAGATGCGCCGGCCCGACCAGCCTGGCGTATTTCTCCAGCACCCCGCCCAGACGCTCGCGCGCCGCCGGCTGGTGCGCCTGCCGGCGGGCCGCCAGCTCCCTGTCGTCCAGTTTCACTTCGAGCACGCGTGCCTCCCCGTCGATCCGGATCCTGTCTCCGTCGCGGAGCAGGGCAATCGGCCCGCCTGCGGCCGCCTCGGGTCCGATGTTGCCGACCATCAAGCCGCGCGTCGCCCCGGAAAAGCGGCCGTCGGTGATGAGGGCGACCTGCTCGCCCATGCCCTGGCCGTAGACCAGGGCGGTGACGCCGAGCATCTCGCGCATGCCCGGGCCGCCGCGCGGGCCCTCGTTGCGGATGACCAGCACCTCGCCCGCCGTGTAATTGCGGGCGCTGACAGCGGCAAAAGCGTCCTCCTCGCATTCGAAGACGCGCGCCGGCCCCTCGAACACCGCGCTCTTCAGGCCGGCGACCTTGATCAGGGCGCCGTCGGGCGCGAGGTTGCCCTTGAGCACGACCACGCCGCCGGTCGCGAGCAGGGCGCGGTCGACGCCGCGAACCACCTCGCCGTCGGGCCCGGCCGTGGCGGCGAGCTCGTCGGCGAGCGTTCGGCCCGAGAGCGCCAGCGCATCGCCGTGCAGGTGGCCGGCGTCGAGCAGCGCCTTCAGGACGATGCCGACGCCGCCGACCCGGTGCAGGTCGACGGCGAGAAAGCGCCCGCCCGGCTGCAGGTCGGCGATCAGCGGAGTGCGCGCGAACACCTCGGCCACGTCGTCGAGCGAGAAGCGGATGCCGGCTTCGTGGGCGATCGCCGGCAGGTGCAGGCCGGCGTTGGTGGAGCCGCCGGTCGCGGCGACCGCGGCGCAGGCGTTCTCGAGCGACTTGCGCGTCACCAGGTCGCGCGGCAGCGGGCCGCCTTCGCTCACCAGCGCGGCGGCGCGGCGTCCGGCGCGGCGCGCCATCGCCAGCCGCTCGGCGTGGGCGGCGGGCAGCATCGCCGAGCCGGGCATCGCCAGGCCCAGCGTCTCGGCCACCATCGCCATCGTGTTGGCGGTGAACTGGCCGGGGCAGGAGCCGAGGGTCGGCGCGCAGGCGTGGCCGAGCTCGTCGAGCTCCTGCTCGGTCATCGTGCCGGCGAGCACCGAGCCCACGCCCTCGTAGGTGGTGAGGATGGTGACGTCCTTGTCGCGCCAGCGGCCGGGCAGCATGGCGCCGCCGTAGACGAACACGCTCGGACAGTTCAGCCGCACCATCGCCATCATCACGCCGGGCAAGGTCTTGTCGCAGCCGGCGAAGCCGACCAGCGCGTCGTAGGCGTGGGCGCGCACCACCGCCTCGATCGAATCGGCGATCAGCTCGCGCGAGACCAGGCTCATGCGCATGCCCTTGTGGTTCATCGACACGCCGTCGGAGACCGAGACGGTGGTGAACTGCACCGGAATGGCGCCGCCCGCGGCCACGCCCAGGCGCGCCGCGTCGGCCTGCGGCCCGAGCGACATCGAGCAGGGCGTGTTCTCGCCATGCTGGCTGACGATGCCGACGAAGGGCTTGCCGAAGTCCTCGTCGCCGACACCGGTGGCGCGCAGGAAGGCGCGATGCGGGGCGCGGTCGAGACCCTCGGTGACGATCGAGGAGCGGAGCTTCTTCTCCCCCGGGCCGCTCATGCCCGCGCCCTCGACCCCGCCCCGGCGCTGATCTCGGTGCCGCTCGTGCGCTCGACCCAGCGCACCAGCTCGCTGACGCTCGCGTCGGGCGCGGTGTCGGCCGCGGCGGCGCGCCAGAGCTGCTGCGTCAGCGCGCTGAGCGGCGCCGGCGTGGCGGTGGCGCGCGCGAGCTCCATGGCGATGCCGATGTCCTTGACCATCAGCGCGAGCTTGAACGGGTCGTCGAAGCGGCGGCTGATGACGCGCTGCTTGATGTGCGTGCGCCCCACCCACGACATGCCGGTGGAGACGTCGAGCACGTCGACCATCGCTTCGGGATCGAGGCCGTAGCGCTTGCCCATCGCCAGGCCTTCGCTCAGCGCCAGCAGGTTCACCGACGTGATCAGGTTGTTGAGGCACTTCATGGCGTGGCCGGCGCCGAGCCCGCCGACGTGGAAGATCGACTTGCCCATCGCCTCGAGCAGCGGGCGCACCCGCTCGAGATCGGCCGCGGCGCCGCCGACCATGAATACCAGCTCGGCCGCCTTCGCGCCCCACTCGGCGCCCGAGACCGGCGCGTCGACCATCGCCACGCCCCGCGCCGCCAGCCGCGCCGCGGTCTTCTCGGTGAGCCAGGGCTCCGACGACGAGGTGTCGAGCAGCAGCGCGCCGGGCGCGAAGCCCTGCAGCAGCCCGTGCTCGCCGCCGACCAGGTCGCGCACCACCTCGCCGTTCGGCACCATGGTGACGACGATGTCGCTGGCCCGCGCCAGCGCCGCGGGCGAGGCCGCGGCGACGGCGTTCGCCAGGGTCGCCGCGAGCGCCTCGGCGACGCCGGGCGCGGCGTCGAAGAGCTGCAGCGAGTGGCCAGCGGCGGCAAGGTGCGATGCCATCGGCCGGCCCATCACGCCGAGGCCGACGAAGCCGACGCGCAGCGGGGAAGAAGTGGTGTTCATAGAGGGTTAACGAGATCGACGACCAGCCGTCGCAAGCCGCAAGCTACGCGCCGCGCGTCGCAACCGGAAAAGCCCACGCGGCGCCGGCCAACTCTGCACGATACCGATTCGCCTTCCGTCCCTTTCTCTGGAGAACCCTCGCCATGGCTTCGCATCGCCCCCTCGCCGCCCTCGCCGCGACCCTGCTGCTCGCGCTCGCGCCTGCGGTCGCATCGGCGCAGACCACGCTCACGATGTCGAGCTGGGTCGGGCCGAACCACCTGCTCACCCGGGACGTGCTGCAGGCCTGGGCCGCCAACGTCGAAAAGGCGACCAACGGCCGGGTCAAGTTCCAGATGCTCGCCAAGCATCCCTCGGCCGCGCCGGGCACCTTCGACGCGGTGCGCGACGGCCTGGTCGACGTCTCGTACGTGACCGCGAGCTACACGCCGGCGCGCCACCCGCTGCCGCTGCTCGCCGAGCTGCCCGGCGCCGGCGCCTCCGCCGAGATCAACTCGGTCGCGTTCTCGCGCATCCACTGGAAGTACCTGCAGGCAGCCAACGAATACAAGGGCGTCAAGCTGCTCGGCGTCTGGACGCACGGGCCGGGTCAGATGTTCACGGTGAAGAAGCCGGTGACCTCGGTCGCCGACCTCGCCGGCATGAAGATCAGGAGCGGCGGCGGCATTTCGGAGGCCGCCGCCAAGGCGCTCGGCGCCTCGCCGCTGGTCAAGCCCGCGCCCGAGTCGTACGAGATCCTCTCCGCGGGCATCGCCGACGGCACCTTCTTCCCCTCGGAATCGATCAAGTCCTTCAACCTCGACAAGGTCGTCAAGTACGCGACCTTCTTCCCCGGCGGCTTCTACTCGTCGTCGTTCGGCTTCTTCATGAACCAGGAGAAGTGGGACGCCCTGCCCAAGCAGGACCAGGACGCGATCCTTTCGGTCTCGGGCGAGGCGCTCGCGCGCCTGGCCGGCAAGGCCTGGGACGCGGCCGACAAGGTGGGCATGGAGACCATGAAGGCGGCCAACGTGCAGATCATCGAGGCCAGCCCGGCGTTCGTCGCCGACGTGAGGAAGCTCACCGCGCCGCTGGCGCAGGAGTGGATCAAGTCGGCGAACGCCAAGGGCGTCGACGGCGCCAAGGCGTATGCCGAGTTCCACGAGGAGCTGAAGAAGGTCGCCGCCGGCAGCTAGGCGGCCGCGCTCCTTCGCCGCGCTCGCCCTTGGCTTCGATGCCCGCCGCCAGCGACCCGCGCCGCTCGCTCACCCGCTCGGCCTGGATCCTCGCCGACGAAGGCCACGAGTCGGGCCTCGCCGGCCAGTTGACGGCGCGCGGCCCGAGCGCGGGCACGTTCTGGACGCTGCCGCTCGGCCTGGCCTTCGACGAGGCCGAGGAGGCCTCGTGGCTGCTGATCGAAGACGCGCTGCAAGTACTCGAAGGCACCGGCTCGCACGGCATCCGCGAGCCGAACCCGGCGACGCGCTTTCACCTGTGGATCTACCGCGCCCGGCCCGACGTGACTTCGATCGTGCACACCCATCCGCCCGCGGCCTCGGCGCTCGCCGCCGCGGAGCAGCCGCTGATCGTGGCGCACATGGACGCGACGCCGCTGTTCGACGACACCGCCTTTCTCCCCGACTGGCCCGGCCTGCCCACCGCCGACCGCGAAGGCGAGCTGATCGCCGCCGCGCTCGGCGGCAAGCACGCGCTCCTGCTCGCCCATCACGGCCTGCTCGCGGCCGGCCGCTCGGTGCAGGAAGCGACCTTCCTCGGCGTCTTCATGGAGCGCATGGCGCGCCAGCAGATCGACGCCGCGAAGGTGGGCGGATCGAAGCCGATCGAAGCCGCCGAGGCGCGCCGCGCACGCGACTTCCTGCGCACCGACCGGATCATGGGCCTCACCTTCGACGCCTGGTCGCGCCGCGCCGAACGGCGGCGCTCGAGATGGCGCTGAAGCGCTTCGCCAGCGCCCTGCAGGCGGGCCTGGGCGTCACCTCGGGTGCAGTGCTGTTCCTGATGATGGCGATCACCGCCGGCGACGTGACCGGCCGCTACGTCTTCAACATGCCGCTGCCCGGCGGCTTCGAGCTGACCGAGCTGCTGCTCGCCGCGCTCATCTACTGCGGCCTGCCCCTGGTCTCGTGGCGGCGCGAGCACATCGTCATCGACACCTTCGACGGGTTCTTCCCGCCGCGCCTGAAGCGCGCCCTCGACATCGTTGCGGAGGTGATCTGCGCGGCGACGCTCGCGGGCGTGGGCTACCTGATCTTCCGCCGCGCCGCCCGCATCGCCGAGTACGGCGACACCACCAACGTGCTGAAGCTGCCGCTCGCGCCCATCGTCTACCTGATGGGGGCGATGATCGTCGTCGCCGCGCTGATCCACATCTCGCTGATCCTCGTGCCGCACGGCGAGGACGACGGCAAGACCATCGTCTAGGAATGAAGCCCCCACGCTCACTTCGTTCGCTGCCCCCCGAGGGGGCGCGGCCGGCCTTGGGGTGGCCCGGCGGCCGGCCGACCGCGCCATGACGGAGGCGCTGATCGGCCTGGCCGCGATGATGGCGCTCTCGTTCCTGCGCGTGCCGATCGCGATCTCGATGGGCCTGGTCGGCTTCCTGGGCCTGTGGTGGATGCGCGGCCTCGGCCCCTCCATGGCCTCGGCGACGACGGTGGTCTACGAGTCGGGCTTCAACTACACCCTCTCGGTGGTGCCGCTCTTCATCCTGATGGGCAACTTCGTCACCCGCGCCGGCATGTCGAAGGAGCTCTA
>JANMCC010000382.1:0-2799 GCA_031360885.1 Burkholderiales bacterium | reverse complement strand
GATCGAAGACGCGCTTCATTGTCGCGGGCTGGTCGAAAGCGCCGAGTCTAAAGGGATCGCATCTTCCAACTTGGTGCGAGTGCGCGGTCCGCAATGGTGCGCCGTTGCGGACCGCGAGAGGGGGACTCTCGCTGCGTCCTCGCTGAAACTCGCGTCGATCAACGGGTGGCATGGGCCTTGCTGACTGCCCTCCCGCCGACGAATCGTCGTCTGCCCCTTTTCATTCGAAACCCCCTCGGGAGATGCCTACATGAAACGTCGCTTCGCGCTCAAAGCCGCTGTCTCAGCCCTGGCTGCTTCCGGCATCGTCAGCCTGCCCGCCTTCGCCGCAGACACCATCAAGGTCGGCGTCCTGCACTCGCTCTCCGGAACGATGGCGATCTCCGAAACGGTGCTCAAGGACACCGTGATGATGCCGGATCGACGACCACGACCTCGAGCTTCTTGCCGAGCACGCCGCCCTTCGCGTTGATCTCGTCGACCGTCATCATCACGGTGTCCTTGAGCACCGTTTCGGAGATCGCCATCGTTCCGGAGAGCGAGTGCAGGACGCCGACCTTGATGGTGTCTGCGGCGACGGCGGGCAGGCTGACGATGCCGGAAGCAGCCAGGGCTGCGACAGCGGCTTTGAGCGCGAAGCGACGTTTCATGTAGGCATCTCCCGAGGGGTTTTCGAATAAAAAGGGGCAGACGACGATTCGTCGGCGGGAGGGCAGTCAGCAAGGCCTATGCCACCGACGAAAACGCCTCGGCGGGAGACCCGCCGGCCGCGGGTGCGAGCCCCCCCGCCTGCAGCCGCGGCAAGCGGCGGCGCGGCCGTCGCACCAAGTACGAGCGCCTTGGCCGCACCAACTTGGCCGCCCCCGCGTTCGCGGGCGGGCGTGAGCCGATGCACGCAAGACGGGCGCTCGCATCACGTAGAGTGGTGCCTCTTCCCCCGCCCCGCCCACCCCTCATGAAGCGCGATCTCGCCGACCCCCGGTCGCTCGCCTGGCCTGCCGAGCAGGTCGAGCTGGCGCTGGCCGGCGTCGAGGCCAGCGCCGCCTTTCGCGGCTCGCCCCGGCACCGCGCGCTGCTGCGCCACGTGGTCGAGCGCATGCTGGCGGGCGACCTCGCCTCGCTCAAGGAAACGATGATTGCGGTCGAGGTGTTCGGCCGGCCGGTCGCCAGCTTCGACCCGAAGTTCGACACCATCGTCCGCGTCGAGGCGCGGCGCCTGCGCGCCCGGCTCGCCGGACACAACCGCGGCGAGGGCCGCGCCAGCCGCCTCAGGATCGAGTTGCCGGTGGGCAGCTACGTGCCACAGATCGCGCTGCGCGAAACCGAGGCCGCCGCCGACGAGTCGACCCGTCGCGCCCTCGACCTGATCGAGCGCGGCGAGCACTTCCTCCGCCAGGCGCTCTCGAAGCGCACGCTGGAGACGGCGCTCGCCCGCTTCGACGAGGCGATCCGGGTCGCACCCGACTCGGCCGCGGCCTACGTGGGCCTGGGTCGCGCCTGGCTCAATCTCGCCACCGGCTGGCACCACGAGCCGGCGATCGCCGCCGAGCATGCCGCCGAGGCCTTGCGCCGCGCCCTCGAGCTCGATCCTGGCAACGCCGTCGCCCATGCCTTGCTCGGCGCGATCCAGAACCAGTTCGAGCGCGACTGGCGCGCCGCGGAGCGCAGCTTCAAGCGAGCGCTGGCGCTGGCGCCGCAGCTCGCGTTCGTGCACTCGGCCTACGGTTCGCACCTGTTCATGCGCGGCGAAATGGAACGCGCCGAGAGCGAGCTCGCGCTGGCCCGCCGGCTCGACCCTCAGTACGTGAACTCGCGCGCCCACATGGTGAACCTGTACATCTCGCAGGGCCGGCTCGACGACGCGCGGACCGAGATTGAGGCGATGCGCGACATCGCACCGGCAAGCTATTCGGCGAACGGCCTCTCGGCGGTGATCTCGCTCGCCACCGGCGATGCGGAGGCCGCGGTCGCGGTCTACACGCAGCTCTGCGAGCTCACGCCCGACTCTCCCGGATGCTGGGCCTGCCTCGCCGGCGCCCATGCCGCCGCCGGACGGCTCGATGTGGCCGACGGGATGCTCGCCGATCTGCACAAGCGCTTCGCCCGGCAGATCGTCTCGCCCTATGTGCTCGCCGTGGTCGAAGCGCGTGCCCGGCGCGCCGACGCGGCCTTCGCCCTGCTGGCGCGCGCCGACCACGAGCGCGATCCGAGCGCCCTTCTCATTCCGCACGACGTCAGCTTCGCCAACCTGCATGCCGATCCGCGCTGGCCGGCGCTGGTCGCCAGGGTGCGGGGTGAAACGGCGCGCCGCCGCCCCCGCACCGAAGCGAAGGCATGACGGCAGGGACGCTGCGGCCGGCGGCTGCGGCGCGCGGGTTCTGGTGGGTTTGCGCGCTCCTCGCGCCGCCGATCGCCTTCGCCGTGGCGGCCGCAGGCTTTCCCATGGCGACCGCCGACCCGGTGCGCGACCTCGGCGCGATCGCTCTCTGGTCGGTGGCCGAGGAAATCGTGTTCCGCGGCGCGCTGCAGCCGGCGCTCGCCGGCCTGTTCGAACGCCGGTTCGGGCCGCGCTGGGGCCGCGCCCTGCTCACGCCCGCCAACCTCCTCACCAGCCTGCTGTTCGCCGCCTTCCACCTCTGGCGTCATCCGCTGGCGGTGGCGATCGGCGTGTTCCCGGTGTCGCTGGTCTACGGCAAGGCGCGCGAGCTGAGCGGCCGGTGGTGGCCGGCGGCCCTGCTCCATCTCGCCTTCAATCTCCTGCTCTACGCGGCCTCGTGGCTCCTCGCCGACGGCCGATGA
>JANMCC010000337.1:0-20008 GCA_031360885.1 Burkholderiales bacterium | reverse complement strand
GCGATCAGGTCGCGCCGCGCTTGCTCGTGATCGGCACTCATGCGCTCTCCCGCGGGAACCTGCCTTCTCGCACGTGACGAAGACGTGACCTTTCCTTGATCGTAGCGTGAAGGCGCGTCGCCACAGTCGCTTCCGGAGCGGCCGCCCAGCGAAAGAAAGCGCCGGGCGAACCGCCCACTCATCCCATCACACACCGAGGAGTCCGCACCATGAACGTCATTCGTCTCTATCGCCCGCCGCTGTGGCCGCGTCTGGTCCTTGCCGCGGCCGTCATCGCGGCGCTCGGCGGCGCCGCCGCCGCCTATGCCGGCGAGTGCCCCGCCGACAAGCGCGTCGCCGACGGCAAGGGCCAGCCGCCCGGGCCGGGCACGCCGAGCGGCGTCACCGACGTCGTTCGCGCCAGCACCGACCTTGCCAAGGAGCCGCTCGCCCTGCAGGGCCGGCAGTTCCGCCTGCGCCAGCTCGAGATGCAGCCGGGAGGCGTCGTGCCCTGGCACAGCCACAACGAGCGCCCGGCGATGATCTACGTCGTCTCCGGCGAGGTCGTCGAGTACTCGAGCAGCTGCGCCGTGCCGATCACGCACCGCGCTGGCGACATCGCGCCGGAGAGGAATGGCACCTCGCACTGGTGGAAGAACACCGGCGCGACCCAGGCCGTGCTGATCTCGGTCGACCTGTTCCCGGGTGCCGCCAAGATGGACGAGCACATGATGTAAGCGCACCGGCCGGCATTCGGGCCCCGCGCCCGTGCCGCCGGCCGGAACGACCACCCACAGGGAGTCTTCCATGCTGAACTTCATCCGGCAGTGCATCGCTGCCTTGTGCATCGGCGCCATGCTGATGCTCCTCACCAGCGGCGCCGAGGCCCAGACCGCGAACGTCGGCGACGACGGCCTGGTCAAGGTCAGGAGCGCCTATCCGGTCGAAGAGACCGTGGCGCGGATCAAGCAGGACATCGCCGCCAAGGGCATCCTCTTCTTCCAGGACGTCGACCAGGCCCAGCTGGCGAACAAGGCCGGCATCGCCCTGCCGGCCTCGCGTCTGCTCACCTTCGGCAACCCGCCGCTGGGCGCGCAGTTCCTCACCGCCAACCCCTTCTCCGGCCTCGACTGGCCGGTGCGGGTGCTGGTCCTGCAGCAACCCGACGGCAGCGTCTGGGTCGCCTGGACCGACTTCGCCTGGATCGCACGACGCCACCACATCACCGACCGCGAGCCGCAGTTCGCCATGGCGACGAGCGTGGTCGAGTCGATCACCTCGACGGTCCGCGCCAGGTAGCGGCACCGGCGGCGATCCGGACACGAACGGGACTGCGGAGCGCGACCATGAGTGCACTGTTCGACCGCGACACGCCGGAAGAAGGCTGGCTTCTCGAGCGCTGCGCCACGCAGATCGCCCGCGAGGCCGGCAGTCGCGAGCTGGTCTTCGTTCCCGGCGCCCGGACCGGCGTGCTGCCTGCCGACGAGCTGGCCGCGTTGCTGCTGCGAATTCGCGAGGCGTCCGACGATGCCTTGCTCGTGGTCGGCACCCCCACGCCGAACGTCGAGAGCCTGCCCCGCTTCGAGCGCCTGGCCGGCGCTGCCGGCTGGGAACACTGCCAGCTCTGGTGCGACGCGGGCGGCCGCTTCGCGCTGCACGTGCTGGAGCGGATTCGCGCGCCGCCGAGCGCGCATTGAACTTGTTATCGAAACGTGAGCATTCGTTGAACGACCCGTGAAGTGACCTCTCGACACTGAGCCCCCAGGAGAGGACGCAGGCAATCCCGCCCGCGCCGATCCGCCACCACCCCACCCCTTGAAGGAGATCTCCATGACCGATCGTGAACAAGCGCTGATGCGCAACACCCTCGCCGGCTTCATCGCCATCGGCCTCGCCGCCGCCAGCGGCATGGCGCTGGCCGCCAAGGGCGACACCGAGAAGTGCGCCGGCATCGTCAAGGCCGGCAAGAACGACTGCGGCACCAGCAAGAGCGCCTGCGCCGGCACCTCGACCGCGGACCGTGACGCCGAGGCCTGGATCCTGGTGCCCGCCGGCACCTGCGAACGGATCGCCGGCGGCAAGGTGACCAACAAGCCCGAGAACGTTCACGGCGGCGCCGCGGCCGTCAAGAAGGGCTGAGGCCATGCGCTACGCCACACCCTCCCTCTCCCTGCCGCGCGAGCGCGGCAGCCTCAGGACGCGGCTGCTCGAGCTGGGCGGGTTGGCGCGGCGCGGCCTGGACACGCTGGCGCCGCTCGCCGACCTCGGCGTGCGGCTGTCCGTCGCCGGCGTCTTCTTCCAGTCAGGGCTGACCAAGATCGCGAACTGGAACAGCACCGTCTCCCTGTTCGAGAACGAGTACGCGGTGCCCCTGCTCCCGCCCGAGCTCGCGGCCTTCGCCGGCACCGGCGTCGAGCTCGTGTTCCCGGTGCTGCTCGCGCTCGGCCTGGGCTCGCGCTTCGCCGCCTTCGTGCTGTTCGTCTTCAACATCGTCGCTGTCCTGTCGTATCCCGACCTCGGCGCCGCCGGGCTGAAGGACCACCAGACCTGGGGCCTGCTGCTCCTGGTGACGCTGCTGCATGGCCCGGGCGCGCTCTCGCTCGACCGCCTGCTCGGCCGCGTGTTCGGCGCTCGCTTCGCGGCCCCGGCCGCGAAGCGCTGAGACGAGGCGTATCGCCATGAGCGAGCCCGGCAACATCGTCATCGTCGGCGGCGGCTTCGCCGGCACGACGCTCGCCCGCTCGCTCGAGCGCATGCTGCCCGCGGGACGTCGCGTCGTGCTCGTGAGCGAGGAGAGCTACACGACCTTCAACCCGATGCTGGCCGAGGTCGTGGGCGCTGCCGTGTTCCCCGAGCACGTCGTCGCGCCGATCCGGCAGATGCTGCGCCCGGCCAGCCGTTTCGTGATGGGCCGGGTGACGAGCGTCGACCCGACCCGCCGGGTGCTCACCGCGAGCACGCTCGCCGGCCGGCAGGAGATCGGCTACGAGCACCTGGTGCTGGCCTTCGGCACGCGCGCCAACATGGACCTCGTGCCCGGCATGGCCGAGCACGCCCTGCCGCTGAAGCTGATCGGCGACGCGATGTTCATCCGCAACCGGGTGCTGCAGCGGATCGCCCGCATCGAGCTCGAGACCGATCCGGTGCTGCGCCGCCGGCTCGGCCACTTCGTCGTCATCGGCGGCGGCTTCTCCGGCGTCGAGGTCGCGGGAACGCTGGCCGATTTCCTGCGTGGCGCACGCCGCTACTACCCGCGCGTCGCCGCCGACGAGCTGCGCGTCAGCCTGCTGGAGGGCGCCGGGCGGCTGCTTCTCGAGCTGCCGGAGTCGTTGGCGGCTTCGGCCTTGCGCTCGCTCTCCTCGCGGGGCATAGCCGTGCGCCTTTCGGCGCGTGCCGCCGAGGTCGACGCGAACGGCGTCCGGCTCGAAGGCGGCGAGACGCTCGCCGCCGCGACCGTCGTCTGCACCATCGGCACCCGGCCGAACCCGCTTGCCGCGCAGCTCGGCATGCTCCTGCAGCGCGGCCGCATCGTCACGGCGCCGGACCTCTCGGTGCCGGGCGCAGAAGGCGTCTGGGCGATCGGCGACTGCGCGTTGATCCGCAACGAACCGAATCGATCCGCCGGCGCAAAGGCCGCGACGTCCGCCGGCGCGCTCGGGTATGCGCCGCCGACCGCCCAGTTCGCCGTCGCCGAGGCCCGCTTCCTCGCCGCCAACATCGCAGCGCGCATCGCCGGCCGTCCGACCCGGGAGTTCCGGCACACGTCCCGGGGCGCGATGGCGACCACCGGCCACCTCAAGGGCGTGGCCCAGGTCTTCGGCCTGCGCTTCGCCGGCCTGCCGGCCTGGTTGCTTTGGCGTGCGTACTACCTGCTGCAGATGCCGACGCTCGGGCGCAAGTTGCGGATCTGGGTCGAGTGGACCTGGGCCATGTTCTTCGCCGCCGACATCACCCACCTGCGCTTCACGCGGACCCACGAGGCCGACGTCGCGCCCCATCCCGAAGCGGCCGCGCCCGCGGTTCGCTAGCCAGTTCCTACCTCGACACTCCAGGAGTCCTTCCATGCTCAAGCAGAAATCTTCCATCGTCACCGGCTCGACCAGCGGCATCGGCCTGGGTATCGCCCACGCCTTCGCCGCCGAGGGCGTGGACGTCATGCTCAACGGCTTCGGCAATGCCGACGAGATCGAGGCGACCCGGGCCGAGATGGAACGACGCTACGGCGTCAAGGTCCGCTACTGTGCCGCCGACATGAGCCGGCCGGAGCAGATCCGGTCGATGGCCAACCTGGCGCACGCCGAGTTCGGCAAGGTCGACATCGTCGTCAACAACGCCGGCATCCAGTTCGTCGCGCCGATCGAGGAGTTCCCCGAGGAGAAGTGGGACGCGATCGTCGCCATCAACCTGTCGTCGGCGTTCCACCTGATCAAGGCGGTGGTGCCGGGCATGAAGGCGCGCCGCTTCGGCCGCATCATCAACGTCGCCTCGGCGCATGGCCTCACCGCCTCGCCGTTCAAGTCGGCCTACGTGACAGCCAAGCACGGCCTGATCGGCCTGTCGAAGACGGTGGCGATCGAGGTCGCCGAGTTCGGCATCACCTCGAACACGATCTGCCCCGGCTACGTGAAGACGCCGCTGGTCGAAAAGCAGATCGCCGACCAGGCCAAGGCGCACGGCATCTCCGAAGCCGATGTGGTGCGAGACGTGATGCTGGTGCACCAGGCAAGGAAGGACTTCGTCGGCGTGGACGAGCTGGCCGCGCTGGCCGTCTTCCTCGCCTCCGACGCCGCCGCCTCGATGACCGCCGCCGCGCTGGCGATGGACGGCGGCTGGACCCAGCACTGAAACAATTGGAGAGACGACCCATGGCCACCACGACCCTCCGCCCGACCGCCGCCCGCACGAAGACGCGCCGCAGGCCGCCCGGTGCCGCCCCCTCCGAGCCGCTGCGCGAGGCGTCGCCGAAGAACGGCCTGCCCGGCCAGGTGGTGCTCGTTCTGCAGGGCGGCGGCGCCCTCGGCGCCTACCAGGTCGGCGTCTATCACGCGCTGCACGAGGCCGGGATCGAGCCCGACTGGGTGATCGGCACCTCCATCGGCGCGATCAACGCGGCCCTGATCTGCGGCAACGAACCGGCGCGGCGGATGGAACGCCTGGACGACTTCTGGAAGCAGGTCGAGCAGCGGTCCTCGCCCAGCCCGTTCGACCTGCTCGGCCTGAACGGCCTGATCGGCACGATGACCACCGTGATGCGCGGCATCCCCTCGTTCTTCACGCCCAACCTGGCCGCGCTGCGCGGCTCGAAGGCCGAGGTCGGGATCGAGGCGGCTTCGTACTACAGCACGGCGCCGCTGCGGCAGACGCTCGACGACCTGGTCGACTGGACCTACCTGTCCGCCTGCCACACCCGCCTGACGGTCGGCGCGGTCAACGCCCGCAGCGGCGAGATGCGCTACTTCGACTCGAAGAAGGAGCCGCTGGTCGCCGACCACGTGATGGCCTCGGGCGCCCTGCCGCCGGCGTTCGGTGCGGTGCGCATCGACGGCGAGCCGTACTGGGACGGCGGCATCTACTCGAACACGCCGATCGAGGCGGTGCTCGACGACAAGCCGCGCCGCGACTCGCTGATCTTCGCCGTCAACGTCTGGCACCAGACCGCGGCCGAGCCGGAGTCGATCTGGGAGGTGATGGCGCGCACCAAGGACATCCAGTTCGCGAGCCGCGCCGACAGCCACATCCTGCGCCAGAAGCAGAACCACCGCCTGCGCCACGTGATCCGCGAGCTGGTCAGGCAGCTGCCGGCCGACCGTCGGGACGAGGAAGAGATCAAGGAGCTCGCCTCCTGGGGCTGCGGCACGACCATGCACGTCGCGCACATGCTGGCACCGCGCATCGACAACGAGGACCACACCAAGGACATCGACTTCACCACCGCCGGCATCCGCATGCGGCGCGAAGCCGGCTACGCCGACACGATGCGGATGATCGAGCGCGCGCCGTGGCAGGCGCCGGCCGATCCGATCGAAGGCGTGCTCGAGCATCGCTCCGAGCACTGAACGGGGAGCCGCGGCCGTGATCACCAGCATCCAGAGCCTGCTGCGCAACAACGAGCGCTTCGTCGAGGAGCAGCTTCGGCTCGACCCCGGCTACTTCGCCAACCTGTCGGAGGGCCAGCACCCGGCCTTCCTCTGGATCGGCTGCTCGGACAGCCGCGTTCCGCCCGACCGCATCACCGGCACCCAGCCGGGCGACATGTTCGTGCATCGCAACATCGCCAACCTGGTGGTGCAGACCGACATGAACCTGCTCTCGGTGCTGCAGTACGCGGTCGAGGTGCTCGAGGTCGAGCACGTGATCGTCTGCGGCCACTACGGTTGCGGCGGCGTCAAGGCGGCGATGGGCGAGGCGAAGCACGGCCTCATCGACAACTGGCTGCGGGTGCTGAAGGACACGCAGCAGTACTTCTGGCGGGAACTGGCGCCTCTCGACGAGCACGCCCGCTTCGACCGGATGGTCGAGCTCAACGTGATCGAGCAGGTCTACAACCTCGGCAAGACGAGCATCGTGCAGGGCGCGTGGAAGAAGGGCACCCGGCCCGGCATCCACGGCTGGGTCTTCGACCTGGGCACCGGCTTCCTCCACCCGCAGACGGACATGATCAACAACGACGCGGCGATGCAGGAAGTGTGCAAGTTCCACACCGGCGTCGTCGGCGTCTGAAGCGGACCCGGATCATGGAGATCGTTCTCGCCAGCCTCGTCTTCGTCGTCGCCGCGCTCTGCGCCGGCACCATGGGCTTCGCGATCCAGCGCGGCGCCACCTGCACCGTTGCCGCCGTCGACGAAGTGGTTCGCGAACGCACCTTCCGCCGCCTCGCCGCCCTGCTCGAAGCCGCGCTCTGGGTGGCGGGCGGATTGCTCGTCGCCCAGGCGCTGCAGGTCTTGCCGAAGATGCCGGCCGGCTACGCGGTCAGCGCCTGGACCGTGGTCGGCGGCGCCCTGCTCGGCTTCGGCGCCTTCGTCAACGGCGCCTGCGTGTTCGGCGCGATCGCCCGTTTCGGCTCGGGCGAGTGGGCCTATCTGTTCACTCCGGTCGGCTTCTATGTCGGCTGCGTCAGCGTCGGCGCGGTGTTCGCCACGCCGGCAGCGGAGAAGCTGGCGTACGGATCGCCGGTGCTGCACGCCTCGGCGTGGGTGGCGTTGCTGTTCGCGGCGCTGGCGCTGCTGCGCGTCGGCCGGCCGCTGCTCGCCGGCGCACGTTCCGGCCGGCTGCGCGCAACGATCGGCGGGCAGGCCTGGTCGCCGCACGCCGCGACCACGATCATCGGCATCACCTTCGTCGTCATGCTGCTGCTCGTCGGCTCGTGGGCCTACACCGACGTCCTCGTGGAACTCGCGCATGGCATGGCCGCGAGCCTGGTCGCCCGCTGCCTGCTGCTGCTCGCCTTGCTGCTCGGCGCCGCCCTCGGCGGCTGGACGGCGGGGCTTTTCCGCAGCACGCGTGTCGCCGGCCGGCAGGTGCTGCGCTGCTTCGTCGGCGGCGTGCTGATGGGCTGGGGCAGCCTGTTGATTCCGGGCGGCAACGACGGCCTCATCCTGGTCGGCATGCCGCTCCTGTGGCCCTACGCCTGGCTGGCGTTCGCCACCATGTGCGTCACGATCGCAGCGGCGCAACTGGGGCTCCGCACGGCGGCGGCGCCGGTTGGCGAACGGGCCGCGTCCTGAGCGCCGGCGACTTCTCACATTTCGGTCACGCGCATGCGGAACCGGTCTTCGCTTCCTAGAATTTCCCCGAGAACGGTGCTTCGACCATGCCTGCCCAGCGTTCCCTCTCCGCGTCGCGACCGGCGCTTGCCTTGCCCGCCGGCATCGGCCTGCGCGCCGAGCACAGCGTCGAGTTCCTCGCCACGCAGCCCGAGGTCGGCTTCATCGAGGTCCATGCCGAGAACTACTTCGGCCGCGGCGGCCGGCCCCTCGACCTGCTTCGCTTCGCCCGCCGCGACCATGCGCTCAGCCTGCACGGCGTCGGCCTCTCGATCGGCTCGACCGATCCGCTCTGCGAGACGCACCTGCAGCGCCTGCGCGAGCTGATCGCGCAGCTGCAGCCGGCCTTCGTTTCCGATCACCTGTGCTGGAGCTCGCACCGCGGCGTCTACGCCAACGACCTGCTGCCGCTGCCGCTGACCGAAGAGGCGCTGGCGCACGTGGTCGCCCGCGTCGGCCGGGTGCAGGACCGGCTGGGGCGGACGATCCTGCTCGAGAACGTCTCGAGCTACTTCGAGTACGCCGACTCGGCGATGCCCGAGTGGGAGTTCCTCGCCGAGGTGGCACGGCAGAGCGGCTGCGGCATCCTCCTCGACCTGAACAACATCCACGTCAGCGCGCACAACCACGGCTTCGACGCCGCGACCTACCTGGGCCGGATCCCGCGCCAGGCGGTCCATGAAATGCACCTCGCGGGGCATGTGCGCAAGCGCCTCGCCGACGGCGAGATCCTGATCGACACGCACAGCCAGCCGGTCTGCGACGCCGTCTGGGACCTGTACGACGCGGCCCTGCGGCGCTTCGGCGCCGTGCCCACGCTGATCGAGTGGGACAGCGATCTGCCGCCGCTGGCGACGCTGCTGGCCGAAGCCGCCAAGGCCGACCGGAGGCTGGCGGCGCTCGAATGGAACGACGACCGCTCCGCCCATGCCCTCGCTGCATGACACCCAGGCGCTGGTGATGGGCGCGCTGCGCGGCGGTCCGGCGGCGACGGGGCTGTTGCGCCCGGCGCGCGGGGTCGCTCCGGAACGCCGCCTGCAGGTCTATCGCAACAACCTGCACGCCAGCCTCGGCGCCGCCCTCGCCGCCGTCTACCCGGTGGTCGAGCGCCTCGTCGGCGCCGCCTTCTTCCGGCAGGTCGCGCGCGACTACGTGGCCCGGCATCCGTCGCGCTCGGGCAACCTGCACGAGTTCGGCGCCCAGCTGCCGGCGTTCCTGAAGAGCCAGCGGTCGCTGGGCGAGCTGGCCTACCTGGCCGACGTCGCCGCGCTCGAGTGGGCCAGCCACGAGGTCTATCACGAGGCCGACGACGTCGCCCTCGACCTCGCCGCGCTCGCCGCGGTCGAGGCCGGGTCGCAGGCGCGGATTTGCCTGCATCTGCAACTGGCGACGCGCTTCGTGGCCTCGGCCTTTCCGGTGCTCTCGATCTGGAAGGCGAACCAGGGCGAGGAAGCGGCGCCGGTGTCGCTGGACGAAGGCGGCGTCCGCCTGCTGGTCGCGCGCAGCGGCTTCGAGGTCGAGTACCGCGTCCTTGCAGCCGGCGAGGACGCGTGGCTGCGCGGGCTCGGCGAAGGCCGCACCCTGGTCGCATCGCTCGCGCCGGCGCTCGCGGTCGATCCCGGCTTCGATCTCGGCGCCACCCTCGGCCGGCACCTCGCGCTCGGCTCGTTCCGGCGGTGGTCTCTGGCGCCCGAGGAGGCAGCGTCATGAGCCGCCGTGTTCTCGTGATCGAGGACGACCCCGACATCGGCCGGCTCATCACGCTGCAGCTCGCCGAGCTCGATTGCGAGAGCCGGCTGGTCGCCGACGGCGTGGCCGGCCTGGCCGAGGCGCAGGCCGGCCGCTACGAGCTGGTCATCCTCGACGTGATGCTGCCGCGCCTCGACGGCCTGCAGATCTGCCGGCGGCTGCGCGCGGCCGAGCAGCACACGCCGATCCTGATGCTGACCGCGAAATCGTCGGAGCTCGATCGCGTGCTCGGCCTCGAGCTCGGCGCCGACGACTACCTGACCAAGCCGTTCAGCATGCTGGAGCTCGCGGCCCGCCTGAAGGGCATGTTCCGTCGCGCCGAGCAGCTCGCCGCCGCCAAGGTGGCGGCCGCCGCCGCGCCGGCGGCGGCCGAGCTGATCGAGGTGGCCGGCCTCAGCATCGACCTGCATCGGCACGAGGCGCGCGTCGGCGGCCAGCCGGTCGAGCTCACCGCCAAGGAGTTCGAGCTGCTCGCCTATTTCGCGCGCAGCCCCGGCCGGGTGTTCACCCGGACCCAGCTTCTCGACCAGGTCTGGGGCTACAGCCACAGCGGCTACGAGCACACGGTCAACTCGCACATCAACCGGCTGCGCAACAAGATCGAACGCGACCCTGCCAATCCCGACTTCATCCAGACCGTCTGGGGCGTGGGATACAAGTTCGCGGAGCGGCCGGCTTGAGCGAGCCGCTGCTCTACGTCATCGCGGCCCTGGCGGTCGCGGTCGTCGCGGCGTCGTGCGTCGCCTGGCTGCAGGCACGGCGCCTGCGCCGCCTGGGCCGCGCGCTCGAGGCGTTCGAGCGTGCCGGCCACGTCGGCCCGCTGCGCCTCGCCGAGGCCGACGGGCAGGGCGACGAAACGGCGCGGCTGGCGGCGCAGATCGAGCGCATGGGCGACTGCCTCGCCGCCCGTTCCGCCGAGCTCGCCGTCGCGATGCGGCGGCGCAGCGAGCTGCTGGCGAACGTCTCGCACGACCTGCGCACGCCGCTGGCGGCGATGCAGGGCTACCTCGAGCTGCTGCTGCTGCGCCAGGACAACCTCGGCAGCGCCGAAGCGCGCAACTACCTGCACACCGCCACCCGGCAAAGCGAACGCCTCGGCCGCCTCGTCGCCGACCTGTTCGAGCTGACCCGCCTCGAGGGCGAAGGCCTGCAGCCCGAGGCGGAGGACTTCGCCCTCGCCGAGCTGGCGCACGACGTGGCGCAGAAGTTCGCGCTCGACGCCGGCCAGCGCGACGTGCGTCTCGAGGTGCGGCTCGATCCCGCCTCGGCGGCGGTGCGCGTGCACGCCGAGCTCGGCCTGGTCGAGCGGCTGCTCTCCAGCCTGGTCGAGAACGCGCTGCGCCACACGCAGGCCGGCGGCTCGGTCGGCATCGAGGCGACGTCGGTCGAGGGTCGCGCCGAGGTGCGGGTGGTCGACACCGGCGAGGGCATCGCCGCCGCCGAGCTGGCGGGCATTTTCGATCACTACGACCGGGCCGAGCGGGTCGGCGGCGCCAGTCGCGGCAGCGGCCACGGCGGCCTCGGCCTGGCCATCGCCCGGCGCATCGTCGAGCTGCATGGCGGGCGCCTGCGCATCGAGAGCGCGCCCGGCCGCGGCACTCGAATCGCCTTCGACCTGCCGCTCGCTGCGCCGTCGGCGGTCGCGTGCCCGGCGTCGCCCCGGCTGGCCGCCTGAGCGCCGGGCGATGAAGACGTCGACATCCTGACCGCTGATTCGGAAGGCCATGCCATGTTCATGCAACCGCTGACCCTCGGACCGCTGCTCGGGCTCGTCGCCGCGCTCGCCTGGGTCGCCGCGCGGCCCGCACCGCTGCCGGCAACGCTGGCGGTCGTCTTCGCCGCGCTGCTCGTCTGGTCGCTGCGCCGCCATGCCCTGGCGCAGGAGAGCGCCTTCGCCAGGCGGCTCGCCGGCGTCGAGGAGCAGGTCCGGGCGCAGCGCAGCGCCACGGAGCAGAGCGAGCTCGCGCGAGCGCGCGCCGAGACCGAGCTGCGCGCCAGCGACGAGCGCTACCAGCTCGCGCTGCGCGGTTGCCAGGACGGCCTCTGGGAGTGGGACCTGGGCAGCGACCGGGTCTTCCTTTCGCCGCGCTGGAAGGGAATGCTCGGCTTCGAGACGCAGGAGATCGGCGACGACAAGGCCGCCTGGCTGGCGCGCGTTCATGCCGACGACCGGGTCGCGCTCGAACAGTCGCCGAGCCGCCATATCGCCGGCCCCGATGCGACCTTCGTCCACGAGATGCGCCTCCTGCACAAGGACGGCAGCATCCGCAACGTGCTGTCGCGCGGGGTCGCGATCCGGCGCGAGAACGGCACGCCGTACCGGCTGGTCGGCCTCGACACGGACGTGACCCGGCTGAAGCGGGTGCAGACCGTGCTCGACGCCGTGGCCGAGGGCACCTCGGGCGCGTTCGGCCAGCAGTTCTTTCAGGCGATGGTGCGCCACTTCGCCCGCGCGCTCGAGGTCGATCGCGCCTTCATCACCGAATGCGCCGACGATCCGGCCACCCGGGTTCGCACCCTCGCGGTGTGGGCAGCGAACGGACCGGCCGAGAACTTCGAGTACGCGCTCGAAGGCACGCCCTGCGCCGAAGTGATCGGCGAAGGGCGGATGTGCTTTCACCGCGAGGGCCTCTCCGAGCGCTTCCCGCGCGAGGTCGGCTGGCAGGCCTTTCTCGGCCTGCCGATCGTCGCCAGCGACGGGCGCATGCTCGGCCACCTGGCGTTCTTCGACTCGCGCCCCCTTGGCGACGACGTGCTGGTCGACTCGATCTACCGGATCTTCCTCGCCCGGGCCGCGGCCGAGATGGAGCGCATCCAGGCGCTGGCCCGGCTCGCGCAGGGCGAGTCTTCGAAGGCCGCCTCCTAGCCGGCGGTCGCGCTCATGTCTGCACGATGCGGTTGATCTACACCGGCGTCGGCGCCGCCCAGCCCGCCTCGCGCGCGATGCGCAGGAGGGTTTCGTTGGTGTCGAAGTAGACCTGCCAGTAGTGGTCGGTGTGGGTGTAGGGCCGCACCGCGATGACCGGGCCGACAATTGCTGTCTATTGCGAGCATCGCCGAGTCCATGAACTTCCTGTGGCCTCAGTTCCTGTGGTTGATGCCGGCGCTGCCGCTGCTGCCGCTGCTGTACGTCTGGCTTCTGCGCCGGCGCGGCAGGCGGGCGCTGCGCTACAGCAACCTGGATGTCCTGCGCGAGGCGTCGAGCCGCCACTGGCGGCGGCACGTGCCGCCGGCGTTGCTCCTGATTGCGTGTGCAGCGCTGCTGCTCGCTGCGGCGCGGCCCATGGCGCCGGTGACGCTGCCATGGGCGCGGTCTTCGATCATGCTGGCGATGGACGTGTCGCTCAGCATGCGCGTGACCGACGTCAAGCCGACCCGGCTGGCGGCGGCGCAGGAAGCGGCGAAGCTCTTCCTGCGCGACCTGCCGAGGAACATCGATGTCGGCCTCGTCACCTTCGCCGGAAGCGCCCAGGTCGTCCAGCGCGCGACGATGGATCGCGCCGCGCTGGTCGGCGCCATCGACGCCTTCCAGATGCAGTACGGCACGGCCGTGGGCAGCGGCATCGTGCTGTGCCTGGCGGAGCTGTTTCCGGAGCACGGCATCAGTCTGGCTGACATGACCTTCGGCGCCAGGCAGAAGGCGCGCAGCCCCGACGACAAGGACAAGGGGCCGGCGAAGCAGATCACGCCGGTGGCGCCTGGCTCCTTCGACTCGGCGGCGATCGTCCTGCTGAGCGACGGCCGCCGCACCACCGGGGTCGATACGCTGGAGGCGGCGAAGATGGCCGCCGATCGCGGCGTGCGCATCTACGTGGTCGGCCTCGGGGTCGTGGACGGCCAGGCCTCCGGAGCCGACGGCATGGCCATCTACCTGCGGCTCGACGAGCCGACCCTGCGCGAGGTGGCGCGCATGACCGGCGGCGAGTATCACCATGCCGGCACGGCGGAGAAGCTGCGCAGCGTCTACCAGGACCTCGGCTCCCGCCTGCAGGTGCAGACGCGCGAGACCGAGCTCGCGCCCTTGCTGGCCCTGCTGGCGGCGATCCTGGTGCTGGCGGCCGCGTCGCTCTCGGTGCTCTGGTTCGGGCGCCTCGCCTGAGTGGCGGTCGCCCCCGGCTCGCGCCGTCGCGCCAGTCATGTATGGTGGAAGTCTTCGCCCCCCGACTCCGGAGCTTCCCGCAATGACCCGTGTCTTCAACTTCAGCGCCGGCCCGGCCGTGCTGCCCGAGACGGTGCTGCGCCAGGCCGCCGACGAGATGCTCGACTGGCACGGCAGCGGCATGTCGGTGATGGAGATGAGCCACCGCGGCAAGGAGTTCATCGCCATCCACGCCGAGGCCGAGGCGCTGCTGCGCGAGCTGCTGGCTATTCCGGCGAACTACAAGGTGCTCTTCATGCAGGGCGGGGCGATCGGCGAGAACGCGATCGTGCCGATGAACCTGCTGCGCGGCAAAGCCGGCGCCGACTACATCCATACCGGCGAGTGGTCGAAGAAGTCAATCGCCGAGGCGAAGCGCTACTGCAAGGTCAACGTCGCCGCCAGCGCCGAGGCGAGCGGCTTCACTTCGGTGCCGCCGCGCGAGAGCTGGCGGCTCGACGCCGACGCCGCCTACGTGCACATCTGCGCCAACGAGACGATCGGCGGCGTCGAGTACCACTTCACGCCCGACACCGGCGCCGTGCCGCTGGTGGCCGACATGTCGAGCAACATCCTCTCGCGGCCGGTCGACGTCGCGCGCTACGGTCTGATCTACGGCGGGGCGCAGAAGAACATCGGCCCGGCCGGCCTGACCATCGTGATCGTTCGCGACGACCTGATCGGCCAGGCGCATTCGCTCACGCCCTCGGCCTTCGACTACCAGCAGCAGGCCGCCAACGACTCGATGCTCAACACGCCGCCGACCTACGCGATCTACATCGCCGGGCTGGTGTTCCGCTGGATCAAGGGCCGCGGCGGCCTGGCGGCGATGGCCGAGCACAACCGGGCCAAGGCCGCGATCCTCTACGACTACCTCGACCGGAGCGATCTGTACCGCAATCCGGTGGCCAAGGCCGACCGCTCGCTGATGAACGTGCCCTTCAAGCTGAAGGACGAGATGCTCGACGACGCCTTCCTGAAAGGCGCGCAGGCGCGCGGCATGGTGCAGCTCAAGGGCCACCGCTCGGTCGGCGGCATGCGCGCCTCGCTCTACAACGCGATGCCGGTCGAGGGCGTGCAGGCGCTGGTGGCCTACATGAAGGAGTTCGAGATCGATCATGGGTGAGCCTGGACGTGAGCCCGTCCCTGCGGACGGGCGATCGCCTGGCGAACGGGCCGGGCATGCAGGCCCGGCCCTGGGCAAGCGGCTCGGCATCCTGGTGCTCAACCCGATCTCGGCGGCGGGCCTCTCGCGGCTGCCGGCCGCGACTTACCACGTCGGCAAGGACATCGCCGATCCGGTCGCGATCCTGGTGCGCTCGGCCGACCTGCACGCCACGGCGATCGCCGCCAGCGTGCGCGCGATCGGCCGCGCCGGCGCCGGCACCAACAACATTCCCGTTGAGGCGATGAGCCGGCGCGGCGTGCCGGTGTTCAACGCCCCGGGCGCCAACGCCAACGCGGTGAAGGAACTGGTGCTCGCCGGCATGCTGCTGGCGGCGCGGCAGATCGCGCCGGCGCTGCGCTTCGTCGCCGCGCTCGATACCGCGGCGGCCGACCTCGAGCAGGCGGTCGAGCGCGACAAGAAGGCCTTTGCCGGCTACGAGCTCGCAGGCCAGACGCTCGGCATCATCGGCCTCGGCAAGATCGGCTGCTTGGTCGCCGACGCCGCCATCAAGCTGGGCATGAACGTGCTCGGCTTCGACCCCGACATCACCGTCGACGCCGCCTGGAGCCTGCCCTCGCAGGTGCGGCGCGCGACCAGCGTCAACGAGGTGCTGCGGCAGGCGCAGTTCGTGACCCTGCACGTGCCGCTGGTCGAGGCGACGCGCGACCTGGTCAACGACGCCAACATCGGCCTCATGCGCACGGGCGCGGTGCTGCTGAACTTCAGCCGCGAAGGCGTGGTCAGCGACAGCGCGGTCCTCGACGCGCTGGCCGCGCGCCAGCTCGGCCAGTACGTCTGCGACTTCCCGGGCGCGGCCATCCATGGCCATCCGCAGGTGATCGCCCTGCCGCACCTCGGCGCCTCGACGCGCGAGGCCGAGGACAACTGCGCGGTGATGGTGGTCGACCAGCTGCGCGACTACCTCGAGCACGGCAACGTCAGCAACGCGGTGAACTTTCCGCAGGTGAGCATGGCGCGGGAATCGGCCTTCCGCGTGGCGATCGCCAACGCCAACGTGCCCAACATGCTCGGCCAGATCTCGACCGCGATGGCCCGTGCCGGCCTGAACATCCACAACATGATCAACAAGTCGCGCGGCGACATGGCCTACACCCTGGTCGACGTCGACAGCCCGGTGCTGCCCGAGGTGCAGGCCGGCCTGGTCGCGATCGACGGCGTGCTGGCGGTGCGCTACCTGCCGGCGCACTGAGCGTCGCGGGCCGTTCGGCGCGGGCTACAGGATGCCCAGCCGGCCGAACACGTCGGCGAGCTTTTCCCCTCGCTGCAGCGCCTCGCGCGACCGGTTCTCGCCGGAGACCTTGTCGAGCGCGCGGCGCACGACCTCCTGCTCCGCCTCGCGGGGAATGACAACCACGCCGTCGACATCGCCGAACACGAGGTCGCCGCGGCGCACGGTGACGCCGGCGCACATCGCCGGCACGTCGCGATCGACCATGCGCGCCCGGCCCTTGGTGTCGAGCGGGCCGATGCCGCCGGCGAACACCGCGAAGCGCATCTCGCGGATCTGCTTCACGTCGCGCACCAGGCCGTCGGTCACGCAGCCGGCGGCGCCGCGCGCCGCGCTGGCGGTGGAGAGAAGCTCGCCCCAGGGCGCGATGCGATCGGTGGGGCCGTCGCACGCCAGCACGACCACGTCGCCGGGCGCGAGGTCGTCGACGAGGGCGATCTCGACCTCGTAGGGATTCTCGCCCTCGGCCGGCGGCGCATAGACCGGCATGTACACGCCGGTGCGGGCGCGGCCGATGAGCTGCAGCGAGTCGTCGAGCGGGCGGATGAAGGGCTTCATCGCCTGCTGCATCAAGCCCAGGCTGTCGAGCGTGTCGGAGAGAACCGCGGCGTTCAGCGCCTGCAGGGCGCGCGGGTCGAGGGTCACGGCGGCGGCGGGGGAGGGCGGCGCCGCGCTCAGTCTCGCCCGGCATCGACGATCGCCCGGGCGATCGTCGCGGGATCGGTGAACCAGACCTCGTGGCTGCCTTCGCATTCGATCAGGCGAAACAGGCCGAGCTTCTCCGAGAGGCGGGGATGCCAGGGCAGGCTGTGCGGCAAGGCGATGTCGAGCCGGCAGTTGACGTAGCCCTTGCCGACCTGCATGGCGGCGAGCGGCTCCTTCAATACGACCTTGTCGGTGAAGGTCTTGTACGGGTGCGGGTTCAGCTTCTCGTAGGCCGAGGTGGCGAGCGCCAGGTCGGCGTCGTTGATGAAGGCCTCGCGCCAGATCGGGAACGGCAGCACCACCGCGCCGTTGCTCGCGGCCGCGATCTGGTCGAACAGGCCGACGTAGACGGGCGGGACCATGTCGTTGAGCGACTCGCCGGGGTTCGGCACGAAGGCGTTCACGTAGACCAGCCGGGTGACGCGCTCGGGCGCCAGGTCCATGAGCTGCGAGATCACCATGCCGCCGTAGCTGTGGCCGACCAGGCGCACGCCGGTCAGGCTCTTGTCCTTCAGGAAGGCTTCCAGCGAGCGCGCCGCATCCATCAGGCCGATGCGGCTGCGGTCGTCGCCAGGGCGATTGCCGGTGAGCGTCGGGCAGTGCACGGTGTGGCCGAGCTTGCGGATGTGTTCGGCCGCCGGCTCGAGCTCCGCTCCGGTGTGCCATGCGCCATGGACAAGAACGTAGGTGTCGCTCATGGGTGCCTCCGTGAATGCGAAGAACGATGATACGGTCGCCTGCGGGCTCGCCGCCGTTCGGCCCGGAGCGGCTAGCGCGTGGCCGACAGCTCCTGCACCAGCCCCAGCGCCTGCGCGACATTGGCTTCGGGCGAAACGCCGCCCACCGCCGCGTAGACCGTGCCGTCGCGCTTGACGACGAAGGTGGTGCGCTCGGTGAACCCGTGCTCGATCTCCTTGCCGCGTGTGTCGATCGCACCGCGCTGCGCACCGCTCACCCGCAGGCCGAAGGCGCGCGCGATCTTCCCGTCGCCGTCCGACGCGACCGCGAGCTTGCCGGCGCAATAGGCGGGATCGGCGGAGAACGCGTTCAGTCGCTGGATGCTGTCGAGCGAGACGCCGATCACCGTGGCGCCGGCGGCGGCGAACTGATCGGCCCGGCTCGAGAACTCGTGCGCCTGGATGTTGCAGCCTTCGGTGTACGCCGAGGGGTAGAAGTAGACGACCACCGGGCCCTTGGCCAGGCTCTCCTTCAGCGAATAGGTGAAGGGCTTGCCTGCCAGCGAGGCGGGCGCGCTGAACGAAGGCACGGGGTCGCCCGCCTTGAGGGCGGCGAAGGCGGTGGTGGTCGCCATCAGGGCGAGCATGCAGGCGATGCGGGGCAGTGGCATGGGAGCCTCTCGTGAGCGTGGCGACGGCGAGGCGCCACGCGGCGCACGACCGTCACGACGCCATTGTCCTCGCGTTGTGCTCAGCGCAGGAACGCGCTCCATGCCGCGAACCCGGCCACAGCGACGCAGGCCAGCGCGAGCAGCAGGGCGGGAGCGGCGGATACCTGGCATTCCCGCAGCATTCGAAGGATGCGCCGATCGGCTGCGGTCTCGTTCGTGCCGGGCCCGGATCGAAGGGTCACCACGACGGGGGCGCGGCGCAGCGAACGGTCGGCCGGCGTCGGGCACGGCGGGTGGGGCTCGACGCGCGCCGCGTCGGTGGCCTGTGGGACTCGGACGGGCAGGTTCATTTCGACTCCAAAGGGCATGGGAACGGGGCCCACATCCGGAAGTACGTGCATAGGTCGGCGAACCGGCCACGCCGCCGCATGGCCGGTTCTGCGCTCGCGTCGCGTATGACAGTGCACAAGCGCTTGTCGCGCCGAACGCCGGAGCCCGCCGTGTCGAACCTCTTCCTTCTCGTCGCCTGCCTGGCCATCGGCATGCTGCTGCAGCACTCGGCGCGCACGCCGGCCAACGCCCACCAGGCGCTCAATGCGGTCATCCTCCAGGTGTCGCTGCCGGCGGTGACCTTGCGCGCCCTGCACGGCTTCGCCTTCGACCCGAACCAGCTGTGGCCGGTGCTCATGCCCTGGGCGCTGTTCGCGGTCGGCGCCGCCGCGTTCTGGTCGATCGGCCGGTGGCTGCACCTGCCGCGCGCCAGCGTCGGTGCGTTGACGCTGGTAGGCGGGCTGGGCAACACCTCGTTCGTCGGCCTGCCGATGATCGAATCGCTGCACGGCCGCGACGGCCTCGGCCTCGGCCTGTTGATCGACCAGCTCGGCTCGTACCTGGTCCTGGCCACGGTCGGCGTTCTCGCCGCTGCGCTCTACGCGGGCAACGCGCCGGCCTCGGGCCGCGAGATGCTGAAGAAGATCGTCACCTTCCCGCCGCTGATCGCCCTGGTGCTCGCGCTCGCCCTGCGGCCGCTGCCCTTTCCCGCGGCGCTCGATGCCGCGCTCGCGCGCATCGGCGACACCCTGGCGCCGCTCGCGTTGCTTTCCGTCGGCCTGCAGCTGCGCCCGGGTGCGTTGCGCAGCCAGGCCAGGCTGCTCTCGATCGGCCTGGGCTACAAGCTCGTCGCCTGCCCCGCGATCGTCTTCGCCGTCCTCTGGCTGTTCGAGGCGGAGCTCAACATGACCAGCCGCGTCAGCATGATCGAGGCCGCCATGCCTCCCATGATCGGCGCCGGCATCGTCGCCGCCGAAGCCCGACTCGACGGGCCGCTGGTGGCGACCATGATCGGCGTCGGCGTCCCGCTCGGCCTGCTGACGGCGACCCTGTGGCACCACGCGTTCGCGCACGTGTTCGCGATCTAGTCGGCCGGCGCGGGCGCTGACGGCGAAGCGATCGGCGACGCCGGTCTACCTGGCGGGGTCCGCTATCGCTCGAGCGCCGATGTCGACGCTCACGTTGTCGACGGTCTGCGGCTACTCCTGCAGCTCGCCGAACTGCCGCCCGCGCAAGGCCTGGGTCTGGCCGTCGTCGGCGTTGATGCTTTCGATGGCGATCGTCGAGGCCGACAAGACGAGCGAGAACAACTTCATGCCGCCCGACATCCTGCAGCGCCTCGGCGCCCGGCGCGGCGGGTGAGTGCGTGTTCGGTGACGCCGATGCGAACGCCTTGCGAGACGCGAGGAAAGGAAAAAGGGCGCGCGTAGAACGCGCGCCTTTTCAGTTGTCGATCAGGAAGCCGGATCGGCCGGCTCGCCTGCCGTGACGGAGTGTCAGGCTGTTACGAAGCCTTGCGCGCCACACGACGGGCGGCGTTCGAGGTCTTCGTGGCAGTCGTGGCCACGGCCTTGCTCAC
>JANMCC010000318.1:0-5125 GCA_031360885.1 Burkholderiales bacterium | reverse complement strand
GGCAAGGTCGACATCGTCGTCAACAACGCCGAGGTGCACCGCGCCTTCGGCATCGCCGCGCGCCGCGGCACCGACGTCGCCAAGGCCGAGATGGACATCAACTACTTCGGCCTGCTGCGCCTGGCGCAGGAGTTCGGCCCGGCGCTGAAGGGCCGCTCCGCCGACGGCGAGACCCACGCCGTGGCCTGGGTCAACCTGCTCTCGGTCTACGCCCTGTCCAACTTTCCGCCGCACGGCACTTTTTCCGCCTCGAAGGCGGCGGCGTACTCGCTGGCGCAGTGCCTGCGCGCCGAGATGCGGCCGTCAGGCATCCGCGTGATCAACGTCTTTCCGGGACCGATCGACGACGAGTGGAACCAGAACCTGCCGCCGCCCAAGGTCGCGCCGGCGGCGCTGGCGAGCGCCATCGTCAAGGCGCTGAAGGAGGGCGTCGAGGACGTGTATCCGGGCGACGTCGCCCAGGAAGGGCTGGAGCGCTGGCGGGACAATCCGAAGGTGCTCGAGCGGGAGCTCGCGTCGGGCGGATGACGCCGCCTGTCGGGAAGGCGAACGGAAACGAGGTGGCGGGCGCGCATATTGCCTACTGACGTTCTTTCCGTGGAGGCGGGCCCATGCGTACCTGGTTCAGAGCGTTTTCCTTTCTTTTCGTCGTCGCCCTTTCCGCCTGCGGCGGAGGGGGGTCGAGTTCCGGCCCGGTGAATACCCCGCCGACCGCGAATTTCGCCTTCTCGTGCACGGACCTGGTCTGTACCTTCACGAACCTCAGCACCAATCAGGACACTGCCGACACCCTCATCGGCTACATCTGGGACTTCGGCGACGCCACGCCCACCGTCACCACGCAGAACGCGACGCACGCCTACGCGGCGGCGAGCGCCTACAACGTCAGCCTGATCGCCATCGACTCGCGCGGCCTGCGGGGCACCGCGGTGAGGCAGGTCAGCGTGACCACGCCGCCGATGCCGGCCGCGCCGCATGCCAGCTTCACCGCGAGCTGCGTCTCGCTGGACTGCACCTTCACCGACACCAGCACCTACGACCCAGGCAGCGTCTTCCAGTCGCGGGTCTGGAACTTCGGCGACGGCACGACGCTGCCGGCCGGGAGCCCGGCGAGCCACAGCTATGCGCTCGCGCCGCTCACCACCTACACCGTCACGCTCACCGTGACCGACGGCAGCGGCAAGACCAGCACCAGCCCGCAGACCATCGTCGTTGCGCCGCCCGCCACGAGCCTCGGCTGCACGTCCGGAAGCTGCGTCCTCAGCCTGACGCAGGCCTCGCGGGTGACGATGACGCTGCTGAGCCATTCGTGCTCGGCGTCGGGCAACAAGGTGATCGTCACGGCGCCGGTGGTGCAAACGGTGTTCGCGAACGGCTGCTCCGACACGATCGGCGTGCCGATCTCGATCGGCGGCGGAACGCTGTTCCCCGCGGGTACGGCGATCCAAGTCTCGGTGCTCGCCGGCACCTTGCCCAGCACGCCGCTGATCTTCACCCCGGCCCTGCGCATCACGGGCGACTTCGCGCAAGGCTGGACGCTGACCTTCGACGACGGCTACGGCGGGCCGACCGAGCCCGACTTCAACGACCTGGTGATCCTGCTCAAGGCCACGCCTTAGGGATGAAACGCGTGAACGGCCGGAGCGTTTCATAACGCTTCAGGCCGGCTTCAGCCCGGCAAAGGACTGAAGGGGGGTGCGGCGGCGACAGTGCGGACATCGACAACGCACTGCCCCAGGAGCCGCCATGGACACCACCCCCCGCGCCTTTCGGCTCGCCGCCCCCACCGTCATCGTTCGCTGAACCCCGTGTTCAGCCCCTCCGGTCGACCCGGGGTCATGCCGAATAATCGGCCGATGCGGCGCTTCAAGAGAGGCGATTCGAATGAGCGGAGGCCGATGAGCGCGAGTCGCCATCCCCCCGATCCGGCCGACGAGGCCGCGATCTGCGAGCGGCTCGTGGCCGAAGCCGCCGCACTGTGCGGCGCCGGCCGGGTGCTGGTCGTCCTCGACGCCGAGGCCGGACCGCGCGTCGCCGGTGCCTTGCTGCCCCGGCGCGAGCGCGCGGCCTCCCTGCTCGCGGCGATCGCGCCGTGGCTGGGCGAGGCGCGCCACACGGGCAAGGCCAGGCTGCGTCACGGGCCGTCCGGCGCCGCGGCGCGCGAGCAGCGAAGTTGCGTCGTCGCCCCGCTGGTTTCGGGACCCGAGCGATACGGCTTCCTCTATGCCGATGTCGATGGCCGCCAGGGGCGCCTCGTCGCCGCCGACCGCGACCGCCTGGCCACGCTCGCCCGGCGCGGCGCCGCCGAGCTGGCGAATGCAGGCCGCACGCACGCTCTGGCGCTCCTGCTCCAGCAGCGGGAGAGCGAGCTGGCGGTGATCAACGGCATCCAGCAGGCAATGAGCGCCGCCCTCGACTTCCAGGCGATCGTCGACGTCGTCGGCGACAAGCTGCGCGAGGTTTTCGCCACCGGCGACATGAGCATCCGCTGGTGGGACGAGGCCACGCAGGAGGTGCAGTCGCTCTATTCCTGCGAGCACGGCGTGCGACTGCCGTTCAGCACCAGCGTCCTGGTTCCCGGGACCCTGCGCCACCGCTTCTACCAAGAGAAGAAGCCGCTCGTCGTCGGCTCGATCGAGGAACAGATGGCGCTCGGCGTGCCCGTGCAGCCAGGCACCGACCGCGCCCGCAGCCTGCTGGTGGTGCCGATGCTCGCTGGCGAGCGGATGCTCGGCTCGGTGCACCTGGAGAACCACGAGCGCGACCACGCGTTCGGCACTGCCCAGGTGCGCCTGCTCGAGACCATCGCCGCGAGCATGAGCGTGGCGCTGGAGAACGCGCGCCTGTTCGCCGAGACGCAGCGCCTGCTGAAGGAAACCGAGCAGCGCAACGCCGAACTCGCGGTGATCAACGGCATCCAGCAGGGGCTGGTGGCGGAGCTCGACCTGCAGGCGATCATCGAGCTGGTCGGCAGCAAGCTCGCCGAGGTGTTCAAGGCCGAGGTCGTCGGCATCGCCCTGCGCGACACCGCGAGCGACGTCGTCACCTATCCCTTCCTGCTCGACCACGGCGAGCGCTACCGCCCGCCGCCGCTGCCGCAGGGGAGCCGGCACGGCATCGGCGGCGTGGTGATGCGCACGCGCCAGCCGGCGGTGTTCGGCTCGCGGGCGGAGATGGCCGCCTTCGGGGCGGTGCACGGCATCGTTTCCAAGGTCATCGGCGGGCCGGTCGAGGACGAGTCCTTCGTCTACGCCCCCCTGGTCATCGGCGAGCAGTCCACCGGGCTGATCTGCATCGGCCACCAGGCCGAGCACGCCTTCGGCGAAAGCGACGTCAAGCTGATCGGCACCGTCGCGGCCAGCCTGAGCCTGGCGCTGCAGAACGCGCAGAGCTTCGAGGCCGAGCGCCGGCGCGCGGCAGAGCTGGCGGTGATCAACAGCATCCAGCAAGGTCTCGCCGCGGAGCTCGATTGGCAGGCGATGGTCGATCTCGTCGGCGACCGCCTGCGCGAGGTGCTCCATTGCGAGGACCTCGGGATCCGCTTCTACGACCTCGATACGGGAATGATGCATTTTCCGTACGAGTACGAGCAGGGCGCGCGCCTATCCATCCGTTCCATGCACATGGAATACGGAGCCTGGAGCGACCGGCTCCTCGAGCAGCGCCTTCCGCTGGTGATGCAGACGCCGGCCGAGCTGGAGGCAATGGGCTTTCATCCCTCGCCCGGCACCTTGCCGGCGAAGGGTTCGGCGCTCGTTCCGTTCTCGATGGGCGACCGGCGCGTCGGCGCGATCGCGATCGACGAGCACGAGCGCCAGCCTGCGTTCGAGGCAGCGACGATCAGCCTTCTGCAGACCATCGGCGCGAGCATGGGCGTGGCGCTGCAGAACGCCCGTCTGTTCGACGAGACGCAGCGCCTGCTGAAGGAAACCGAGCAGCGCAACGCCGAGCTGGCGGTGATCAACAGCATCCAGCAGGGAATGGCCGCCGAGCTCGACTTCCAGGCCATCGTCGACCTCGTGGGCGACAAGCTGCGCGAGGTGCTGGCCACGGACGACATCGGCATCCGATGGCACGACCCGGAGACCGACAGGCTGCATCACCTCTACGTCTACGAAAAGGGCGTCAGGGTGCACCCTGCGCCCACCCGGCCATCGCCCGGAGGAGCCTGGGAACAGGCGGGAAAGTCGCGCCTGCCGATCGTCGCCGGCGACCAGGCGGCGATGGTGGCGCAGCACCTGCTCCGGGCGCCCTCCGAGGACGCTTGCAAATCGCTCATGGGCGTTCCCGTCTTCAGCGGCGAGCGCATGCTCGCCTGGATCAGCGTCGAGAGCTTCGAACGCGAGCACGCGTTCGGCGAGCCCGAGGTCCGGCTGCTGAGCACCGTGGCCGCGAGCATGGGCGTCGCGCTCGAGAACGCCCGGCTGTTCGACGAGACGCAACGCCTGCTGAAGGAAACCGAGCAGCGCAACGCCGAGCTGGCGGTGATCAACGGCATCCAGCAGGGCATGGGCGCCGAGCTCGATTTCCAGGCGATCGTCGAGCTGGTCGGCGACAAGCTGCGCGAGGTGTTCGGCACCGGCGACATGATGATCACCTGGCGCGACGAGGCGGCAGCCACGCGCCTTCCGCTCTATGCCTATGAGCATGGCGCCAGGATCGAGCACGGGCCGATCGCCGATCCTCTCGATCGCCCGATCGACCGGGCCCTGCTCCAGCGCCGGCCGGTCCTGGTGCCGGACCGTGCGGCGGCCGCGGCGCTCGGGCTCTATCACTTCCCCGGCACCGACCTCAGCCTCTCGTCGGTCTTCGTGCCGATGTTCTCCGGCGACCGCTTCCTCGGCGTGATCATTCTCGAAAGCTACGAGCGGGAAGACGCGTTCGACGAATCGAAGGTGCGCCTGCTCTCGACCGTGGCCGCGAGCATGGGCGTCGCTCTCGAGAACGCCCGGCTGCTCGAGGAGACGCAGCGGCGCGCGCGCGAGTCGTCGGCGCTCTCGGACGTCGGCCGCGACCTGTCCTCCTCGCTCGACCTGGCGGTCGTGATGGACCGGATCGCCGGCCATGCGAAGGACCTGCTCAACGCGAGCAACAGCGCGATCTTCCTGCCCGACCCGGGCGCCGG
>JANMCC010000293.1:0-54957 GCA_031360885.1 Burkholderiales bacterium | reverse complement strand
CTGCTCGGCATGGGCGCGATGCGCACGAGCCGACCCGGGTCGCCCGCTCGCCCGCCTGCAACCTCGACCGTCTCCGCAACGGCCGCGCGGTCGCTGCCGTCGGCCCCCCGCTCGCTGCCAGCGACCCACCATTCGATGCCGACGTCTGCGCCGGCTCCCGCCCCCATCCCAGCGGCATCGACCGCCGCCATTTCCCGAGGTGACACCATGTCGATGGTCAAGCGACCGACGCTAGAGCAGATGAAGCGGATCGTCGACAAGCTGCACATGAGCATGTCCGACCACGAGGTCGGCGAGTACCTCGAGGTGCTCGAAGGCACGATGCTCGCCTACGACCGCATCAACCAGCTTCCCGACTACCTGCCCGAGGTGCGCTATCCGCGAACGCCCGGAACGCGACCCTCGGCGGCAGAGAACCCGCTCGGCGCCTGGTACGTCAAGACGGAGATCAAGGGCGCGCCTTACGGCCCCCTGGCCGGCAAGCGGATCGTGATCAAGGACAACATCTGCGTGGCCGGCGTGCCGATGATGAACGGCGCCTCGTCGCTGGAAGGGTATGTGCCGGACATCGATGCGACCGTCGTCACGCGCATCCTCGATGCGGGCGGGACGATCGTCGGCAAGGCGCACTGCGAGTCCTTCTGCCTGTCCGGCGGCAGCCATACCTCGCAGGCCGGCCCGGTGCACAACCCGTACAAGCTGGGCTATTCCGCAGGCGGCTCGTCGAGCGGCTGCGCGGCGCTGGTCGGCTCGGGCGAGGTCGAGATCGCGGTCGGCGGCGACCAGGGCGGCTCGGTCCGCATGCCCGGGTCGTTCTCCGGGTGCTATGGCATGAAGGGCACGCACGGGCTGGTTCCCTACACCGGCGCGATGCCGATCGAGGCGACCATCGACCATCTCGGACCGATGACCGCCACGGTCGCCGACAGCGCCCTGCTGCTCGAGGTGATCGCCGGTGTCGACGGCCTCGATCCACGCCAGTACAACGTGCGTGTCGACAAGTACACCGCCGCCCTCGGCCGCGGCGTCGCCGGGCTTCGGATCGGCGTCCTGACCGAAGGCTTCCAGCACGACAACTGCGAGCCCGACGTGGTGCAGAAGGTTCGCCAGGCTGCGGAACGGCTGCGCAGCCTCGGCGCGATCGTCGAGGAGATCTCGATCCCGATGCACCTCGACGGCGTCGCGATCTGGACGCCGATCGCGCTGGAGGGCCTGCAGGCGCAGATGATGAATGGCAACGGCATGGGCTTCAACTGGGAAGGCCTGTACACGACCAGCCTGCTCGACGCCCATGCCAACTGGCGGGCCCGCGCCAACCAGCTCTCGCGCACGCTCAAGATCTCGATGATGGCGGGCGAATACTTCATGAAGACCCATCGCGGACACTTCTACGCCAAGGCGCAGAACCTGTCCCGCCTGCTCAGGAAGACCTACGACCAGGCCTTCTCGCGCCACGATCTGCTGCTGATGCCGACCACGCCGATGAAGGCGACGCCGATCCCGGCGCAAGATGCCCCGCTCGCGCTCTATTGCCAGCGCGCCTTCGAGATGCTCGCGAACACCGCGCCGTTCGACGTCAGCGGCCATCCGGCGATGAACGTGCCCTGCGGCCTCTCGGCCGGGCTGCCGGTGGGCATGCAACTGGTCGGCGCGCATTACAACGAGTCGACGATCTACCGCGCCGCGCACGCCTTCGAGCAACTCGGCGACTGGCGCAACTTCTAGGCGCGGCGCAGCGCATCGGTGGCGATCTTGGCGGCGAATCCGTTCAGCTCCGACTGGCTCCAGGGCGGCGCCGCCGACCGACTGAAGCCGCCAGGCACGCTCTCGTACGTGTCCGGCTCGACCGATGTGCCGCTGCGCTTCATCACCTTGCCGCAGCTGCTCGACAAGACCGTGGCGCGGCACGGCTCGCGCGACGCCGCGATCTTCGACGCCGAGGGCCTGCGCCTCTCGTGGTACGACCTCCAGCGCACTGCCGACTCCCTGGCCGCCGGCCTCCTGGCGCTGGGCCTCAGGCGTGGCAACCGGGTCGGCATCTGGGCGCCGAACCGGCACGAGTGGCTCGTCACCCAGTTCGCGACCGCGCGCATCGGCCTGGTGCTCGTCAACATCAATCCCGCCTATCGCCGGACCGAGCTCGAGTACGCGCTGAACAAGGTCGGCTGCCGGGCCCTGGTGATGGCGCGGCGGTACCGGGGCAGCGACTACCTCGGCATGCTCGGCGAGCTCGCCCCCGAGATCCACTTCAAGGGGGCCAGCGAGGTGCTCGACAGCGTGCGCCTGCCGGACCTGAAGCACGTGGTGCTGCTCGGCGACGAGCCGGTGCCGCCGCGCTGCCTCTCCTATGCGCAGGTCCTGGCGCTGGGCGGTCCGGCCCAGCGCGGCCGGCTCGACGCGTTGAGCGCCGCCCTCGACCCGGACGACGCGATCAACATCCAGTTCACCAGCGGCACCACGGGCGCGCCGAAGGGAGCGACCCTCTCGCACTTCAACATCGTCAACAACGCCCGCTACAGCGCCAGGGCGATGGCACTCGAGCCGGCCGACAAGCTCTGCATCCCGGTACCGCTCTACCACTGCTTCGGCATGGTGCTGGGCGTTCTCTGCGCCACCGCTTCGGGCGCGACCATGGTGTTCCCGGGCGAGGGCTTCGACGCGGCGGCGACGCTCCGGTCGGTGGCGCAGCACCGTTGTACCGCCCTGCACGGCGTGCCGACGATGTTCAGCGCCATGCTCGACGAGCCGGGCTTCGCGCAGCACGACCTTTCGTCGCTGCGCACCGGAATCATGGCCGGCGCGCCCTGCCCGATCGAGCTCATGCGCAAGGTCGTCGCCCGGATGCACATGCATCAGGTGACGATCGCCTACGGCATGACCGAGACCTCGCCGATCTCGTTCCAGTCGGGCCTCGACGACCCGCTCGAGCGCCGCGTCTCGACGGTCGGCCGCATCCAGCCGCACCTCGAGGTGAAGATCGTCGATGCGGCCGGCCGGATCGTGCCGGTCGGCATGCGGGGCGAGCTGTGCACCCGCGGCTACGCGGTGATGCGCGGCTACTGGAAGGACGAGGCGCGCAGCCGCGAAGCGATCGACGAGGCCGGCTGGATGCACACCGGCGACCTGGCGACGCTCGACGCGGAGGGCTTCGCCAACATCGTCGGCCGGGTCAAGGACATGCTCATCCGCGGCGGCGAGAACGTCTACCCGCGCGAGATCGAGGAGTTCCTCCTCGGCCATCCCGGCGTGCAGGAGGTGCAGGCTTTCGGCGTTCCGGACCCGAAGTACGGCGAGGAGGTGTGCGTCTGGATCGTGCCGCGGCGCGGCCACGCGATCCAGGAGCAGGAGATCCGCGACTTCTGCAAGGAACGGATCGCACACTTCAAGGTGCCGCGCTACGTGCGCATCGTCGACCAGTTTCCCCTCACCGCGACCGGCAAGCCGCAGAAGTTCGAGATGCAGAAGGCGATGATCGATTCGCTCGGGCTGCAGCGGCAGCGCACGGCCTGAGGCGCCGCCGCGGCGCCGGGAACGGGCGCCCGCCCTGGAAACTCTCACAGGTTCCAGCGTCGCGGTCTCGGCCGATCATCGCCGCCGAACCAGGAAACTCACGTGAGGGAGACGCCCATGAAGATCGACAAGGTCATCGTCACCAACGTCGCCGCGCTGCGCGGCAAGTACGGCGCCAAGTACGCCCAGGTCACGGCGGCGCTGGCGGCGCTCAAGGCGAGCGACGTGGCGCGCGGCCTGAAGAGCCGGCTGGTGGCGCTCGATTCGGCCGCCGACATGAAGGCGGCCGGCGGGGCGCCCGTGGCGAGCACGACCGACGAGCGCGGCGCCAAGGCGGCGATCGACGCCGTCTACCGGAAGTACCAGCCCGACTACCTGATGATCCTCGGCGCGCCCGACGTGGTGCCGCACATCAAGCTGACCAACCCCATGCATGGCACCGACGAGGACGACGGCGACCCCCACGTGCCGAGCGATCTGCCGTATGCCTGCGATGCGCCGTTCGCCCGCATTCCCGCGCGCTTCCTCGGCCCGCCCCGGGTCGTCGGCCGCCTGCCCGACGAGAAGGGAGCGACCAGCCCCGAGCTGCTGGTGCGGCTGATCCGCGTCGCCGCCGGCCACGCCTGCCGCGACAAGAGCGACTACAGCGGCCACTTCGCCCTCAGCGCCAAGGTCTGGGAGAAGTCGACCCGGCTTTCGGCCGAAACCCTGTTCGGGCCCGGTTCCGCCGTGCTCACCTCGCCGCCGGGCGGCCCCGCCTGGAGCAAGGCGCAGCTGGCGCCGCGGGTGCACTTCATCAACTGCCACGGCGACACGATCTCCTCCAAGTACTTCGGCGAGTTCCCGAAGAAGAAGTTCTTCGACGCCCACGACTCCGCCCGCCTGCCCGGCCGGGTGACCGAGGGCTCGGTCATCGCCGCCGAATGCTGCTACGGCGCCGAGCTCTACGATCCCGCCAAGGCCGACGGCGCGCGCGGCATCAGCAGCACCTATCTCGCCGAAGGCGCGTACGGCTTCTTCGGCAGCAGCAACATCGCCTACGGGCCGAGCGAAGGCAACGGCCAGGCCGACCTGATCTGCCGCTTCTTCCTCGAAGGCGTGCTGAACGGCGGCTCGCTCGGCCGGGCCGCCCTGGAAGCGCGGCAGAAGTACGTGGCGCAGTACTCGCACCTCGACCCCAGCGACCTGAAGACGGCGGTGCAGTTCAACCTGCTCGGCGACCCTTCCGTCCATGCGGTGAAGCACGTGAGCCACGCCTTCTCGAAGACGGCAGTGATCAGGAGCGCGCGGAAGTCCGGCGTCATCTCCGACGGGGCGCGGGCGTTCCGGCGCGAGCGCCTGAGCCGCACCGGCCACAACCTCGCGCACACGGTCGGCGCGGCCAACCCGGCGAGCCTCAGGCCGCCGCCGGCGGTGAAGCAGCTGCTCGAGGCGGCGGCGCGCGAGTCAGGGTTGACGACGATCACCTGGCGCTCGTACCGGGTGCGGTTTCCCGCCGAGGCGGCGCGCGCGGCCTCGGCCTCCACCCGGGCCAGCCGGCGCGAGCGGACGATCCACGTGGTGCAGGGGCGCACCGGCGGCGAGGGCCCGCTGCGCCGGCCGCAGCTGACCGCCATCATCGCCACGCTCGAGCACGGCCGGGTCGTCCACATCCGACGGGTGCACAGCCGCTAGAGGCTGTCGCCGGCTAGCATCGGCCGATGGCAGACCCGACCGACAAGGCGACGCGGCTCGAAGGCCGCGTCATCGTCAAGCGCATCAATCCGGGCTCCAAGAGCGACCACGAGGCGGCCGTGCTGGTGTGCGCCAAGGGCGAGTTCAAGCTGCGCCGCAAGGGCGGCCCGCCGTTCGGCGACGCGGAGCTCGAGCGCCTGGCGGGAAAGCGGATCCGCGGCGTCGGCCTGGTGTCGGCCGGGCAGTTCATCGTCGATTCCTACGAGATCCTCGGCGAAGGTGGTGCAACATGACCGGCATGACCCATCTCGACGACTCTCTGGGCAAGCTCCGATCCGAGATCCAGGCGCTGGACATCGGCGACCAGGAGGCGCGGCTGCGGCTCGAGAAGCTGATCGGGGACATCGAGCAGACGCTCGAGAATCCGAAGGCCACGGGCGCCGACGCGAGCCTCGGCGAGCAGCTCAAGACCTCGATCCTCGCCTTCGAGGTCTCCCATCCGCGCATCGCCACCGTGATGAACGAGGTCGTGGAGAAGCTGAGCCAGATGGGAATCTGAAGACTCCGGAGCGGGGCCGAGGGCGACGCATTGTGTTCGCCAGCGCACAGACGCGACAAGCCGGCCGACCTATCTTGGAGCGCATGCCCACCGTCACGCAAGCGAGCCGACAGCCCGACTCCGCAACCCGACCGGCGAAGCGGGAGCTGCCCCGCACGGTCCACACGACGACGCTGACCGCGCTGCTGCAGGAGGGCGGCAACGGCTACAGCCGCGAATACCTCCGCGAAAACGTGCTGGCCTGGGGCGCTCGCAAGTGGCCCGACCTGTTCGACGGCGTCAACGAATACGCGACCGATGACCTCGAGACCCGACTGGGCTCGTCGCAGGTGCAGGTCGTCGGCGCACGCGATGGCGGCTATGCGTGGTCGTTCAGGGGAACCCGTCCCGACCTGAGCGCGAGCCGCCTCTGGGAGACGCGGGTTCTGTTCCTCGGCCACGGCGACCAGGACCTGCTCTTCGTCAGCACCGGATTCCTCGGCCAGGGCGACCCCCGCCTTCTCGTGGCCCAGCCCGGCTTCCTGTGCGGGCTCATCGATCATCTGCCGTTCGACGATGGCGGGTATCGGGTCTGCACCGCGCCGAGGCAGGTCTTCAACGACGCGGCGTTCGCGAGTTTCCGCGAGCATCTGCTGAGCCCCCGCCGGACGATGCCGGTCCTGGCGCTGGGCTCGAGCCCGGCCTCGAGCGAAAGCCGCGGCTGGGAAGACTTCGGCCACGTCGACGCCCGGGCGATCGCGCGAAAGGTCGGCGGCCTCGCCCACGTCGTCTGTCTGGGCCCGCTGATCCTGGACCGGCTCGAGAGCTGGCTGGGCAACGACCTGGCGGTGCAAGTCGGGCAGGCGCGCCTGTTCATGCCCGGACTCGACGACGAGGCGCCCGACGCCGCGCAGCACCCGGTGTTTTCGCCCGCCCGGACCGGGCGGGCCGGCGAGCCTGCCGGCGACGTCGGCTCGGCGGCCGAGGCGGCGATCTACGCCTGGAGCGTCTCGGCGTCGCGCCGACTCGACTTCGAGGCGCTCTGGCAGGTGCACGCCCGGGCTTCCCGGCCATGAGCCGCATCGATGCCCTGCGCACCCGCCTGGCGCGCGCCACGGAGCTCGGCGTCCCGAGCGGCGACTTCCTGCGCCACGAACTGGAGGAGAGCCGGATGCTGAAGTCGCATCTCAACGAACGGCTCGCCCAGGCCGGGCGGGAGACCGAAGACGCCTTGCGCGAGCTGCAGCAGGAAGTCTTCGACACACCCGCAGAGGCGTTCGAGCGCCTCGCCAGGCGGCAGGCTTACGGGGACGACTGAGCCAGCGGCAGCGCCCGCACCAGCAGCACGGGAACGCTGGCGTTGCGGACGATCTGCTCGGCGTCGCTGCCGATGAGCAAGCGCCCGACGCCGCGCCGGCCGTGGGTGCCGAGGACGATCAGGTCGGCGTCGAACGCCTTCGCCTGCTCGGCGACGACATCGCAGACGCGTCCCGCCAGGGCCTCGGAGACGAAGCTGGTGGCTTCGATGCCGCCGGCGGCGACCCGGGCCTTCATCTCCTGCACGATCCGTTCGCCCGCTTCCTTGAGGATGCCGATCACGTCGAGCGTATAGGTTTCCATGCCGGTCATGAAGACCATCTGGTCGAGAACGTGCACGAGCCGGATGCTCGCGCCGGTCAGCTTCGCCAGCCGGATGGCTTCGTCGAGGCCGCGCGTGGAAGTCGGGCTGCCATCGACCGGAACGAGGATGCGCTTGTACATGGCCGTCTAGCCGCTGTCGCGAAGGGCCCCAGTGTGACGAGGCCGCGCCGTCGCGCCTTGATGCATCTCAAGCTTCGGCACGAAGATCCCGCAACAGAGGCGGCCTGACCTTGAAGTGCAGCAGCACCACGCCGCTGAGCAAGGCCGCGAAGAAGCACCACACCGATATCCACCAATGCGAATAGAACGCATAGGTGGCCACGAAGGCCGCGAGGGTCAGCACCCCGAAGATCCTGACCATGCGATGGGACGACAGGACGAGGCTGGCGACTGTCGACAGGACGTACAGAACCGACGTCATGATGCCGAGCGAAAGCGGCAGGACGTATTCGATGTGCTTGCCTTCGGGATGCGACTCGATTGCGTGCGTGAGCGTCTGATACGCCAGCCAGGCGCTGACTGCGACGCCCGCCCCGACCAGGACGACGAGATCCCGACGCCGTGACGGCGAGGGTTCGATCAGCATCACGGAGGCGGGAATGAATACCGGCCACAGCACGTGGGAGAAGAACAGGTAGGCCAGCGTCATCGCTCTGGTCACGCCCGCCGCATCGGCGTGAAAGCTGGTCCAGAGCACGCCTTCGATAAGCTGCTGGACGGCGAACAGGAGCGGGATCGCCGCGAATGGAGTCTCCCGCCGTGTGCGCGCCGACTTGATCGTGAGCAGGCCCAGCCCCGCCAGCGCGGCCGCGGCGGAAAAGCTGGCGGTTGCGGAAAAGCACATTCAGGCAGTATCCGTCGCCTTCATCCCGCCGCCAGCCAGGTGCCGGGGGGATGGACCGCCGGGACCGTCTGCGGGCCGCGCCCAGCGAATCCCCTTGCATGGCGAATTCAGCCGACCGGCTTCAGCTCCGCACGCGCGGGTCGCCCTCGAGCCGGGTCTGACATTCGGCGCAGCGCACCGCCGCAGGCTGGACCAGAAGCCGCTTCAGTGGAATCGGCTCGGCGCAGCTCTCGCAGTCGCCGTAGGTTCCGCTGTCGAGCCGGCCGAGCGCCGCCTCGACCTGGCGCAGCTCTTCGCGATCGCGCTCGTCCTGCTGGCCGCTCAGGGCCGAGAGCTGGCCTTTCATGGCCTCGTCCTTGCGGTCGCCGACACCGGCATCGGCGGCCTCTCCCAGGGCCTGGCGTTCCTGTTCGGCGGCGTGCACGTCGGCGCGCAGCGCGACGAGGCGGTACTCGAGCAGGTCGCGCAGGGCCTTGAGGTGGGATTGCGTGGGCAGGTCCATGGGCAGCGTCGAAGCGGCAGTCGAGCCATTCTGGGCGGCGCGGCCCGCGCTGCCTTGACGCGCATCAAGCTGCGGACACCTCCCGGTCGGCGACGAACGCCGGGCCGACACTCAGGGGCCGCGCAGCAGCCGCTTCATGACCTTGCCGTTGGCGTTGCGCGGCAGCGCATCGCTTCGCCATGCGATCGTCTCCGGCACCTTGTAGTCGGCGAGGAAGGCGGCGCAGTGCGCGCGCAGGCCCGCGTCGTCGGCCTCGACGCCGGGGGCGAAGACGGCGGCATGCACGCGTTCGCCGAGCACCGGGCAAGGCACGCCGATCACCGCCGCCTCGACCACGCCGGGCCAGGCCATCAGCACGTTTTCCACCTCGACGGAATAGATCTTGAAGCCGCCGCGGTTGAGCATGTCCTTCTTGCGGTCGAAGATGCGCACGTAGCCCTGGGCATCGACCGAGCCCAGGTCGCCCGAGTGCCAGTAGCCGGCGGTGAACGACGCCGCCGTCGCCTCCGGGTGGGCCCAGTAGCCGGGCACGACCATCGGCCCGCCGATCCACAGCTCGCCGGTCTCTCCGGCGGGCAGCTCGCGGCCCGCGTCGTCCATCACGCGGATGTCGGCGCACGGCAGCGGCACGCCGACCGAGTCGGCCTGGCCCCCGGCCGGGCCGTGCGGCATCAGCGTCGCCGGCGAGGTGGTCTCGGTGGCGCCGTAGGCATTGAGCAGCGTGAGACGCGGCAGCCGCTCGGCGAGGGCGTGGATCGTCGCCTCCGGCATGGGCGCGCCGCCGTAGCCGCCGATGCGCCAGGGCGAGAGGTCGGCGTGCGCGAAGCTCTCGCTCATCAGGCAGAGGCGGTACATCGCCGGCACCAGCAGCGTGTGCGTGACGCGCTCGCGCGCCAGGAGCTGCACGAAGGCATCGGCCTTGAACTCCGGGACCACGACCACCGTGCCGCCGACGTGCCACATCGCCGCGATGATGGCGATCAGCCCGGTGACGTGGCTCGCCGGAACGGCGAGTGCCGAGCGGTCGTCGGCGCCCAGGCGCATGCAGGCCTGGTAGTGCAGCACGCTGTGCGCGATCGACAGGTGCGTGAGCATCGCCCCCTTCGGCCGGCCGGTGGTCCCGGAGGTGTAGAGGATCACCGCGGTGTCGGTCTCCGGCCGGTCCGCCGCCGCCGGCGCGGCTTCGCCGCCCGAATCGATCGCGGGCAGGGCCGAGGCCGCGAGCCGCAGGGCCAGCGCCGGCGCCTCGTCGGGCAGCGGCACGCGCTCGGCAAGCTCGTCGTCGAAGACGATGCCGATCGCGCCGCACTGCCCGGCGATGAAGGCCAGCCCCGGACGCGGCTCGCGGACACCCACCGGCACCGCGATCGCGCCGAGCCGCTGCAGGGCGAGCAGCACGAACAGGAATTCCGGCCGGTTCGAGAGCAGCAACAGCACCCGGTCGCCGGCGACGATGCCGCGGGCGGCGAGACCGGCCGCCACACGGTCGGCTTCGGCGCCGGCCTCGGCGTAGGTCCAGCGCCGGCCCTCGTGGACGAGGGCCTCGTGGTCGCCGCGCTGCGCCCGCGACCGCTCGAACATGGCATGCAGTCCCGCGGGTCGCGCGACGAAGCAGCGCACGAGGCGATCGCCGTACAGGGCCTCGCGGCGAATCGCCGGCACCGGATGCGCGTGCCAGGGGTTCACCGCGCTCAGGCCGGAAGGACGGCGGCGCTCGCGCCGCGCTCGATCACCACCTCGTGGTCGACCAGGCGGCGCGCATGGTTCAGGTCGCTCTGCGCGATCAGCACCGACACGGCGCTTCCCTTCAGGCCGGCGATCACGTCGGCAAGGCGCTTCGAGAGCACCGGCGCGACGCCCTCGAACGGCTCGTCGAGCAGCAGCAGGCGCGTGCCGACGGCCAGGGCCCGCGCCAGGGCGACGAGCTTCTGCTGCCCGCCCGAGAGCAGCAGTGCGCGGCGCTCGCGCATCTCCATCAGCTCGGGCAGCACCCGGTAGACCAGCGCCAGCCGCTCCTCGGCGCGCAGCACCCGGCTCACCCACACCGGCACCAGGATGTTCTCCTCGACGGTGAGCTCGGGCACCAGGCCGCGGTCCTCGGGCATGTAGCCCACGCCGAGCGCGGCGCGTCGATGCGCCGGCAGCGCGCCGAGGTCCTGCCCGTCGAAGACGATCGAGCCCGAGCGGATCGGCAGGTGGCCCATCACGGTGCGCATCAGCGTCGTCTTGCCCGCGCCGTTGCGCCCGACCAGGCCGACCATGGCCCCGTCGGGCACCGCCAGGCTCAGCCCGCGCAGCGCCTCGACGCTCTGGATGCTGACGTGCAGCGATTCGATCTGCAGCATCGCTTTCGCCCTACTCCGCGAGCAGCTCGCCGGTGACGTAGCGGCGCACGTCCTCGCTCGCCAGCGCCGGGCCCGGTGCGCCGTCGGCGATGATCCGGCCGGCGTAGAAGGCGATCACGCGGCTCGCGTAGCGCTCGACGATGTCCATGTCGTGCTCGACGAACAGCACCGTCATCGCCGCGTCCTCGAGACCCGCCATGATGGTGTCCATCATCGGAAACTTCTCCCCGGCCGAGACGCCGCTGGTCGGCTCGTCGAGCAGCAGCAGGCGCGGCCGGGCCGAGAGACACATCGCGATGTCGAGCAGCTTTCTCACCCCGCCCGGCAGCTCGGCGCAGCGCCGGCGGCGGTGCTCCAGGAGACGAAAGCGCTCGAGCAGCGCCTCGGCGCGGTCGATCGCCTCGGCCCGGCGCGCCGGCTTCCAGAAGCTCAGGCCGGGGTCGTGGCAGGCGTTGGCGACAAGCATGTTGTCCAGCACCGTCAAATCGCCGCAGAGCTGCGGAATCTGGAACGAGCGGGCTACGCCCAGGCGCGTGATCGCCCGCGGCGAGAGGCCGGTGATGTCGCGGCCCTCGAGCAGGATCTGCCCCTCGTCGGGCTCGAGGTAGCCGGTGATCATGTTGACGAAAGTCGTCTTGCCGGCGCCGTTGCTGCCGATCAGGCTGACCCGCTCGCCGGCAAGGAGCCGCACCTGCAGGTCGGCGGCGGCGACGACGGCGCCGAAGCGCTTGCTCACGCAGTGGGCTTCGAGCAGCGGCTCGTCCATCAGCGGCCCTCCCGGTCCCAGAGCGAGCCGATGCCCTTGGGCAGGAAGCGGATCACGAGCAGCAGGAAGATGCCGAGCGCGAGCTGCCAGGTATTCGGGAAATACGAGCTCGAGAACGAGCGCACGACCTCGAGCACCGTGCTGGCGACGAACACCGCGACCACGCTGTGCCAGCCGGCGAGGATGGCGACGAAGACGAACTCGCCCGAGGTCGTCCAGAAGCTGAAGTTCGGCTCGATGTGGCCGAGCGCCATGACGACGAGCGCGCCGCCGAGGCCGCCGCAGAACGCCGCCAGCACGAAGTTGATCGCCATCGCCTGGCGGACCGAGCCGCCGAGGTACTCGACCCTGAGCTCGTTCTCGCGCGCGGCGAGGGTGACGAGGCCGCGGGTGCTGTCGAAGTAGATGCGCGCCAGCGCCGCCAGCGTCACCGCGAAGCCGGCGGTGACGAGAAAGAGGATGAAGCCGACCCGCTCGTCGGGCAGCTTCCAGCCGAGCAGCGTCGGCCGGCCCAGGTTGAAGCCGTCGGAGCCGCCGAAGGCGTCGAGCTTCATCAGCAGGCCGTAGACCACCATCGACAGCGCGAGCGACAGCATCGCGAAGAAGATGCCGCGGTAGCGCGAGAGCAGTGGCGCGAACGGCGCCGCGATCAGCACCGCCGCCAGGCCTCCGGCCAGCGCCAGGCCGATCGCGTCGGTGAAGCCGAGCCGGTTGTAGAGCAGCGCCGCCGCGTAGCCGCCGGCCGCGAACACCATGCCCTGGCCGAACGGCACGACGCCGCCGCGCATCAGGGCGACGATGCCGAGCGAGACCAGGCCGTTGCCGGCAGCCATCGTCAGCAGGAAGGTGAGCCACTTCGGCAGGAACCAGCCGACGAGCGCGAGCAGCGCGAACGCGGCGAGCGCGGTCGCGGCATGCCTCATCAGATCCGGCGCGCCTGGGTGCGCTGGAAGAGTCCTTCGGGGCGGAACATCAGTACGACCGCCATGACGACGTAGATAGAGAACAGCTCCGCCACCGGTGCGACGTGCACCGCGAACGAGCGCGCCAGGCCGACGATCAGCGCGCCGATCGCCGCGCCCTGGATGCTGCCCAGGCCGCCGATGATCACCACCGCGAACGAGACGATGATCACGCCGACCGAGACGCCCGGCTGCACCGAGATCATCGGCGCGGTGAAGGCGCCGCCGAGCGCGGCGAGGAAGATGCCGACCGAGAACGCGCCGATGTAGACGCGCGAGACGTTGACGCCCATGCTCGAGGCGATCTCGGCGCTGTGGATCACCGCCAGCGTGACCTTGCCGACGCGGGTGCGGTTGAGCACCCACCAGACCGCGACGCCGACGACGACGGCCAGCGCCACCAGCGCGAAGTCATAGCCGACCCAGGTCTGGCTGCCGAAGCTGACGTTGCCGAACAGGGCGTAGGGCTCGGAGACATAGTAGGGGTTCGCGCCCCAGACGAGCTTGGTCACGTCCTCCATGATCAGGAACAGGGCGTAGGTGACGAGCACCAGCAGCACCTCGTCGCGGCCGTAGAAGAAACGGAGCAGCGCGCGCTCGGTCAGCGGCGCGACGAGCACCGCCACGGCAACGGCAGCGAGCAGCATCGCGACGATCGAGAACCCCGGCGCCCACTTCAACGACGCGCCCCAGCCGACGAAGCTCGCGGCGGCGTAGGCGCCGAGCGCGTAGAAGCTGCCGTGGGCGATGTTGAGGATCTTCAGGACGCCGAAGACCAGCGTCAGCCCGAGGGCGACGATGAACAGCCACGACGCGTACGTCAGGCCGTCGACCAGGATCGTGACCGCCGTCTGCATGCAGGCTCGGCTCAGGGACAGCCCTTGGCCCCGGGGAAGCCGGCCTTGATCCACTCTTCGGACTTCATCGTGGCAGGCGGATTCACGCAGTCGGCCGGGAAGCGGACGATGTCGTCGAGCACGACCATCTTCTTCGCCGCGTCGTATCGCGTCTTGCCGATCGCCGTGTCCTGCACCGCCTGGTGGCCGTTGCCGAGCGCCATGCGGATGCGGCCGGCGGGCGACTCCCACTCGAGGTCCTTCAGCGCGGCGGCGAGCTGCTCGTGCGTCGGCTTCTTGCCGCCGTTGGCCGCCATCGCCTTCTCGGCCGCGAGCTTCAGGCCGAGCAGCGCCTGGACCATGCGGTACGGGGCTTGCACCGGATAGACGTTGTAGGCCTTCGAATACAGGTCCCACCACCAGTCGTTCAGCGCCGACTTCGGCGACATCAGTCCGTAGGCGCCGCGGGCGCCGAGGATCACGCCGTTCGGCATCTTCTCGCCGAGGCCCGGCAGCACGTGGTCGGCGGCCGAGAACACCACCTGCGTGCGCTGGAACAGGCCGCGCGGCGCCGCCTGCAGGATGAAGGCCTGCAGGTCGCCTCCCCAGAGGCTGGAATGCGTGACATCGGCCGTCTTGGCCATCAGCGCCGAGATCTCGGTGCCGTACTGGCCGGCGCCGAACTTCGGCAGCTGGTCCTCGCCGGCCTTGGCGGCCGGATAGAGCTTCTCCATCGCCCAGGTGAAGTCCTTCTTCGAGTCCTGGCCCCAGGCGTAGTCCTGGTTGATCATGTTGAAGGTGTCGGCCTTGACGTTCTTCGCCTTCAGGTAGCGCGCGAGGGCGACGTTGTCCATGGTCGCGTGCGCCGCCGTGCGGAACACGTACTCGTACTTGCCGTCCTCGAAGATGCGCGGCGTGCCGCAGTCGTAGAGGAGGAGGAACTTCTTCATCTCCTCGGCGGCGGGCGCGACCGCGAGGCAGTCGCCCGAGCCGACGTAGCCGACGACGGCGTCGACCTTCTCGCGGTCGTACAGGTTCTTCAGCTCCTGCACCTGCTTGGTCGCGCCGCCGTTCTCGTCGACGTAGATCGCCTCGATCTTCATGCCGCCGAAGCCGGTCTTGTTGTAAGGCGCCGGCGCGGCGCCCTTGTTGAAGGCGTCGACCAGCACCTTGGCGCCGTTGACCGCGGGAATGCCGAAGCTCTCCGCCGCCTGGCCCGAGAGGAAGCTGACGATGCCGACCTTGAAGGTTTCCTGGGCGGTCGCTCCGGCCGAGGCCAGCATGGTCGCGAGGGCGATGGCGCAGCGCTGCGCGCCCACGCTCGCCGAAGATCGGTTCGTCATACGATGTCTCCTGTTGATTCCTGCCGGCCAGTAGGGTGCCGCGTGCAAGTATTGCGACGCGAGCGAGGGGCCGCAACGGCGCAGGCGGCAGTGTTTACCCCCGATGCACCCCGTGGTGAAAGCGAGCATGACGATGGATGGCCTGCAGGACTCCGATGCGGTGGCGAAGCCGACCCTGATTTACCCGTTCGAGGGGCCGCCGGCGCGTGGCCAGACGCTCGAGGTGGCCCCCGGGGTGCACTGGATCCGCATGCCCCTTCCCTACGCCCTCAACCACATCAACCTGTGGGCGCTCGACGACGGCGAGGGCTGGGCGATCGTCGATACCGGCGTGCGCAACGAGGAAACCGTGCTCGTCTGGCGCGAGGTCTTCGCCAACGCGCCCGACCAGCGGCCGCTGACGCGGGTGCTGGTGACCCACATGCATCCCGACCACGTCGGCATGGCCGGCTGGATGACGCGCCGGTTCGGCGTGCGCCTGTGGATGACGCGGCTCGAGTACCTGACCTGCCGCGTCATGGTCTCCGACACCGGCCGCGAGGCGCCCGAAGACGCGATCGAGTTCTTCCGCCGCGCCGGCTGGGGCGCGGGAGCGATCGAGACCTACCGGGCGCGCTTCGGCAACTTCGGCAAGCACATCCATGCCCTGCCCGACAGCTACCGGCGGATTCGCGACGGCGAGGAGCTGCAGATCGGCGCCAACACCTGGCGCGTCATCGTCGGCAGCGGCCACTCGCCGGAGCACGCCTGCCTGTACTGCCCGGGCCTGAAGGTCCTGATCTCGGGCGACCAGATCCTGCCGCGGATCTCGTCGAACGTGTCGGTGCATCCGACCGAGCCCGACGCCGACCCGATGAGCAACTGGCTGGATTCGCTGGCCAAGCTCAGGCGCGAGGTTCCCGACGACGTGCTGGTGCTGCCGGCGCACAACGAGTGCTTCCGCGGACTGCATGCGCGCATCGACTCGCTCGCCCGCGGCCAGGAGACGGCTCTCCGCCGGCTGCGCCGATCGCTCGCCGAGCCGAAGCGGGCGGTCGACGTGTTCAGCGCGCTCTTCGCCCGGCCGATCGGCGAGACCGACGTGCCGCTGCTCGGCATGGCCACCGGCGAAGGCATCGCCTGCCTGAACCACCTGGTGCAGCGCGGCGAGGCGACGCGCTCGCTCGACGCCGACGGCGTGGCCTGGTATCGGCTTGCAGCGGCCCCAGACCGGCCCGCGGCCGGGTTTCGAACCCACGAGGCGATTGGAAGTTCGCCTACAGAGAACAACTTTCGGCTTGGATAACGTCTCCCTCATCGCAGGAATTTCCCTGCTTCACGGAGACTCCCCATGGCCACCAAGCCCCCCGCGACTGCCGCCGCAGCCAAGACCGACGCAACGATCCTGCTGACCCGGGACCACAACGAGGTCCGCAAGCTCTTCAAGCAATACGACAAGCTGGCCGAAGCCGACGCGCCCGCCTCCGAGCGGCAGGCGCGCGCCGAAGAGATCTGCATGAAGCTCACGGTTCATGCCACGTCGGAAGAGGAAATCTTCTATCCGGCCGCCCGCGAGGCCGGTATCGAGTCCGACCTGCTGGACGAAGCGGAAGTCGAGCACGCCTCGGCTAAGGATCTGATCGCCCAGATCCGGGCGATGACGCCCGACGAGGATCTCTACAACGCCAAGGTCAAGGTGCTCGGCGAGTACGTCGACCACCACGCCACCGAGGAAGAAGACGAGATGTTCCCGAAGTGCCGCAAGTCCGGGATGGACCTGGCCGATCTGGCTGCGCAGCTTGCCGAACGCAAGGCGCAGTTGCTGGCGGAAGCCGGCGAGGAAGTGGCTGCCTGAGGAACCATCCGACCGCGCCGGAGGGCGCCACGACGACGAGGGGCTGCCGCCGCCGAGTTGGCTACGATGCGGCTGCGCTGAATCGGCCGAGGTTGAAATGTGAGCAGTCCCCCGTCGCCTGTCCGCTATCCGGTCGGTAGCCCCGGTAGGCCGTGGGGTGCGGCCGAAAGGAGCGACTGGCTCGGGCGTCAGCGGCGCAAGCGCAGTTACGCCGCGGAGGTGGTGGCTCCGCTCGAGGCGCACCTGCCTTCGCAGGCCGAGCTGTTCCAGTACGGCGAGCTCGACTATTCGTCCCTGGGATGGGGCGTCTATCCGCTCTTCGCGGCGCGCAGCCGGGCCTGGAATCCGGATCGCCCGGTGGTCGTGATCACCGGGGGCGTGCATGGCTACGAGACCAGCGGCGTGCAAGGCGCCCTGCAGTGGCTGCGGAAGGAGTTCGATCGCCATGCGGGGGCGGTCAATCTGCTGGCGCTGCCCTGCATCAGTCCGTGGGGCTACGAGACGATCAACCGCTGGAACCCGGATGCGCTCGACCCGAACCGGCAGTTCAGGCCGGCCAGTCCGGCCGCCGAGTCGGCCCTGGCCATAGCCTGCGTGGCCGCCCATGCCGGCCGGGTCGAGGTGCACGTCGACCTGCACGAAACCACCGACAGCGACAACAGCGAGTTCGGCCCGGCCAAGGCCGCACGCGACGGCACGGCGCTCGACTGGCACGCCATCCCCGACGGCTTCTATCTCGTGGGCGACAGCGAACGACCCGAGCCCGGCTTCCAGCGTGCGCTGATCGACGCGGTGCGCCCGGTGACTCACATCGCCCGGCCCGACGCGAACGGCCGCATCATCGGTGCAGCGCTGCAGCAGGAGGGCGTGATCCACATGGCCCAGCGCAAGTCCGGCCTGTGCGGCGGCATGACGGACGCGCGCTTCGTCACGACCACCGAGGTCTATCCGGACAGCCCGACCGCGACCCCCGCCCAATGCAACGAAGCCCAGGCGGCGACGGTCAGGGCGGCGATCGAGTATCTGCAGCACGCTTGAGCAGGCGTGCCTCTCTCTGTACTGACGATCGATGTCCTGCCGTGCTTGACCACCGATGCGGGTTGGTTGCAACCCACCGGCTCGCGACCGACGGTCGCCGGTCCCACTGGGGACGTAGCCAGGCGCTACACTGACCGCGTCATGAGATCCGGTCGCTTGCTCCGACGTCGCCTGAAGGCAGTCTTGCTGTCCTTCGCGCTGCTGTTTTCTCAGCTCTCGCTGGCCGCCTACGTGTGCCCTGCCGTATCTGCTGCAGAGCAAATGACGCAATCGATGGCAGCGGGAGCGCCGTGCGAAGGCATGGACACGGATTCGCCCGTGCTTTGCCAGCAACACTCGGCCGATGCTCCTCAGTCATTCGAGTTGGCCAAGGTCGCAACGCCCACGACGCCACTCATCGTGCAAATGCTCCTGGTTCCGCCCCTGGTCGATGAGACGCACAGTGGAATGCTGGCGGCTCACGATCCGGCGGAGTTCAGACCACCGCCCGACCCCGTCTTCCTGCAGACCCTCAGACTTCGGGTCTGACATCTCCGTCGACTGACCGGCGCTGGTGAGGCTCTCGGCCCGCCAGCAAACGCCCTGTTTGTCGCGGAGATCGCATGTTCAACGCTCTACTTCTGTCGGCCGCTCTGGCCGCTTCTCTGCTGCCCTTTCGAGCAGAGGCCGCCCCGTTATCTCTGCAAGCCGCGCTGGACCTCGCAGTTCGGCGTTCCGAAGCCGTCAGGTCAGCGCGCGCAGGTGCTCTCAGCGCGGCAGAGACTGCCAAGGCAGCGGGCCAGCTACCCGACCCGACCTTGCGCGTCGGCGTCGACAACCTCCCGGTCACCGGCGCCGATCGATTCAGCACCACCCGCGACTCGATGACCATGAAGCGCATCGGCCTCAGCCAGGAGTGGCTGTCGCGAGACAAGCGGGAGGCGCGCGAGGCCGCAGCCAACGCCTCCGTTGTCCGTGAAAGCGTGCAAGCCCAGGTGGCCGCCGCCGAGGCGCGGCTGCAAACCGCACTCGCCTACCTCGATGCCTTCTATGCCGGTGAAGCGCTGCAGCTCACGACGCTCACGGAGCATCATGCTCAGGAGGAGTTCGCGGCAGCACGGGCGCGCCTGGCATCGGCCGCGGGGAGCAGCCAGGAGGTCCTTTTGCTCGCCGCGGCACGGGGCGTAGCCGAGGATGAATCGGCCGAGCTCCGGCAGCAGCAAAGCACGGCACGGGTGGCGCTGGAACGTTGGCTCGGCACTCCGGCGGAAGTGCTCGCACCGGTACCGGCATGGGCGATCCCTTCGGAAGTCGAGTACGTCACCGGCGACCCGTCGGTGGCGGTGCTGCAACGGGACATCGACGTGGCGCGGAGCGTCGCTGTGGCGACGGCCTCGAACCGCAGCCCCAACTGGACCTGGGAGGTCGCGTACGGCCAGCGCACGGGTTACTCGGACATGGTCTCCGTCGGCGTCAGCATTCCCTTGCCGGTGTCGCCCCGGGAGCGTCAGGACCGCGACACCGACGCCAAGCTGGCTCTCGTGGGCAAGGCCGAAGCGACTCTTGCCGAAGCCATGCGCGCGGCCACGGCCGACTACCGCTCGCTGGCGAGCGATGCGCAACGCCTGCAGGATCGGATCGACCGCTATCGAGCCACCGTTCTCGCGCCGGCGCAGCAAAGAACTGCCGCGGCAATCGCCAACTACCGGTCGAACCAGGGGAGCCTGCTCACCCTCTTCGAAGCCAGGCACGCCGAGGTCGAGGTGCAGCGCAAGCTGTTGACCTTGCAGCGCGATCTCGCCAAGCGACACGCCCAGCTGGCGTTTCGGCCGATTGACCCAGGAGTCACGCGATGAAGCGCCTTTCAGTGGTGTGGACAGTCGTCATCGGTCTCGCCCTGGCGGGGGCAGGCTTCTGGCTTGGCCGGTCGTCGGTAGAGCACGGCTCGGCCACTTCGACGGTGGCCGATGCGGCAAGTACGGCGACCAGCGGTCGCAAGATCCTCTACTGGCACGACCCGATGGTGCCGGGGCAGCGCTTCGACAAGCCCGGCAAGTCGCCGTACATGGACATGCAGCTCGTCCCGGTCTACGCCGAGGGTGACGCGGGCTCGAGCGGCGTCAAGGTCAGCGCCGCGGTTCAGCAGAACCTCGGTATTCGGCTCGCAACCGTTCGTCGGGCGACGGTTTCGGCCTCGTTCGATGCCGTCGGGACCGTCCAGTTCGACGAGCGACGCAACGTCGCCGTGCAGACGCGCGTCGCGGGCTATGTCGAGCGCCTGTCGGTCCGGGCACCGATGGAGCGGGTCACCAAGGGCCAGGCGCTCGCAACGGTATTCGCGCCGGACTGGCTGGGACCTCAGGCCGAGCTGATCGCGCTCAAGCGGTCGGGCGCATCGGCAGACGTGGTGTCGGCGGCGCGAGATCGGCTGCGCGCCATGTCCATTCCTGCCGAGCTCGTTCGCCAGAGCGAAGAAAGCGGCACGGCCCAGGCACGCTTCACGCTCACCGCGCCGGTGAGCGGCGTCGTGGCCGAGCTGGGCGTGCGCGAAGGGGTCGCCGTGTCTGCGGGGACGACGCTCTTTCGCATCGCCGGCCTGGAGACGGTCTGGGCCGTGGCGGAGGTGCCCGAAGCGCAGGCCGTGCGCCTGGCACGTGGGCAGAAGGTCAAGGCTGCGTTGCAAGCCGATGCCGGGCAGACGTTCGAAGGAGAACTGAAGGAGATCCTCCCCGAGGTCAGCGGCTCGACCCGCACCCTGAAGGCGCGATTCGAGGTCGACAACCGCAACGGCAAGCTGACACCAGGCATGCTGCTGCGCCTGGCCATCGCCGGACCGGCGAGCGAACGGCTCGTCGTCGCCATGGAGGCGATCATCCGGACCGGCACGCGGTCCGTCGTCATCGTCCGGACAGCCGCAGGCACGTTCGAACCGCGCGATGTCGCGCTCGGACCCGAGCTCGGTGACGACGTCGAGGTGACCCAGGGCCTCGCCGCCGGAGATCAGGTCGTCGCCAGCGGCCAGTTCCTGATCGATTCGGAGGCGCGCCTGCGCTCCGTCCTCGGCAACATGGCGGCGCCGGCCCCGGCGAGCGCGCCGGCGTCGGCCGCGGCCGGCGCGGCCTCCGTCGTTCATGAAGGCGAAGGGAAGGTCGAGGGCGCCACCGCCGACTCGCTGACGATCTCGCACGGGCCCGTCGCGACACTGAAGTGGCCGGCGATGACGATGGGCTTTGCCAAGCCGGCGGCCACGGCGTTCACCGAAGTGAAGCCGGGTGACACGGTGCACTTCCGGTTCAGGGAAGGCGGCGCCACCGGATACGAGCTCGTCGAGGTGAAGAAGATGCCTGTCGGGGCGCCGAAATGATCGCCGCCCTGATCCGCTGGTCGGTGCTCAACCGCGCCCTGGTCCTCATCGGCACGTTGTTCCTCGTTGCCGCCGGCCTCTGGTCGGTGGCGAAGACACCGCTGGACGCCCTGCCCGACCTGTCGGACACGCAGGTCATCGTCCGCACGCCGTATCCGGGCAAGGCGCCGCAGATCGTCGAAGACCTGGTGACCTATCCGCTGACGACGACGATGCTGAGCGTCCCCGGCGCGAAGACGGTGCGCGGCTATTCGTTCTTCGGCGATTCGTTCGTGCACGTCCTCTTCGACGACAAGACCGACCCGTACTGGGCCCGGTCGCGCGTCGTCGAGTATCTGAACCAGGTGCAGAGCCGACTGCCGCCAGGAGCGATGGCATCGCTCGGCCCGGATGCGACCGGAGTCGGCTGGGTCTACGAATACGCCCTCGTCGATCGCAGCGGCACCCAGGACCTGGGGCAGCTCCGCGCGCTCAACGACTGGTTCCTCAAGTTCGAGCTGAAGACGGTGCCCGACGTCGCCGAGGTCGCCAGCATCGGCGGCATGGTGCGGCAATACCAGGTGGTGCTCGATCCGGACCGCATGCGCGGGCTGGGCATCACCCAGGCGACCGTCATGGAAGCGTTGCAGAAGGCCAACCAATCGGCCGGCGGCTCGGTCGTCGAACTCGCCGAAGCGGAGTACATGGTCCGCTCGCGTGGCTACCTCCGTTCGCTCGACGACTTTCGGAGCATCCCGCTCGCGCTGAAGAATACGACTCCGGTGCTCTTGCGGGATGTCGCCACGGTGCAGGTCGGTCCGGAGCTGCGCCGTGGCATCGCCGAGCTCGACGGCCAGGGCGAAGTGGCCGGCGGGGTGGTCGTCATGCGCTCGGGCAAGAACGCCCGCACGACCATAGAGGCGGTCAAGGCGAAGCTGGAGGGCCTCAAGTCGAGCCTGCCTGCGGGCGTCGAGATCGTTTCCACCTACGACCGCTCGCTGTTGATCGACCGTGCCGTCGACAATCTCCGCTCCAAACTGATCGAAGAGTTCATCGTCGTGGCGCTGGTCTGCGCCGCCTTCCTCTTCCATCTGCGCTCCGCGCTCGTGGCGGTCGTCGCCCTGCCGATCGGCGTGCTGACGGCGTTCATCGTCATGCGCTGGCAGGGCGTCAACGCCAACATCATGTCGCTCGGTGGCATCGCCATCGCCATCGGCGCCATGGTCGATGCGTCGATCGTGTTGGTCGAGAACGTGCACAAGCACATCGAAGCGTTCGAGGCGCAGCACGGCAGGCCACCGAGCGCCGCCGAGCGCTGGACGCTGGTGAGCGAAGCGTCGGTCGAAGTAGGCCCGGCGCTCTTCTTCTCGCTGATCGTGATCACGCTCTCTTTCGTTCCCGTGTTCACGCTCGAGGCGCAGGAAGGGCGCCTGTTCTCGCCGCTGGCGTTCACCAAGACCTACGCGATGGCCGCGGCGGCCGGCCTGTCCGTCACGCTGGTTCCGGTGCTCATGGGTTACCTCATTCGCGGACGGATCGCGCACGAGACGTCCAACCCCCTGAACCGCTTCCTGATGGGCGCATACCGCCCGGCGCTCGAGGCCGTCCTTCGCTTCCCGAAGGCCACGCTGGCGATTGCGGCTGCCTTCCTCTGCCTGACCGTCGTTCCCGTGATGCAGCTCGGCGGCGAGTTCATGCCGCCCCTCGACGAAGGCGACCTGCTCTACATGCCGTCGGCGCTGCCCGGCCTCTCCGCCTCGAAAGCGGCCCAGCTGTTGCAGCAGACCGACCGCATGATCAAGACCGTCCCCGAGGTCGCGCGCGTGTTCGGAAAGGCCGGGCGGGCCGACACGGCGACCGACCCGGCGCCGCTGGAGATGTTCGAAACGACGATCCAGTTCAAGCCGCGTGCGCAATGGCGCGCCGGCATGACGCCCGACAAGCTGGTCGAGGAGCTCGACGCGGCGGTCAAGGTACCCGGGCTCAGCAACATCTGGGTTCCGCCGATCAGGAATCGCATCGACATGCTCGCGACCGGCATCAAGAGCCCGGTGGGGATCAAGGTCGCCGGTGCGGACCTGGCGACCATCGACAAGCTGGCGACGCAGATCGAGGTCGCCGTCAAGGGCGTGCCGGGCGTCTCCTCCGCCCTGGCCGAGCGCCTGACGGGAGGTCGCTACATCGATGTCGATGTCGATCGAGCCGCAGCCGCCCGATTCGGGCTGTCGGTGGCGGACGTGCAGGCCGTCGTCTCGACGGCGATCGGCGGCGACAACGCCGGCGAAGTGATCCAGGGTCGCGAGCGCTATCCGATCAACGTCCGCTATCCGCGCGAGATCCGCGACTCGCTGCAGCGACTGCGCGAGCTTCCGTTCGTGACGGACAAGGGGGCGCAACTGCTCCTGCAGGATGTCGCGAGGATCGGCATCGAAGAGGGGCCGCCGATGCTGCGCAGCGAGAACGCGCGCCTGTCGGGCTGGATCTACGTCGACGTGCGCGGCCGCGACCTTCGCTCGGTCGTTACCGACATGCAGGCGGCAGTGGCCCGGTCGGTCAAGTTGCCCGCCGGGTATGCGCTGTCGTGGTCAGGACAGTTCGAGTACCTGGAGAGGGCGACCGAGCGGCTCAAGCTGGTCGTGCCCCTGACCCTGGCCGTCATCTTCGTCCTGCTCTATCTGCTGTTCCGCTCGTTCGTTGACGCCGCGCTTGTCATGGCCGCCATTCCGTTCTCGCTCGTCGGCGGCTTCTGGCTGGTCTGGCTGCTGGGGCACTCGATTTCGGTCGCGTCCGCAGTCGGCTTCATCGCCTTGGCCGGAATCGCCGCCGAGTTCGGCGTCGTGATGCTGGTCTACCTGAAGAACGCGCTGGCGCGCCGCCTCGCCGCCGGCGAGCCTGACGATGAAGCAACGCTGCTGGCGGCGATCCGCGAGGGAGCCGTGCTTCGTGTTCGGCCCAAAGCCATGACGGTCGCGGTCGTCATCGCCGGCCTGCTGCCGATCATGTGGGGGAGCGGCACCGGCTCCGAGGTCATGAGCCGCATTGCCGCCCCGATGGTCGGCGGCATGGTCACCGCTCCCTTGCTGAGCATGCTGGTCGTCCCCGCGGCCTGGTACCTCTTGCGCCGCCGCCGTGCCGTCCCCCGGATCGAGGCGACCGCGTTCGTGACCGCCAAGGCGGTCTGATCTCAGATGCCCGCCGGGTGCCTGCCCGGGCGCAAGCCGGCCTTGGCGCCGTGCCCGTCGGCCTTGCGATCCGACGTGGCTGCGACGCCGTTTGCCGCCAGGCTGTCGATGATGGGGCAGTCCGGCCTGTCGTCGCCCTGACAGCAGTGCACCAGATGCTCGAGTGTCGCCTTCATCGCCTGCAGTTCCTTGAGCTTCTCGTCGAGCTCCTCGATATGCGCCTGTGCGAGCGCCTTCACCTGGCGGCTGGGCCGTCGCCGGTTCTGCCAGAGCCCCAGCAGCTCCCGAATCTGCTCGATCGAGAAGCCAAGGTCGCGCGAATGCCGAATGAAGCGGAGCGTCATGACCTCCTTGTCGGAGTACTGGCGATAGCCAGAATCGGTCCGCACAGCCTCGGGAAACAGGCCGACGCTCTCGTAGTGGCGAATCATCTTCGCCGAAACGCCGGAGGCATTCGCGGCCACGCCGATGTTCATCGAGTTGCTCATGCTGTTCCTCTTCACGCTATCGCGGGGCGGACCCGCTCGGTGGTCGTTGGCTTCGCGTCGCTGTCGGCGGCGCCGCGCCAACGCCGCAGAGTCAGCGCGTTGGCCACGACGCTCACGCTGCTGAACGCCATGGCGGCGCCGGCGATGACCGGGCTCAGCATGCCCAGGGCGGCAAGGGGGATGCCCAGCACGTTGTAGGCGAACGCCCAGAACAGTCCTTGCCTGATCTTCGAGTACGTGCGTCGGGACAGGTCGAGCGCGTCGGCAACCAGGCGGGGGTCGCCGCGCATCAGCGTGATGCTCGCGGTTTCCGTGGCGACGTCGGCGCCACCCGCCATCGCAAACCCGCAGGAGGCTGCTGCGAGCGCAGGGCCGTCGTTGAGCCCATCGCCCACGAACGCCACCACCTCGCCGGCTGACCGCAACTGCTGAACGACTTCCGCCTTGTCGCCAGGAAGCACCTGCGCGCGGACCTCATCAATGCCCAGTTCCGCGGCCACGGCCTGAGCGCTGCCGAGGTTGTCGCCGGTCAGCATGATCGTCCTGATGCCGAGCTCGTGAAGGCGTGCGACAGCCCGCCTTGCCGAGGGTTTGACGGCGTCGCCGAACGCCAGCATGCCAAGCAGCCCGGACTGAGAACCCTCCTTGCGAACCAGCCAGGAAACGGTCTTGCCCTGCCGCTCCAGGCGCTGAGCTGCCGGCAACAACGTGCCGGCATCCACCCCGAGCTCGTTCAACAAGCGCGTGCTGCCCAGAACCAGCGCCTGACCATCGACAACACCCTCGACGCCTCGACCGGGCAGCGCCGTTGTGCCGTGCGCATCGGCAATCTCCCACCGCTTCGCTCGAACCTCGTCGAGGACGGCGGCTGCGAGTGGATGGCTGCTGGTGCTCTGCAGAGCCGCGGCGAAGCGAAGCACATCATCGCGCGAGACGCCCGCGGCGGGCTCGACAGCAGCCAGCGCAGGCTTTCCTTCGGTGAGGGTGCCGGTCTTGTCGAACGCGACGATGGTCACCGAGTGCGCCACCTCCAGGGCTTCGGCGTCCTTGATGAGAATGCCGTGCCGCGCGGCGACGCCCGTGCCGACCATGACGGCCGTCGGCGTGGCGAGTCCGAGCGCGCAGGGGCACGCGATGACCAGTACCGCCACGGCATTGATGAGCGCCTGCTCCCAGTTGGCGGTGACGGCTACCCAGCCCAGCAACGTGACCAGTGCGATGCCGAGCACCACCGGCACGAACACGGCGCTCACGCGGTCGACGATGCGCTGGATGGGCGCCTTGGCCGCCTGAGCGGTCTCTATCATGCGAATGATGCGAGCCAGCGTCGTCTCGGCGCCGATCGCCGACGTCCGGACCGCGAGGACGCCTTCCGCGTTGATGGATCCCCCCGTCACCTTGTCGCCGACCTGCTTCGCAACCGGAAGGCTTTCGCCGGTGACGAGCGACTCGTCGATGTGGCTGCGGCCCTCCACGACCTCGCCATCGACGGCCACGCGGTCGCCCGGGCGAATGACAACGAGGTCACCCACGGCCACCTGGTCCACAGGCACCTGGACATCGGCGCCGTCGCGGCGCACGATGGCCGTCTTCGGGCGCAGCGCGTTCAGCGCGCGAATGGCATCCGTCGTCTGGCGCTTGGCGCGCCCTTCGAGCCACTTGCCGAGCAGCACGAGCGTGACGACGGCGGCCGAGGCTTCGAAGTACAGGTGCGATGTCCCATGCGATGCGTGCCTAAACAGGAGGTACAGCGACAGTCCGTAGGCCGCGGACGTACCGAGCGCCACCAGCAGGTCCATGTTGCCAGCTCCGGCCCGCAGGGCCCTCCACCCGGCCCGATAGAAGCGCCATCCCAGCCAGAACTGGACCGGTGTCGCCAGTGCGAGCTGCAACCAGCCATCCAGCATCCATTCGACGCCGACGAGTTGCAGAAGCATCGGCGCGACGAGCGGCAGCGTCAGCACGGCACTGACCGCGACAGGCCACCAATCAGGCAAAGCCTTCGCTGCCGCCGGCACTCCATCGTCGAGCGCCTTGGCGACGTAGCCCGCCTTCTCGACCGCGGCCTGGAGCGCCGAGAGAGGAACGGTCGACAGCGCCCGGACGGTTGCCTTCTCCGTGGCCAGGTTGACCGACGCGGTGGAAACACCCGGCACCTTGAGGAGCGCCTTCTCCACCCGGGAGACGCATGAGGCGCAAGTCATGCCGGTCACCTGCAGCTCGACGGCGTTCGAAGTGGACAGCGCAGCGATGCTCATACTGGATTGCGAGGAGACGGGGTGACGTGAATTCCCCGGAATCTTCAGGGTTACAACACTGGGAAGGTCAAGAGAACCGGATTCTTGCACCTACCTGGTTTGTGGTCTTCTCGACACCCCTATTGACCTTCCCACTGTAGCAACGCTGAAGCTGTGCCCATTGCCATCGCCTCCCCGGAGAGAACCATGATTTCCTTTCAAGTCGACGACATGACCTGCGGACACTGCGTCAGCACCATCACCAAGGCGGTCCGGTCCGTCGACCAGGGCGCCAGGGTGGAGATCGACCTTGCTGCGCACCGCGTGCAGATCGAGCCTACCGAGGCCGGCGCGAGCGAGCTCGCGGACGCCATCAGGGAGGCCGGATACACGCCGGTCGTCGCTGCGGCCGCCTCTTCTCAGGCCGACAAGGCTGCGCCGCGCGGCGGCTGCTGCTGCGGTTGAGAATCCGCGGCCGCGATTGACCTGCATCAACGGCCAGGGCTTCGCGCGAGAGCAATCTGCTCGCTCGGGGTCGCCGGTCGCGATGCGGGCATGAGGCGAAGCCCCGCCTCGGGCGCTCGGTCGTTGCCATGATTCGCGGTCGCCTGATCTCGAAGGCGCACCACCAGACCTTCCAGCGTGGCCGACCGAACAACACAAGAACAGGAGAGCGCCATGCAAAGCCGGAGCGAAACAGCCCACCCGGATCACGACCATCGCGACAAGCACGTGATGCCCGACGGCAGAGTGATGGAGGGTGCTGGCCACGACTCCGGTCGAATCACGACAGCTTCCGCCCCTTCGAAGTCACTGTCCAGGACCGACTCGAGCCAGGTGGAGTACACCTGCGCCATGCATCCGCAGGTGCGCCAGATGGGTCCCGGCAACTGCCCCATCTGCGGCATGACGCTCGAACCCGTGCTGGCCTCCGCCGAGGCGGGCGAGAGCCCCGAATTGCGGGACATGGCCAAGCGCCTCTGGATCGGCACGGCGCTCACGCTTCCGGTCTTTGCCCTGGAGATGGGTGGGCACCTGTTCAACATCCACCACCTCGTCGCTCAGCAAACCTCGAACTGGATTCAGCTGCTCCTGGGAACGCCCGTGGTGCTTTGGGCAGGATGGCCGTTCTTCGTGCGTGCAGCCGCTTCCGTGAAGAACCGTAGCCTGAACATGTTCTCGCTGATCGCGCTGGGCACGGGCGCCGCATGGGTCTACAGCGTCGTCGGGACCGTGGCACCGGCTCTGTTCCCGCCCGCGCTGCGTCTGTCGGACGGCGCCGTCCAGATCTACTTCGAGGCGGCGGCCGTCATCACGGTGCTGGTTCTGCTCGGACAGGTACTCGAACTGCGGGCACGTGAGAAGACGTCCGGCGCGATCAAGGCGCTGCTCGGCCTGGCGCCGAAGACAGCATTGCTGGTGAACGCCGACGGCTCCGACAAGACAGTGCAGGTAGACGCGGTCCAGGTCGGCAACCTGCTGCGCGTGCGGCCCGGCGAGAAGGTCCCGGTCGACGGCGAATTGACCGACGGCAAAGGCAACGTCGACGAGTCGATGGTCACGGGTGAACCGATTCCGGTTGCGAAGGCCATTGGATCGAAGGTCACGGCCGGCACCCTGAATCAGACCGGCGGCTTCGTCATGCGGGCCGAGAAGGTCGGGTCCGACACGCTGCTTTCGCAGATCGTCCACATGGTCGCTGCCGCGCAGCGAAGCCGTGCGCCCATCCAGCGCATGGCCGACCAGGTCGCGGGCTGGTTCGTGCCGGTCGTCATCCTGGTGGCGGCTCTGACCTTCGTCGTGTGGCTGGTCTGGGGGCCCTCGCCCGCTTTCAGCTACGCCCTCATCACCTCCGTGGCAGTGCTGATCATTGCCTGCCCGTGTGCATTGGGGCTGGCAACGCCGATGTCCATCATGGTCGGGGTCGGCAAGGGCGCACAGGTCGGCGTGCTCATCCGCGATGCCGAAGCTCTTGAGCGCATGGAAAAGGTCGACACCCTCGTGCTGGACAAGACCGGCACGCTCACCGAAGGTCGGCCGAAGGTGGTCCACATCGAAGCCGCCAACGGCTACGCCGCCGACGAGGTGCTGCAGAAGCTCGCCAGCGTCGAACGCGCGAGCGAGCACCCGCTGGCCCTGGCCATCGTCACCGATGCCCTGGAGCGGAAGCTCGTTCTGTCGCCGGTGGCCGACTTCGACTCGCCCGTTGGCAAGGGCGTCGTCGGCACGGTCGATGGGCTTCTGGTCGTATCGGGAAGCGGCAAATTCCTGGCCGAGCAAGACATCGACGTCGCCAGTCTCGACCGGGTCGCCGAGGAGCAGCGCTCCAAAGCGGCCACGGTCATCTTCGTCGGCGTCGCCGGCAAGCTCGCCGGCTTCGTCGCGATAGCGGATCCGATCAAGGCGACGACCTCACAGGCGCTCCAAGCCTTGAGGGCGGCAGGCATCCGCATCGTCATGCTCACCGGCGATGGCAAGACCACCGCAGAGGCCGTCGGCCGGCAGCTCGGCATCGACGAAGTGGTGGCCGATGTGTTTCCCGAAGACAAGGCCGCCGTGGTCAAGCGCCTGCGCGACGAGGGGCGCGTGGTCGCCATGGGCGGAGACGGCGTGAACGACGCCCCGGGCCTCAGTGCCGCGGACGTGGGATTGGCCATGGGCACCGGGACCGACGTGGCCATGGAAAGCGCCGGCATCACTTTGCTCAGGGGCGATCTCATGGGCATCGTTCGGGCGCGAACGCTGTCGCGTGCGGTCATGCGGAACATCAGGCAGAACCTTTTCCTGAGTTTTGCCTACAACGTGGCCGGAATCCCGCTGGCGGCAGGCGTGCTCTACCCGTTCTTCGGGATGCTGCGCTCTCCCGTAGTCGCTGCCGCGGCGATGGCCTTGTCGTCCGTGAGCGTCATCGGCAACTCGTTGCGCCTGCGCACAGTGAAAGTGGACTGAGATGGGCCATGCGACCCCGCTGCGCGTGCAGGAGGCGTCCCTCACGGGCTAGAGCGAAGCCGTGCTCGAGGATGTCGCCACGCTGCGAGCAGCGGTAGCGCTCGGAGAACGCCTGGGTACAGGCTCCACGGATCAGGGCCTCTTGGTCATCTCGACCCGAACGGATACCGGAGCGGCCGTCTTGTTGCTCCACATCCAGCAGTAATCCTGCTCGCTCTTGGCCACCAGCGTTCCCTGTGACGTGCGAACTCCGTCCTCCTTCGAAGGAAACTGCACCGCCTTCCCCTCGTGATAGTGGATGTTGAAGTTCGTCGAGGCATCGGCGTCGAAGCGCCAATCGACCTTGGTGTCGGAGCCCAGCTTTCCGCACAGCTCGACGAATTTCCCCGCTTCGGCACGCAGTTCGCGCTTGAACCCACCTTGTGCGTCCCAGGCGATGTCGACCAGTTGCGCGCGTGCAAGCGCAGGGACAAGGAGCGCAGCACAGAGCAAGCAGCGAAGGCTTCCAGCTCCCAACCGCCGCCTGGCCGAGCGACTTGGAAATCCCGAGGGTCGAGGCTCATCCATCATTTCGAAGCCTCCAGGCTCGTCACGGTAAAGGCGCCGCCGGTCTTCTCCACGGTGAAGCGAACCTTGTCACCGGGCTTGACCTTGTCGAGCATCGCCGGGTCCTTGACCTGGAACACCATCGTCATGCCCGGCATGCCCAGATTCTTGAGCTCGCCGTGCTTGATCGTCAGCTTCTTGGCGTCCATGTCGACCTTGCGCACCTCGCCCTCGGTGGTATCGGCCGCTGCTTGAGTGCTTGGAGCGACCGGCTTGGAACTCTCTGCGTGGGAAGCGGCCTGGGTCGCGCCCGCAGCCAGCAACAAGGCGGAAAGTGAGAGTGAAGTCAACTTGTTCATTGGTGATCCTGGTGAATGGAACTCATGTCCGATCTGTGCTTGCGACCGTCGCTCTTGGCGTTCTTGCCCGCAGTCACCGAAACGGCTCCCTTCATGCCCGCGTCGTAGTGGCCCGGTTGCAAGCACGCGAAATCGACCTTGCCCGCCTTCGTGAACTGCCAGACGACTTCCCCTGTCTTTCCAGGGGCCACCGTCACCATGTTCGGGTCGGCATGTTCCATTTCCGGGAACTTCTTCATCAATTCGTAGTGCTCCTTGAGCTCCTTCTCGGTTCCAAGAACGAACTCGTGCTTGAGCTGACCGGAGTTCTTCACGACAAAGCGAACGGTCTCGCCCTGTGCAATGGCAACGCTCGATGGGTTGAAACGCATCGTGTCGGTCATGTCGACCACGACGGTGCGAGTTGCCTTCGACACTTGCCCGGCCACGCCGATCGAAGTGCCGTGGCCGTCGCCATGCTTGTGTCCATCCGCTGCTCCGGTGGACCATGCAGGGCCGGCCGCGAGAATCGTCGCGACAAAGGTCAGTACTGGCTTGCGAGACTGCTTCATGGGATCTCCTTGAGTGAAGGCGGGGCACTCAGTGCCCTGAATGGCCATTCGGTTTGCGAACCTGAACCTCGACGGCACGCGCAGCCTTGCCGCGCGCAGGCATCGACTGCCCACCTTCGGATGCGAAGCGGGCCGGCTCGGCAAGCGCTCCCGTCCACTCGAAGGCATTGGTGCCGGCGGCGTGCTTGTGCCAGCCCGGATCCGTGTAGTCGCCGCGCGGCTGGTCCCGCCGCACCTTGACGACGCTGAACATGCCGCCCATCTCGACCGAGCCGAACGGACCCTCGCCGCCCATCATCCTGGCGGTGTTGTCGGGAAGCGGCATCTCCATCTCGGTCATGTCGGCCATGCCGCGCTCGCCCATGACCATGTAGTCGGGGATCAGCTTCGTGATGTCGCGAACGACCTGTTGGTGGTCGACGCCGATCATGGTCGGCACCTCATGTCCCATCGCGTTCATCGTGTGATGGCTCTTGTGGCAGTGGAAGGCCCAGTCGCCCTCCTCGTCGGCGACGAACTCGATCTGCCGCATTTGCCCGACGGCGATGTCGGTGGTCACCTCGTACCAGCGCGACGACTTCGGTGTCGGCCCTCCGTCGGTTCCGGTGACGAGGAATTCGTGCCCGTGCAGGTGCATCGGGTGATTCGTCATGGTCAGGTTGCCGATCCGGACCCGGACCTTGTCACCGAGCCGGACGTTGAGCGAATCGATGCCCGGAAAGATCCTGCTGTTCCACGACCACAGGTTGAAGTCGAGCATCGTCATGATCTTCGGCGTGAAAGCGCCGGGCTCCACGTCGTAGGCAGTGAGAAGGAAGACGAAGTCGCGGTCCACCTCGTCGATGAGCGGATGCCGGCCTTTCGGATGCGTCACCCAGAAGCCCATCATCCCCATCGCCATCTGCACCATCTCGTCGGCGTGCGGGTGGTACATGAAGGTGCCTGGCCGCCTGGCGACGAACTCGTAGACGAAGGTCTTGCCGGGCTCGATCGCCGGTTGCGTCAGGCCCGCGACGCCGTCCATGCCGTTAGGCAAGCGCTGCCCGTGCCAGTGCATCGAGGTGCGTTCCGGCAACCGGTTGGTCACGAACAGGCGGACGCGGTCGCCTTCGACCACTTCGATCGTCGGCCCCGGGGACTGGCCGTTGTAGCCCCAGAGGTGCGCCTTGAAGCCCGGCGCCATCTCGCGAACGACCGGCTCGGCGACCAGATGGAACTCCTTGACGCCTGCATTCATCCGCCACGGCAGGGTCCAGCCGTTCAAGGTGACGACCGGGTTGTAGGGGCGCCCGGTGCTCGGCACCAGCGGCGGCATCGTGTTCGGCGTCGCTTGCATGACCGGTTCGGGCAGGGCGGCCAGGGCCACCTTGCTCACCGCGGCGGCCGCGACGGCAACGCCGGCGCTCGCGCTCTTCAACAGGAACTTGCGTCTGTCAGTGGTCATTTGAGTTCCATGAAAACCTAGTGGCCCGCGGCCTTGGCGCCGCCCGCCGCGCCACCGGCATCCGACATCGCACGGACATCCATGGGCTTGCCGACGAGCGTCGCCTGGAGATTGGCTTCGGCCAACCAGAAGCCCCGTTGCGCCTCGATCGCCTGCATGACGCTCGCGATCTGCTCGCGGGCATCGGCGAGAAGTTCGAACACGCCGATGAACATGCCGTTGTAGCGGAGCATGTTTTCCTCGGCGATGGTCTTGCGCAGAGGGACGATCTCGTCGCGGTAATGCCTGGCAATGTCGTACGCGGTGCGATAGGAACCGTAGGTTTCCCGCACCTGGGAGCTGGCATCGACCGTCACCTGCGCTGCACGATTGAGGGCAGCCATGTAGGTTGCCTCGGCCCGAGAGCGCGTTGCGTCACCGAAATCGAAGATCGGCAGAGGCACATCGATGTCGTAGCCCTTCTTCGGCGCCAGGCCGGTCTCGCTCACACGCGTGACGCCCAACTCGAGTCCATTGACGAAGCTGGTGATGCGGGTAAGGCCCTGCTCTCGCGCAGTGAACTCGAGGTTCGAACGCGCCATGCGCACATCGATCCGCTGATCCATCGCCTGCTGGGCGACTGTGGCTTCCCCTTTCGGGGCGGCCGGTAGATCGGGCAGACGATCTGGCAACCGGAGCGCCGCCGCTTGCGCATCGTTCAGGCCGAGAGCCCGCACCAAGGCCTCGCGACTGGTGCGTACGGCCTGACGCGCATGGGCCAACTGAATGACCGCGTCCGCGGAGAACGACTGCTCCCTCGCGCGCTGCAGCTTGCTGAAGTTCCCGACCGCCTGCATCCGCCTCGCGAGTTCTGCACTCGCGTCGGCAGAAGCCTTGACCTGTTCCGCGTATTGAACCGACTGCTGGGCCGCGACGGCATTCACCCAGGCCTCGCGGGCCCGGCTGGCCGCCTGCACGACACCGGACGCGAGAATCAGCCTCGCGTTCTGCTGCTGGTAGTCCGCCAGTCGCAGCCGTGCCGGCAGCAACAGGAGATCGAGAATCGAGAAGCTCAAGGTGCGTGTGATCTCGAGCTCGCGCGCTCCACCTTCGTTGCGCATCAGCCGCTCGAAGGCAAACACCGGATTCGGCAGCCGCGCCGACTGCGCCGCGGCGGCCGAGTTTGCCGCTCCGTCGTAGAGCAACGCCTGCAGACCGGGGCTGTACGCGAGTGCGATCCGAACGGCGTCGTCGCCGCCAAGAGGCTGCGCAAGGATCGCATCGACCTCGACCTGGGCTTGCCTTCGGGCGTCGTCCGTGGTCAGCCACCGCACTTCCGCTCCGAGACGCTCGCGACTCAGTTTCTGAACGTCCGCGAAGTTCTCGTCGATCGACGTGCTGGCACAGCCTGCAAGTGCAACGAGGGCGATGGCCGTCGTCGTCCGGGCGATATTCGCCAGCTTCGCTGCAGCCGACAGTTGCGTGCGGGCCGTCATGGCTTCATGTGTCCGGCATGTCCGCCCGCGGGACCGGATTGCGGTGTTGCGCTGGGCGGAGAGGAGGCACCGCCAGCAGCGGGCCCGGCCTGGGCTTCTCGCGCGTAGGCTTGCCAGCCGCCTCTGCGTTTCACAACGTCATTGGCTTCTCGCCATGAGAGGACAGGCTGGTCATTGAAGGGTCGATACCCTTCCAGCGCCGAGTGATACCCGAGCGCTGCAGGAAGGGGGGCCGAAGCGGACGCCGGGCTTGAAGACGCCGGCGCCGGCTGGGCAACGGCAACGACCGTCGTTGTCGCGATCAGCACGGCCAAGGCGGCAGCGCAGGGAATGGATGACATGTAAATCCTCGGCTTGGCCCCCGGGCCCATGCCTAGGGGCAGAGCGCTTGGGAGCGGACGGCGGACGACGGCAAGTGCGCCTGAATGGCGCCATGCCGCGTCAAGAACGCGTCAGGCGAGGAACAGTCGAGGCGGTCGCTCGAGACCCTCTGTCACGTACGCAGCGATGCTGCGGGCGACCAGGGGAGCGAAGTGGTCAGCGAGCTTGACCGAGGCAAAGGCAAGAGGTTGAGAGGGAACGGCGGCGCCAACGCAGCACGAGGCGCAGACGCTGCACTTCTGCGAAGCCTTGGAGGACGAGGACTTCCCGTCCGCGGTCCCATCGTGGGCATGCTGATGCATCCCGGCGCCATGGCCTTCACTGGCGACGCCAGAGTGGTCGTGAGCAGCGGACGAACCAGCGAAGTGGTCGTGGTCCGCATTCGCCGAATGAGAACCGTGCTCCATCATGCCGCAGGCGATCATTGTCGCGGCCGACACGCCCTGCAAGGGCAGCGCGAACGCCACCACACAAACCAACGCCAGCCGCAATCCACGCCACATGCAAAAAGTGTAGTGGATTTCGTCGGACGCCGATGCAAAGTGTCTTTCGATGACGGCGTGGTCGATCCCCGGCGCGATTGCCTGCGCAATGAGACGACTGTCGAATGGATCTCCGCGTCAACGTCGCGCCGCTGTTGCAAGAGGAACCTGCAAGTGATCGAGCCCGCGACACGGAAAAAAGCACCTAGCGGGTTCACCGCCAAGTGCTTGCTTCCATCACTTAATTTTGGTGAGTGACTCGAACACTCGACCTTCGGATTAAGAGAGGCTTCCCGCTCATTCTTGTCCCCGGCTACGGGCACGCGCACGAGGTAAAGCAGCAGCCTCGAGGATCTTCATGGAGCCTGAAAGGGCGAAAATTGGCTACGTTTCGGCTACGTTGAATCGGCCCGAGACCTTCGGGCCGATTTCTTTGATCCTGGGTGGAACTGGGGTCAACCGCGTTGGGGTCGGCGTGCCTCTACATGCCCTCGTTTCGGTGCACGAAATCAGGCAGTACCCCCCGGTCGCGACTCAGGCCAGGCCGCAGCCGCGCAGCACCAGCGTGACCACGTGCTCGGCCGCGCGCTCGTGGTCGCGCCCGTTCAGGCGCGCGCGCCCGAGGACGGCGCGCACCTGCACGTCGAAATCGGCGTAGGTCTGCGTCGCCGCCCAGATCGTGAAGAAAAGATGGGTCGCATCGACGGGCGCCATGCGGCCGGCTTCGATCCAGCCTTCGATGACCTGCGCCTTCTTCTTCACCATCGCGCGCAGCTCGGTGCGCATCAGCTCGCCAAGCACGGGTGCGCCGTGCAGCAGCTCGTTGGCGAACACGCGCGAGGCGTCGGGTCGCTCGGCCGACATCGCCATCTTGGCGCGGATGTAGGCCGCCAGCGCCGTGCGCGGCTCGGCCCCCGCGACGAGGCTGTCCATCGGCACCAGCCAGTCGTGCAGCGTCCGTGCGAGCACCTCGTGGTAGAGCTCGTGCTTGCTGCCGAAGTGGTAGTGCAGGTTCGCTTTCGGCACGCCGGCCGCTTCTGCGATTGCCGCCGTGGTCGCGCCGTTGAAGCCGGCGCGCGCGAAAACCCGCTCGGCCGCGCCGAGGAGCGCCTCGCGCGCGCTGTCGCCACGAGTCTGCTGAGCCCGAGCACGGGCCGGGCGGAGCCGGCCGCGGGTCGGCGTGCGCAGCGCACCGTTCACTTCTTCGTCGCCGCCTCCCAGACGACGTGCGAATACGCGGCCTTGCCCGGATCCTTCTTGATCACCGGCGAGCTGCCGGCGGCCAGCAGCACCTTGACCGTGCGCTCGTAGGCGGCCGGTTCGAGGTAGCCGAGCCGGGGCGTGCCGGCGGTGGTGATCAGCTTGGCGACGTTCTCCATCTGCCGCTGCTGCACCTTCAGCGTGGCGCTGCCCGAGGGATCGGCGGCGACCACGATCTTGGCGGCCTCGGCCGGGTCCTTGACCGCATCGTTCCAGCCCTTCATCGTCGCCCGCAGGAACTTGGCGCTGCGCGCGACGAACGCCGGGTCCTTCAGCTTGCTGTCCAGCACATAGAGGCCGTCCTCGAGCGAGGCGACACCCTGGTCCTCGTAGAAGAAGGTGACGAGGTCGCTCTCCTTCACGCCGGCGTCGACCACCTGCCAGTACTCGTTGTAGATCATGGTCGAGATGCAAGCCGCCTGGTTCTGCAGCAGCGGATCGACGTTGAAGCCCTGCTTCAGGATCTTGATGTCGGTGTCGGGCTTGTAGCCGAGCTTGGCCATCCAGTTGAGGAACGGGTACTCGTTGCCGCCGAACCAGACGCCCAACGTCTTGCCCTTGAAGTCCTTCGGCGTCGTCACGCCGCTGGCCTTCTTGCAGGTCAGCATCAGGCCCGATCGGTTGAAGATCTGGGCGATGTTCACCAGCGCCACGCCGGCCTCGCGCGCGGCGAGCGCGTCGGGCATCCAGTTGACGATCGCGTCTGCCTGGTTGCCGGCCAGCACCTGCACCGGCGAGACGTCCGGTCCGCCCGGCTTGATCGTCACGTCGAGGCCTTCGGCCTTGTAGTAGCCCTTCGCGGCGGCGACGTAGTAGCCGGCGAACTGGGCTTGCGGCACCCACTTCATCTGTACCGTGAACTTCTCCTGGGCCTGGGACGGCACGGCGATGCCGAGGCCGACCGTCGTGGCCAGCGCGGCGAGCGCGAACTTGAAAGATGAACCGATCATGGCAAAGCTCCTCGGGTGGTTGGAGTGACGGGGAAAGGGAAATCCACGGGCCCGCTCATGCGGAGCGGACCGAAGGGTGCCAGAACGCCCAGCGGCGTTCAAGCTGAACCAGCAGCGCATAGGCCGCCGAGCCGGAGACCGCGGCGACGACGATCGCGCCCCAGACGAGCGCCATGTTCAGCCGCGCCGCCTCGGTGCTGATGCGAAAGCCCAGGCCGACCGTCGGCGAGCCGAAGAACTCGGCGACGATGCCGCCGATCAGCGCCAGCGTCGCGTTGATCTTCAGTGCGCTCATGATGAAGGGCACCGAGCACGGCAGGCGCAGGTCGAGCAGCGTGCGCAGGTAGCTCGCCGCGTAGCTGTGCATCAGCTCGCGCTCGAGCCGGCCCGCCGCCTGCAGGCCGGCGAGCGTGGCGATGAGCATCGGGAAGAACGTCATCAGGACGACGACCGCGGCCTTCGAAGGCCATTCGAAGCCGAACCACATCACCATGATCGGCGCCACCGCGACCAGCGGAATCGTGCTCGTGAGCGACGCCAGGGGCAACAGGCCGCGCTGCAGGAAAGGCAGGCGATCGATCGCGACGCCCACGGCGAAGCCGAGCGCCGAGCCGAGCGCCCAGCCGACCAGCACCGACTTCAGCACGGTCTGCACGAAGTCGCGGGCGAGCGTGTCCCCCTGCGCGAGCATCGACTGGACGATCGCCGAGGGCGCCGGCAGGAGTACGCGCGGCACCTCGAGGGCAGTGACGCCGACCTGCCAGAAGAACAGCACCCACAGGCCGAACAGCGCCGCCGTCAGCGCGCCGTAGAGGCGCGAGCCGTCGAGCGCGGCCGAGCGCTGGACGCTGACAAGCGCGAGGGCAAGCGCGCCGAGCAGGGCGAGCCAGAAGCCGCTCGCCGCCGGGGCGGCGCCGGTCGATGGCGGCAAGGTGGTGAAGGCGATGGCGCCGGCGACACAACTCAAGACCAGCGACAGCGTCGCTCGCACGCTCCCGGCCGGCTTCAGCGCGCGCCAGGCGGCGAACGCGAAGAGGGCCCACGCCAGCGGCGCGGCGACGCCGTCGCGCCAGCCGAGCGGCGCGGTGCCCTCAGCCGGTGCGCTGAGCGGATAGATGAAGGCGAGCGCGAACACGGCCAGCGCGAAGAGCGCGATCAGGGCGCCGGGCGCGCGCTTCATCGGAACCTGCGCGGGCCGAGCACGAGCCGCTCCGCACCGGCGACGGCGCCGGTCAACCCCAGGCCGAGCAGCGCCGACATCACCAGCGCCGACCAGATGCCGATCGTGTTGCCGTAGTACGAGCCGGTAAGGAGCCGCGCGCCCAGGCCGGCCTGCGCGCCGGTCGGCAGCTCGGCGACCATCGCGCCGACAAGGCCGGCGGCGATCGCGACGCGCAACGACGGAAAGAGAAACGGCAGCGCCGCCGGCATCCGCAGCATCCAGAACGCCTGCATCCGCGTCGCCGCGTAGGTATGCATCAGCTCGGTGTCGATGCGCTGCGGCGAGCGCAGGCCCTGCACCATCGCGACCGTGACCGGAAAGAAGCACAGGTACATCGCGATCGTCGCCTTCGGCGCGATCCCGGAGAAGCCGAGGCTGCCGAGGATGACCAGGACGATCGGCGCGATCGCCAGCACCGGCACCGTCTGCGAGGCGACGATCCACGGCAGCAGCGCGCGGTCGAGCGTGCGCGAATGGACGATCGCGCCGGCCAGCGCGATCCCGAGCAAGGTACCGAGGACGAAGCCGACCAAAGTAGATTGCGCAGTTACCGCAGCGTGGTACAGCAGGTTTCGCGGCGAGCCGAGCGGCCAGTCGACGATGCTGCGCCAGAGATCGATCGCCACCTGATGCGGCGCCGGCAGCACCGGGCGTTCCATCGACCAGGTGGCGGCGATCAGGTCGCCCGTGTCGTAGGGGCCCTTGGGCGCCAGCACGCGCTCGATCGCGCCCGGTGCGTTGAGGACCACGGCGCCGAAGTACCAGAGGACGATCGCCCCGGCCAGCACGGTGGCGACCGGAAGCAGGCGTCGCGCGACCTCAGGCATCTGCAGTGCTCCCCACGGCGAGTGCTTCGCGCAGCTCGTGCGCGACGGCAACGAACTCGGGCGAGTCGCGCATCCCGAGATGACGCTCGTCGGGCAAGGGCGAGCTGATCTCCTTCAGGATCCGGCCCGGCCGCGGCGACATCACGACGATCCGCGTCGACAGATAGGCCGCTTCGGCAATCGAATGGGTGACGAAGACGACGGTGCGCTTCTCCCGCCGCCAGAGCTGCTGCAGCTGCTCGTTGAGGCGGTCGCGGGTGATCTCGTCGAGCGCGCCGAACGGCTCGTCCATCATCAGGAGGCGGGGCTCGAAGCCGAGCGCGCGGGCGATCGAGACCCGCTGCTGCATGCCGCCCGAGAGCTGCCAGGGATACTTCTTTTCGAAGCCGGAGAGGCCGACCCGGCCGAGCTGCTCCATCGCCACCGCCTTGCAGTCGGCGGGCTCCCGCCCCTGGATCTGCAGCGGCAGCATGACGTTGGCGAGCACCGTGCGCCAGGGAAACAGCGCCGGCGCCTGGAAGACGTAGCCATAGGCGCGCGCCAGCCGCGCTTCGTGCGGGCTCATGCCGTTGACCTCGACCGTGCCCGAGGTGATCGGCTCGAGGTCGGCGATGACGCGCAGCAAAGTCGTCTTGCCGCAGCCCGAGGGGCCGATGAGCGAGACAAACTCGCCGGGTGCGATCGTGAGGTCGATCTCCTCGAGCGCATGCACCGGCGCATCGGCGGCGGCATAGACGACGCTGACCTTGCGCGCGGAGACGGCGAGCTCGCGCGCCGGAAGTGCGGCGGGCGTCGATTGCAGTGTTCGATCGGGGGCGTTCATCAAGGCGATTCGGGAGCCGGGAGGCTTGGCCGAATGGTCAGCTGATTGTGGGCCCCGGCAAGCCAGTTGCATGCCAGGCGGCGTCCGGGCGAACCCCCGTGGCCGGCTGGCATGGCGGTTGCGTAAGATCGCCCAGGTTCTGACCAAATGGTCAGCTTTGGTTCGAGCCCAGGAAGGAACGCGCTGCATGGCAGAGACCACTTCCCTGTCGCCCGACGGCGGGCCCGACGTCCGCGCCGGCCGGCGCGATGCCGCCGGCTACGCCGCCGCCTTCGCCGACGCCGCGCCGCGCTTCACCCGCACCCAGGCCCTGGTGGAAGCCGAGCGCTGCCTCTATTGCCACGACGCGCCGTGCGTCGAAGCCTGCCCGACCGGCATCGACGTGCCGAGCTTCATCCGCCGCATCGGCGAAGACAACCTGCGCGGTGCGGCGCGCACCATCCTCGAAGCCAATCCGCTCGGCGGCACGTGCGCCCGCGTCTGCCCGACCGAGGAGCTGTGCGAGCAGGTCTGCGTGCGGGTGGCACAGCAGGGCAAGCCGGTCGAGATCGGCCGGCTGCAGCGCTACGCCGTCGATGCGGTCATGGATCGACCGGTCAGCGCCCTCTTCACGCGCGCCGAAGCGACCGGTCGGCGCATCGCCATCGTCGGCGCCGGCCCGGCCGGCCTGGCCTGCGCCTTCGGCCTGGCCCGCCGCGGCCACGAGGCGGTGATCCACGACGCCCGGCCGCGCGGCGGCGGACTCAACGAATACGGCCTGGCCACGTACAAGATGGCCGGCGACTTTGCCCAGGCGGAGATCGACTGGCTGCTCGAGATCGGCGGCATCACGCTCGAGCTCGGATGGCGCCTCGACAGCAGCGCCAAGCTCGACGCGCTGCGCGCGCACTACGACGCGGTCTATCTCGCCCTGGGTCTGGCGCGCACCAACGCTCTGCGCATCCCGGGCGAGGACCTCGCCGGCGTGCGCGACGCGGTCGACTTCATCGCCGAGCTGCGTTCGGCACGCGACCCGGCGGCACTGCCGATCGGCCGGCGCGTCGTCGTCATCGGCGGCGGCATGACCGCCGTCGATGCCGCCGTGCAGAGCAAGCTCCTCGGCGCCGAAGACGTGCACATGGTCTATCGGCGCGGCCCCGAGCAGATGTCGGCGTCGGCGGCAGAGCAGCATTGGGCGCAGACCCACGGCGTCACGATCCACCACCACCTCGCACCCGTGGCGATCGAGGGCGCCGGCGGCGGCCACGTCACCGCCGTGCGCTTCGCCAGGAGTCCCGCCGGGGAGGCCGTGTTCGCTGCCGACATGGTCATGAAGGCGATCGGCCAGAAGCTGGACGACGGCGTTCTGGCCGGCGCCGGCCTGGCGCTCGAAGGCGGCCGCGTCGTCGCCGACGCCGACGGCCGCACCGGCGTCGCCGGTCTCTGGGCCGGCGGCGACTGTCGCGCCGGCGGCCGCGATCTCACCGTCGAGGCGGTCGAGGACGGCAAGCGTGCCGCGCTGTCGATCCACGCCGCCCTGGGCACCGGCGCCCGCGCCGCCGCCGCGAACCCCGCCTGAAGGAGCCGCTGATGGCCGACCTGCGCAACACCTTCGCCGGCATCGCCAGCCCGAATCCGTTCTGGCTCGCGTCGGCGCCGCCCACCGACAAGGCCTACAACGTCCACCGCGCCTTCGAGGCCGGCTGGGGCGGCGTGGTCTGGAAGACACTCGGCGAAGACGGGCCGCCGATCGTCAACGTCAACGGCCCGCGCTACGGCGCGCTGCTCACGCCCGACCGGCGCATGCTCGGCTTCAACAACATCGAGCTCATCACCGATCGGCCGCTGCAGACCAACCTCGACGAGATCGCCGAGGTCAAGCGTCGCTGGCCCGACCGGGCGCTCGTCGTCTCGCTGATGGTGCCGTGCACCGAGAGCGCCTGGAAGGCGATCCTGGCGCGGGTCGAGGACACCGGCGCCGACGGCGTCGAGCTCAATTTCGGCTGCCCGCACGGCATGAGCGAGCGCGGCATGGGCGCGGCGGTGGGTCAGGTGCCCGAGTACATCGAGATGGTCACGGCGTGGTGCAAGCAGCACAGCCGGCTGCCGGTGATCGTCAAGCTCACTCCCAACGTCACCGACATCCGGCAGCCGGCGGCTGCCGCCAAGCGCGGCGGCGCCGACGCGGTCTCGCTCATCAACACCATCAACTCGATCATGGGCGTCGATCCGGCAACACTGGCGATGAGCCCGTCGACCGGCGGCATGGGCTCGCACGGCGGCTACTGCGGCCCGGCGGTCAAGCCGATCGCCCTGCACATGGTGGCCGAGATCGGCCGCGCGCCCGAGACGGCCGGCATGCCGGTCTCGGGGATCGGCGGCATCGCCAGCTGGCGCGACGCGCTCGACTACATCGCCTTCGGTGCGGGCAATGTCCAGGTCTGCACCGCGGCGATGGCGTTCGGCTTCAAGATCGTCCAGGAGATGAGCGACGGACTCTCCGAGTACATGGACGCGATGGGCTTTCGCACGATCGACGACTTCCGCGGCCGGGCGCTACCCACGATCACCGACTGGCAGTACCTCAACCTCAACGCGATCAGCAAGGCGGTGATCGACCAGAGCAAGTGCATCCAGTGCGGGCGTTGCCATATCGCCTGTGAAGACACGTCGCACCAGGCGATCACGGCGAGCCGCGACGGCAAGCGCTACTACGCGGTCAAGGACGACGAATGCGTCGGCTGCAACCTGTGCGTGACGGTCTGCCCGGTCGACGAGTGCATCACGCTGCGCACCCTCGCGCCGGGCGAGATCGATGCCCGCACCGGCCGGCGCGTCGCCGCCGAGGCGGCCGACTGGACGACGCACCCGAACAATCCAATGCGGCGGCCGGCGGTTCCGGCTTGACGCCGGGCGAGACGCGTTGCACCCTCCCGCCTTTGGCCTGCCTTCTTCCTTCCGGAGACCCCGATGACCCAGCTCTTGATCCGCGGCGGCACCGTCGTCAACGCCGATCGCGAATTCCGTGCCGATGTGCTGTGCGACGGCGGCAGGATCGCCGCCGTCGGCACGAATCTCGATGTGCCCGCCGGCAGCGAGACGCTCGATGCCGGTGGCCGCTACGTGATGCCCGGCGGCATCGACCCGCACACGCACATGCAGCTGCCGTTCATGGGCACGACCGCGGCCGACGACTTCTTCACCGGCACGGCAGCCGGTTTCAGCGGCGGCACGACCAGCATCATCGACTTCGTCATCCCCGACCAGAAGCAGCCGCTGATGGACGCCTACCGCATGTGGCGCGGCTGGGCCGAGAAGTCGGCCAGCGACCACGGCTTCCACGTCGCGGTGACCTGGTGGAGCGAAGGCGTGCACGCCGACATGGGAACGCTGGTGCGCGACGAAGGCATCAACAGCTTCAAGCACTTCATGGCCTACAAGAACGCCATCATGTGCGACGACGAGACGCTGGTGAACAGCTTCAAGCGTGCGCTCGAGCTCGGCGCGATGCCGACGGTGCATGCCGAGAACGGCGAGCTCGTCTTCCTGCTGCAGCAGGAGGTGCTGAAGTCGGGCATCACCGGCCCCGAAGGACACCCGTTGTCGCGCCCGCCGATGGTCGAGGGCGAAGCGGCCAACCGCGCCATCGCCATCGCCGGTGTGCTCGGCGTGCCGATCTACATCGTTCACGTCAGCTGCATCGAATCGGCCGAGGCGATCGCGCGAGCGCGGGCGAAGGGCCAGCGGGTCTACGGCGAGGTGCTTGCCGGCCACCTCGTCGTCGATGACAGCGTCTACCGCCATCCCGACTTTCAAACGGCTGCGGCCTACGTCATGAGCCCGCCATTCCGTCCCAAGGAGCACCAGGAGTTCCTGTGGCGCGGCCTGCAGTCCGGCCAGCTGCACACCACCGCGACCGACCACTGCGTCTTCTGCGCGCCGCAGAAGGCCAACGGCAAGGACGACTTCACCAAGATCCCGAACGGCACCGGCGGCATCGAGGACAGGATGCGCGTCATCTGGGACGCCGGCGTCAACACCGGCCGCCTGACCCCGAGCGAATTCGTCGCGATCACTTCGGCCAACTGCGCCAAGCTCTTCAATCTCTATCCGCAGAAGGGCTGCGTTGTCGCGGGTGCCGACGCCGACCTCGTGCTCTGGGACGCCCAGGCAACGAAGACGATCTCGGCGAAGTCGCAGTTCTCGAAGGGCGACTTCAACATCTTCGAGGGCCGCACCGTCCGCGGCAACGCGACGCACACGCTGAGCCAGGGCAGAATAGTCTGGGCCGACGGCGACCTGCGCGCCGTGATGGGCGCCGGGCGCTACATCAGGCGGCCGCCGTTCGGCCCGAACTTCGATGCGACCGCCAAGCGGGTCAAGGACCAGACGGCGACGCCGGTAGAGCGCGCCGACGCCGTCCCTCCCCTCGCCCGCGCCGCGTAAGGAGACTCGCATGGACATGAAAGCCAAGCCGCGCAAGGAGAACGTGAGCGAATTGCGGATCGACGGCGACCGCCTCTGGGCCTCGCTCATGGAGCTGGCCAAGATCGGCGCCACGCCGAAGGGCGGCGTCTGCAGGTTGACGCTCACCGACCTCGACAAGCAGGGCCGCGATCTGGTCACGCGGTGGGCACGCGAAGCCGGCATGTCGGTCGTGATCGACAAGATCGGCAACGGCTTCATGCGCCGCGCCGGCCGCAACGACGCCTTGCCGCCGGTGGTCACCGGCAGCCACATCGATACCCAGCCGACCGGCGGCAAGTTCGACGGCAACTACGGCGTCCTCGCCGGCCTCGAGGTCGTGCGCACGCTCAACGACCACGGCGTCGTGACCGAGGCGCCGATCGAAGTCGCGTTCTGGACCAACGAGGAAGGCTCGCGCTTCGTGCCGGTGATGATGGGCTCGGGCGTGTTCGCCAAGGCCTTCACGCTGGAGCACGCGTACGCCGCCAAGGACACCGAGGGCAAGTCGGTGAAGGACGAGCTCGAGCGCATCGGCTACGTCGGCACGGAAGAGCCCGGCGCGCATCCCATCGGCTGCTACTTCGAGACCCACATCGAGCAGGGGCCGGTGCTCGAGGACAACGACAAGACGATCGGCGTGGTCACCGGCGTGCTCGGCATCCGCTGGTACGACTGCACCGTCACCGGCATGGAAGCGCATGCCGGGCCGACGCCCATGGCACTGCGCAAGGACGCGCTGCAGGTCGCCGCGAAGCTGATGCTGGAAGTGGTGGCCTGCGCGCACCGCCATCCGCCGCACGGCCGCGGCACGGTCGGCATGGTGAGCGTGCATCCGAACAGCCGCAACGTCATACCCGGCCGTGTCAAGTTCTCGATCGACCTGCGCAACGCCGACGACGCGCTCTGCGATGCGATGGATGCCGACATCCGCGGCGTCGCCGCGAAGCTCGCCGCCGAGTCCGGGCTGCCGATCCAGATCGACCTGGTCTCGTCGTATCCGGCACAGGCCTTCCATGCTGATTGTGTCGACGCGGTCGCCAGCGCAGCAAAGAAGCTCGGCTACTCGAACATGCCCGCGGTCTCCGGCGCCGGCCACGACGCGGTCTACATGGCCCGGCTCGCACCGGCCGGAATGATCTTCATCCCGTGCAAGGACGGAATCAGCCACAACGAAATCGAAGACGCCCAGCCCGAGCACATCACTGCCGGCGGCAACGTGCTGTTGCACGCGATGCTCGAGCGAGCGGGCGTCGCCTGAGCTCGGGTGCGTTCTGGTGGAGCTGGGGTCAATGGAAATAGGCTCCGCAAGCCTCTTCATGCCTCGCCTGCCCTCCCCCTTATCCGGCCAATACCCCAACGGATACCCCCAGCTGGGGCGGACCGGACCGGAAAGAGGCACGCTTCTGTGACCTCATGAATGTCGCAGATCGACCCATTGCCGCCGTTCCAAATAAGCAAGACCAGCCGGTCGTGATCTGCCTTCGAGGGCCACCGGGAACCACCACACCGTTGGACAAACGCGCCATGAGGGCGGTCGCCGACATTGGCTTCCCCGTCGTCCGCGGCAAGAGCCGACCTGCGGTGTGCCAGGCGAGCAAGCGGATCTTGGAACTCTGACGAATTCCAGAGGCGACATTCCCAGCGCGTCGGCCGTGGCGCCACAAATTTCAGCCGCGCACATAGAGCCGGCAGTAACCTCGCGACCGTTGGTTCCTTGGCTTCCTGTCACATGAGGCCTTCTTTCCTCCCTCGTCGCCGCTCCTTGTTATTGGTCTCATTCGGGGGCGATGGCTCTGGTGCGAGGGGCGGTATGGCAGCAATAATCCGTCGGTGAGCTATGCCCACTCCGCCGCCGCGCCACCGCAGAGGCGCCAGGTCACGGTGCTGTTCCTGGACGTGGTGGGCTCGACGACGCTGACGCGACAGCTCGACCCCGAAGACCTGCTCGATGTGATGGACGGCGCGTTGAAGCGCTTCGCCGCTATCGTCGACGAGCATGGCGGGCGCGTGCTCCAGTACGCCGGCGACAGCGTGCTCGCGGCCTTCGGCGCCGACCGATCGCGCGAAGACGATGCCGAACGCGCGGTGCGCGCGGGCCTGGCCTTGCTGGCGGCGGCGCACGAGCATGCCGCGAAGGTACAGCGCGAGCACGGCGTCGCCGGCTTCGACATCCGCGTCGGCGCCCACACCGGCCTGGTGCTGCTCGGCGGCGGCGTCGACGAGGAAGGCACGATCCGCGGCTTCACGGTGAACATCGCCGCGCGAATGGAGCAGAGCGCGCCTGTCGGCGCCCTGCGCATCAGCCACGACACCTGGCGCCAGGTGCGCGGCATCTTCGAGGTTCAGGCGCAGCCGCCGCTGCAGGTCAAGGGTCAGGACGAGCCGCTCGCCACCTACCTCGTGCTGGCGGCACGGCCGCGCACGTTCCGGGCGACGGGCCGCGGCATCGGCGACATCGAGACCGCGCTCGTCGGCCGCGAGGCCGAGCTGGCGCGGCTGGTGGCCGCCTTCGAGCGCATCGCGGCGGGCGGCGGCCTGCAATCGGCGACCTTGATCGCCGACGCCGGCCTGGGTAAAAGCCGGCTGCTGCACGAGCTGCAGCACCGTCTCGATCTGCACACCCAGCGCTGTTGGCTGGTGCTGGGGCGTTCCCATCCGGGTGCAACGCAGCAGCCCTATGGCCTGCTGCGCGACCTGCTGGCGTGGCGGCTGCAAATCGCCGACAGCGACAGCGCCGATGCCGCCCGCTCGCGATTCGTGCAGGGGCTGCAACGCTTCTTCGCCGCCGACGGCGAGGAGGCGGCGCTGCGCCAGGCGGAGATGCTGGGCCAGCTGATCGGCCTCGACTTCTCGGCCAGTCCGCGGCTCGCCGGCTTCGTGCGCGACGCCCGCCTGCTGCGCGACGGCGCGCTCGCCGCGTTCGCCACCTGGCTGCAGCGCTTGGCGGCAAGCGACGGCTCCCCGGTGGTGCTGCTGCTCGACGATCTGCAATGGGCCGACGACGCCTCGCTTGATGCGCTTGTTCAGCTGCGCGCGCGCTTCGAGCTGCCGCTGCTGCTCGTGTTGGCGGCGCGCCCGGCCCTGCTCGAGCGGCGCGTCGACTGGGGCCGGGATTGGGAGCGCCACGAGACGCTCACCCTCGCACCGTTGACGGACTCCGAACGACAGACGCTGATGCGCAAGCTGCTGCAGCGGGTGGCCCATCCGCCCGAGTCTTTGCTGAGCCAGCTGGACGCGCAGGCCGAAGGCAACCCTTATTACGCCGAGGAGCTGGTGCTGATGCTGATCGACGACGGCGTCATCGACACGGCCGGCGATCCCTGGTGCGTGCGCCCCGAGCGGCTCGTCGCCGCGCGCATTCCCGGCACCTTGATCGGCGTGCTGCAAGCGCGGCTGGACGCGTTGGCGGCCGCCGAGAGGCGCGCGCTGCAGGCGGCGAGCATCGTCGGCCCCGTGTTCTGGGACGAGGCGCTGAGCGCGCTCGACGCCGACGCCACCCGGGCCCTGCCGGCGCTGCGCGACAAGGCGATGGTGCAAGCGCGGCCGGAGAGCACCTTCGAGGGAACGCGCGAAGAGAACTTCCACCACCACCTGCTGCACCAGGTCACCTACGACACGTTGCTCAGGGCCGAACGTCGAAGCGGCCACGCGCGCGCTGCATTGTGGCTCGCCGAACGCGTGGGTGACCGCGCGGCCGAGTATCTGGCACTGGCGGCCGACCATTACCAGCGTGCCGGCGACACGGCGCGTGCCATCGACTGGCTCGAGCGCGCCGCGCGGGCGGCCAAGGATCGCTTTGCCAACTCGATGACCCTGGCCCTGGCCGAGCGCCTGCTGGCGATGCCCGAGCTCGAGAGTCGGCGTCGTGCCGACATCCACGAGCTCCAGGCATCAACGGCCGACCTCATCGGCGACCGCCCGCTCCAGGCACGCGCGCTCGATGACTGGTGGCGCCTGGCCGAGTCGCTGGACGACGACGAGGTGCGGGCGCCAGCGCTTGCCAGCCGGGCGCTGCACGCCGACCGTGTGGGGGACCTGACGCGAGCGGAGGCGCTGGCCGTGCAGGCCGTCGACGTGGCCGAGCGATGCGGGCATGCGCGCGCCGCAGCGCTGGCCGGAGGCGAGCTCGCGTGGCTGCTGCTGCAGCGTGGTCGGCTCGATGAATCCGAAGCCCGCTTTCGTCGCGGCCTGCACTGGGCGCGGCAGGCAGCCGTCGAGATGAAACGCCCGCGGGACGACTTCTACGTGCCGATGCTGCTGACGATGCTTTCGACCGTCCTGCTGGAGAAGAACGAGCTGGATGCCGCGCTCGCCGGCCTTCAAGAGGCACTGGCGATGGCCCGAGCCAAGCATCACCTGCGGGTGCTCGCCGGCTGCCACGACTGGCTCGTCGTCCTGGCGCTGCGTCGGTTCGATCTGCCGCTGGCACGCGAACACGTCGAAGCGATGGCCGACACGGCGGGTCGGGTCGGCCAGGCGGTGCTGCTGGCCGCGGTTTCCACCAAGCGCGGCGAGATCGCGCTGCTGGAAGGCCGCCTCGAAGACGCAGCCGCACTAGCCCAGGAGGGGGCCGCCGCGATGGCGAAACTCGGCAGCAGCCAGCACGAGGGCTTCGCGCTCGGCCTCGCCGCCGCCGCGCTGGCGGCCGCCGGCCGCCATGCCGAAGCACGCGCGCTGTACCAGCGTGCACACGATGCCTATGCCAAGCCCGATCTCGAGCACGACATGCGTGCCATTCGGATCTTGATCGCCGACACCTGGCGCGCCGAAGGCAATCTCTCGCAGGCGACGAGCCTGATAGAGATCGAGATGCCGGTCCTCGAAGCCTCGGGCACGCTGCCTGCATCGGACGAGGGCCTGGCCGCACGCATGGCGGCCTGGCGCGTGCTCGATGCCGCCGGCGATGCGCGCGCGGCGAGTCAATTGATGCTGGCCAGGAACGGGCTGGACGACAGGCTGCGGCACATCGCCGACCCGCAAACGCGCGAGCGGATCCTGACGCTGTCGCCGCTGCATCGCGAGATCACGGCGGCCTGGGCCGAGCACGGCAATGCCGGGTAGAGCTCGATCCAAACCTGCGAAGGAGCTCACCAAATACTCGGGTGGAGAAATTTGAGGAATTGGCCGGTCGCGAGCCTCACCTTCGCTTCAGAACGAACATCTGCCATAGCGCAGACCGGCTGCCCGGTGCTGCAGCGGCGACGCTTGCTGCGGGCCGCTTCTCCGCCTTGAAGGTCGGCTTTCCGCGTCAGGGACGAATGTCGCTTGATGGCCGGCAGCTGACCCTCGTCGGTGCGACGCCCTATATCCAGCCGGCGGCCGACAGCTCGTCCTTCAGATAGGCGTAGTAGATCGGCGCGGCGATGAGGCCGGCGATGCCAAACGCGGCCTCCATGAGGAGCATGGCGATCAAGAGCTCCCACGCGCGTGCCTGGATCTGTGAGCCCACCAGCCGAGCATTGAGGAAGTATTCCAGCTTGTGAATGGCGATGAGATAAGCCAGCGAGCCTAGCGCTACGTAGGGCGAGACGCTCAGACTGACGATGACGATGACCGCATTTGAAATCAGGTTGCCAAAGACCGGAATCAACCCAGCTAGGAAAGTCACCGCGATCATTGTCTTGACGAGTGGCAGGTGAATGTCGAGCAGGGGCAAGACGACCGCTAGGTAGACAGCGGTCAACAACGCGTTGACGGCGGCGATGCGCACCTGCGCGAAGACGATGCGCCGGAAGGCTTCGCCGAAGCGAGTCGCCCGATTGACAAGCGCTCGAGCGAGCGGCCGGTGCGGGACCGGCGGGTCGGCCTGTTGCAGCGCGACTAAGGCTCCAATGACCATGCCGATAACGATTCGCACGAGGATCTTCGTGCCTTCCTGGCCGAAGGTCTGCACAGCGGCGAGGTGCTCCTTGAGCCAAGTGAGCATGCTCGCCTGCAGGCCCTCGGCGTCGGTGGGCAGCGAGGCCACGATCCACGCCGGCATCAGGCCGCGCCAGCTCTGGATGACGTCGGCCGACTTCCTGAGGAGGACGACCCAGCCGCCCGTTTCGCTGCGAAAAAAGAGAATCGACGCGAAGATCGCCAGACTGAACAGGCCAACGACCACCACGACAAGGAACGTGACCGCCAGCAATCGGGCACGAGGCTCGCGCACGAATGGCAGGCGTAACGTCAGCACGTGCACGATCTCGAACACCAAGAGGCCGGCCAGCAACGCCGGAAGGAGATCGAAGCGCAAAGCGAGCCAGAGCAGCGTGGCGGAAATCAACAGGGCGCCGAGGACGTAGTTGCGCGACGGCTCGTCGACACGGATCTGCGTGGATACTTGGGCAGCAGTCACGGGGTTGGGCTGGACGCGTAGATTCGTCGGACTACGTTAGAGGGACCTGATCCCATAGTGCGCCCACGGGGGCGACCCGATGCGTCGGCAGCGTGCCGTCTTGACGTCAGACGTTCGCTCAGCGGTCAACTCGGGGGCCGGACTCCGCCAAGCCTCGTCGCCCGCCTTAGGACGCTTATTAGGCGGATGCGGCAATTGGAGGCGTGCGTGTGGACTGCTCAAGGGCAGCCTTGATTGCTGCGACCAACTCTGGAACGTCTTCGGTCTTGGCGATAAAGGCGTCGTAGTCGGTGAACTGTTCACGAACGTCTGCGGCAGCCCTGCCAGTATGAATGGCGAGCCGTATGTTCGCGGTGCGGGGATTCGCACGCAGTTGCTTGGCCACTTCAATGCCGCTGATGCCTGGCATCGCAATGTCCAGCAAGACGAGGTTTACCTTCTCCAGAGCGGCGAACGACAAAGCGTCAGCACCACCTTCCGCCGTGCTGACCCGGTAACCTTCGTCCTCAAGGACAAGCTTCAGGACCTCAAGCAAGTCGCCGTCATCCTCGACGATGAGGATGTGTGAGGATGAGGTGCGCATGTTCGTTGCCTCTGCTAGTCCGTCAGCGATCATCTCGGAGCGATGTGGCGCGACGGATAGGACCGCGGCGAGTGTCAACGTAGGCGGCGACGCTGGCACGGGTAACCTTGTAGCGAATGCACATGACCTGTGAAGCAGACTTCCGGACCATTTGCTTCGACCCTAGCGGCGGCAATCTCTAGGCACCATGGGGCTCCCGGTCGCCGTAGGCGGCGATGTCAAGCGAACTGCCCGAAAGCTGTCGGTCGGTAGCGACGGCTTGTGGCCGAAAGCAGCCCTGCCTGGTTTGCGGCCGCGAAGCACTGCTGCTTCCCGGCCCCTCTCGAACATCGGTCGACGTGTGTGTCTGGTCCACGCTTTATGGGGCGAGAAGAATTCAAGGTGTGCAGCCGCGTGGCGGCGGCGATCGAGCTCCTCGCCGAACGACGAGCCGGAAACCTCACGGAGCCTGGGGCACCCGGCTCACGGCACGGCGCCCTTCCGGAGGGCCGGCGACCAGCCTTGCGGCCGCCAGTGCAGCGCCTCGCTCGCCGCAAAGCTTTCCAGCAACGCATCGACCACCACGCGCACGCGCAGGCCGAGAAACTGGCGGTGCGGATAGTGCAGGTGGATCTCCCGGTACTCTGGGTCGTGCAGGTCCGGCAGCAGGCGCACGAGACGGCCGGCGGCCAGGTCCGCAGCGGCGTGGTGCAAGGCGACCTGAACGATGCCGGCGTTCGCACGCGCGAGGTCGAGCTGGGCCGCCGGGTCGCTCATCCACGTGCGGGCCGTAGGGGTCCAGTGCACCGCCGCCTTTCGCGGCGCCGGCCGCAGCGGCCAGGTGGCGCTGCGGCCGTCGGCGAAGCGCACGCCAATGAGGTCGTGCTGTACAAGCTCGTTGGCGCTGCGCGGCGTGCCGTGACGCGCCAGATACGCGGGCGACGCGAGCAGCACCAGGGGCAGCGCGCACACGCGGCGCGAGACGAGCGACGAGTCGCGCGCGGTGCCGCCGCGGATGCCGATGTCGAAGCCCTCGGCCACCAGATCGACGGTGCGGTTGTCGAGCGATACCTCGATCTCCAGCCTCGGATGCGCGGCGAGCAGCCTGGGCACGACAGGCAGCACGTGGTCACGACCGAACGAGCTGCCGACCGATATGCGCACCCGCCCGGAGACCTCGCCCTTTCCCTGCGATACGCCGGCCAGCGCATCGTCGAGCGCACGCAGCGCCTCACGGGCCGGTCCGACAAAGCGCTCGCCCTCCGCAGTCAAACGAATTCGACGGGTGTGCCGGTTGAAGAGGCGCACTCCGAGCTCCCGCTCCAATTTCAAGATGTTCTTGCTGACCGCGGCGGCGCTCAGCTCCAGCCGAGTGGCCGCGGCGGTAAAGCTGCCGGCGCTCGCCGCCTCGAGAAAGGACGTGAGGCCTTGCAGGTTGCGCACGGACATTGTCAACCGCCGGTTGTTGATCTATGTCCATCCTATGCCTTTGCGGAGGTGCGAGCTGTGCCTAGAGTGCGGCATCGCCACCCACCACAAGGACGACATGACCTCTCCCCTTCTCATCACCGGTGCCAGGGGCACCGTCGGGACCGCGCTCGTTGCAGAGCTGCAGGCCCGCAACATCGAATTCGCTGCGATGAGCAGCAAGGCGGGCGCCACCGTCGCGGGCCGGCCCGCGGTGTTCGGCGACTTCGCTGACGCGGCCAGCCTGCGCACGGCTTTCGCCGGCGTGCACACGCTTTTCCTTCTCTTTCCGTTCACGCCCGACAGCGTCGACCTCGCAGGCAACGCGGTCGAAGCCGCCAAGGCCGCGGGCGTGAAGCACATCGTCCGCTCATCGGGCGCGGGGGCGCAGGCGGGCAGCGCGGTGGCGATCGCTGACCTACAGGGCCGCATCGACGCGCTCGTGGAGGACAGCGGCGTCGCCTGGACGTTGCTGCGCCCTGCCGGCTTCATGCAGAACTGGGTGACCTACTCCGCCGGCTCGATCAAGGGCGGGCGTTACGCGGCGGCGAACGGCGACGGCGCGTTCAGCACGGTCGATGTGCGCGACCTCGCCGAGGTCGCGGCGATCGTGCTGGCCGATCCGTCGCTGCACGCTGGCAAGACCTACACGCTCACGGGCGGTGAAGCCCTGAGCACGGCGCGCCAGCTGGAGGTGATCGGTCAGGCTGTCGGGCATCCGATTGCCTACGAGGCGATCTCGGCCGAGCAGGCCGAGACGACGATGCGTGGCTGGGGCCTATCCGAGGCGCAGATCGCGCTGTACAGCAGCCTGGCCTACGTGTATCGCCAGGGGTGGGCCGCGGGAATCAGCCCTGACGTGCAAGCCATTACCGGGCACGCGCCGCGGCGATTCGAAAATTTCGCGGAGGAGCATGCCGCGGCTTGGCGGTAGGGGTCGGAAAGGCGCGCAGCAAACGACGAGCTTGGAGCGGGAACGGCTCGGCGCCTGGACTTTCCCACACCGCTCGTCGACAAGCTGTCGCAAGAGCCAGCCTGCGAACCGTTGGACGGTGCGTGGCAACGCTTGGTCAAAGAGTCTGGGCGCGTTGTCATCCCATGAAGGCGTGACGGTACCTCGAATGGCGGCGACAGCGTCCTCAGGCGTCCGCACGAGTTGGCCAGCCTGAAAGCAGGAAGTGGTGAACGACTCTTGATGGCCGGCTGTCCGTATCCACCACAGGCAGCTTCCTGGAAGGCCGGCGAGTTCGGCGACGCTGACTCGACAGCGGCACGATTACGGAAAGTCCGAGCTCCGAGGCGAGCTGACCTGCTCCGAAGCTGCCGTCCGCCTGTACCGGCAGTCGGCCATGAGCTGACATTGCCCAGAGGCTGGTTCGCGGCGTGTGGTGCCTTCAAGTTGTCGGCCGAATGCCGACCGACCGTGCAATCACGTCCTCGACAGGGCTCGACCCGCTCGTGGCAGCGGAACATCGATCCGCAAGAGTGACGGCAGGGCGGGAACTACGGTACCTCAAGGATGCCCGAGCCCGTTTCAGAGCCGGGCTCGGCACTCGTCGAGAACATTCTTCGCATCCATGCGCAGAAGTTCTTGACGCTACCGACGGTCGCTTGCTCTGGAAGCGTGACAAGGTACAGACTGTAGCCCTCCAAGGTCACAGAGGACAGTCGAGCGAGCAGGCCTTCGGACAACTCGTGCCGGACCAGCAGGTCGCTGCAGATCGCCACGCCTTGACCGGCCACGACGGCCTCGATCGCATGGAGTTCCTCGCGAAACCGCATGGCGATCCGCCCAGCTGCCCCCGGGCGGG
>JANMCC010000290.1:0-6681 GCA_031360885.1 Burkholderiales bacterium | reverse complement strand
GCCCGGTCAAGCGCGTCGCTTCGGCGGTGGGCGAGGGCAGCATGGCGATCGCCTTCGTGCACCAGTACCTGGCGCAGGAGGAGGCGCGCTCGCGGGGCTGACCGTGCGCACGGCGTCGCGGCGGCGCGTTCAGCTCGCGGGTACGGGCGCCGCCGCCCGAACGGACGCCAGCCATTCGTCGACCAGGCCTTCGAGCACCGGCAAGGTCACCGCGCCGGCACCGGTGACTGCGTCGTGGAAGTCGCGGTGCCGGAAGCGGTCGCCGAGCGTCGCCTCGGCACGGCTGCGCAGTGCGCGCAGCGAGAGGTTGCCGATCTGGTAGCCGAGCGCCTGCGCCGGCATTCCGGCGTAGCGGTCGACCTCGCCGGCGATGGTTTCCGGCGCGAGCGTGAGGCGGCCGCTCATCGTTTCGATCGCCTGCTCGCGGCTCCAGCCGTGCCAGTGGATGCCGGTGTCGACGACGAGGCGCACCGCGCGCCAGAGCTCCATCTCGAGGCGGCCGTAGCGCTGGTGCGGCGTGAGGTAGAGGCCCATGTCCTCGGCGAGCGATTCGCAATAGAGCGCCCAGCCCTCGACGCAGGCCGTGTACTTGACGGCGCCGTGGCGGCGAAACGTCGGCAGCCCGGTCGCCTCCTGGATCAGGGCGATGTGCATCAGGTGGCCCGGCCATGCCTCGTGCACCGCGATCGGCACGTGCAGGTAGCTCGGGCACTTCGCCGGCAGGCCGCTCACCCAGAACACGCCCGCCGCGGAGCCGTCGGCGGGGCTCGGCTGCGCGTAAGCCGGCGGCATCGCCGCCGAGGCCGCCTCGGGAATCGACTCGAGCCCGTAGGTCATGCGTGGAATGCGGCCGAAGAACTTCGGGATCTGCCGGTCGATCCGCTTGCACAGGCTCTCCATCGTCTCGCGCAGCGCCTCGGCCGAGGGCGAGACGAACTGCGGGTCGGTCGACAGGAAGCGGCGATAGCCGGCCACGTCGCCGGCGTAGCCCGCTTCGGCAGCCACCGCCTCGATCGCCCGGCCGATGCGCTCGACTTCGGCGAGGCCGAGCACGTGCACCTCGTCCGGCTCGATCGCGGTCGTCGTGAAGTGCCGGACCATGGCGCGGTAGTACTCGCGGCCCTCGGGGGTGTCGGCGCACGAGAGGCTGTCGCGGGCGCCGGCGTGGAGCCGCTCGAGCGCCTCGGCATAGGCCTGCTGCGCCGGCCGCAGCTCGGTGGCGACGACCGCTTCGGCGCGCAGCGCGGCCGCTGCCACGGCCGCCTGCGCCTTCGCCGCCGAGCGATGGAAGGGGCCAAGGAAGGGACTCGCGCCGACCTCGCCGGCGAGCCCGGCGCGCGCTCCGGCCAGGGCGCAAGCGAGCACCGCGCGGGGCCAGCCGAAGCCGGCCGCCGCGCCGGCGGCGAGATTGGCCTCGACGTCGCGCCAGAAGGCGGGCAGCGTGCGCAGTCGCTCGAGGTAGCGCGCCGCATCGGCGGCGTCGGCGATCGCGGTCGAATTGGCCCAGTAAACGGCGAGGAAGTCGGGGCCGAGCGGAAACAGCCACGGCCGCAGGTGCGCCTGCGCCGCGTGGTGGCTGCGCACGGCATCGAGCTCGCGCCGCAGCAGCCGGTGCGTCGCCAGTTCCTGGCCGGCGAGCGCGCCTTCGTCGATCTCGCCCAGCGCTTGCAGCAACCCGGCGGCGCGCCGGTCGCGGCGCGCCCAGTCCGCCGCCGATTCGCGAAACAGCGTGGCGTCGGGCAGCGGCACGTTGGCGAGCGCCGCCGCCAGCGGCGTCTCCTCGCACTCGAACTGCCAGTAGCGCTCCGCCAGGTCGGCAAGCTGCTGCTGCGGGGTGCCGTTCATGGCTTCCAGACCGTGCGCGCCAGGCGCATCAGGTTGCCGCCCAGGATCGCCTTCAGGTCGTCATCGGAATAACCCCACGCTTGCAGCGTTGCGACGATCTCGCCGATCTGCTCGGGCGGTACGAAGCGCGGGCCCAGCTCGTAGCCCAGGCCCGCCGGAAAGGTGTGGCGCATGGTCTTCGAATACTCCTCGAGCTCGGCGACGTCGAACACGTAGTCGAGCGCGATCGACACGTGCGCCGGGCCGACGAGCTGCACCGCGTGGTCGACGTGGCGCGCGAAGGTCTCGCTCGAGGTGTCGTTGTTGCCGAGGAAGATGCCGACGCCGTTGATGCCGACCACGCCGCCGCCGGCGGCGCAGGCGCGGATCAGCGCGTCGGAAATGTTGCGCGGATGCGGATGCAGCGCCGCGCAGTTGCTGTGCGAGAAGATCACCGGCCGGGTCGCGATCGCCATCGCCTCGCGCGCGGTGCGATGGCCGGTGTGGCTGAGGCAGAGCTGCATGCCCACGCGCTCCATCTCGGCGATCACTTCGCGGCCGAACGCGGTGAGGCCGCCGTCGTCGTCCTGGCAGCCGCCGCCGACCCGGTTACCCTGGTTGTAGGCGAGCAGCATCCAGCGCACGCCGAGGTCGTAGTAGAGCTCGATCAGGCTGGTCTGCTCGCCGATGGCGTTGGCGCCCTCGATGTCGAAACCGACCGCGAGCCGGCCGCTGGCGCGGGCGCGCTCGATGTCGTCGGCGCTCTCGATCAGCACGTACTCGGCCGGCCGCGCCTTCAGCCAGCCGCGCAGTGCCGCCAGCATGCGCAGATGCGCCTCGGGTCCCATGTCGCCGAAGCCGACGTTGACGGTCACCGCGTCGAAGCCGGCGGCCTTGTGGCGCGCGAGCTGCGGCAGGAACGACGGGTCGTCCGGCCGCAGCGGCATGCAGGTGTGGTGGTCCCAGACGAGGCTGTCGCGCAGCAGCGCGGCGGCGGGAGAATCGAGGGCGGGCGCGGTCTTGCTGTCCATGTCTTGTTCTGTGCGAGCCCGCACCTTAAGCGGCCTCGCTGTTCCGGGGTTAGGCTTTGGCATCGGTTATTTAGGAGAGCAGGCGAATGTCGTCGACCGCCAGCCGGGAGTGGCACACACCGTCTCCGCTCGATTTCGCGGTCGAGTGGCAGCGCGCGGCCGAGGAGGCGGGCGGCTCGCGCGTGCTCTCGCGCAGCATCGTCCGCACGATGTACATGGAGGCGCCGGGCAGCGGCACCGTCGACGTGCTGCGCCTCGACGACGACGCGCTGGTCAACGTCGTCAACTGCGTGCCGCCGCGCATGGCGCGCTGGGCCTACCTCACCGACGAGCCGCTGATCATGCTGCGCGCCTCGCTCGCCTGCGACGTGACCTTCCGCTACGGCGGCCGCTCGCCGATGGTGTTCAACCGGCCGGAGGTCGTGCTTGCCTGCATGCCCAAGGGGCTGCCGGTGACGGTCGACATCGCCGGCGGCTCGCGGCAGCAGGGCATCGTCGGCATCTTCCGCGCCTCGAGCTTCGCCGCCCGCTACGGCCTGGAAAGCGAAGACCTGCCGACGGAGGTGCGCGACGCGCTCGCCGACGAAGCGGCGATCGGCCGCATCGCCTCGTTCCCGGTCGACCATCGCGTCGCCGCCCTGATCGCCGACACGCTCGACACCCGGCTGCACGGCGAGCTGCGCGTCGTGCAGGTGGCGGGCCGGGTCGCCGAGCTGGCTGCGTTCGCGCTCGACGCCATGTGGACCCAGCCGCACCTGCGCGGCACCGCCCTGCACCTGCGGCGCGATCTCGACCTGGCGCAGGCGGCGATGGCGCGCCTCGACCGCGACTATCGCCGTCCGCCGCTCTTCGCCGACCTGGCGAAGGAGCTGGGCACCAACCAGAACAAGCTGAAGGCGGTGTTCAAGGAGGCGTTCGGCATCACCATGGCCGACTACTGCCTGGAGCGGCGCGTGCGCGAAGCGCAACTGCTGCTGCTCGAGGCGAGCCTGACGATCGCGCAGATCGCCGAGCGCGTCGGCTACGAGCACCAGAGCAGCTTCGCCGCCGCCTTTCGCGATCGTGTCGGCATGGCGCCGCGCGCCTACCGGCAGCATCGTGCGCCGCTCAGCCTGCCCCTGCCGGCGCGCGGCGTGCGCGAGTGATTCGGGCGTCGAGGCGGCCGTGCGACCGCCTAAATCTTCGGTGCGACCTCGACGCTGGCTCGAAGCGGCCGGCCCTAACGTAGCTCCCACAACGAACAGTGGGGAGCCTCCATGTCGCGCATCGCCGAAGTCGCCGCTTCTTCCATCCGACGCCGACGCCGGGCCGCTCGCTGGGCCGCGCTGACCGCGGGCCTGGCCCCGCTGGTGCCGGCGCTGGCGCAGACGCCGCCTGCGGCGCCCGCCACCGCCGCGTCGGCGCCGTCGCGTGCCGAGGCCAAGGCCGAAGGCGGCCTCCAGCAGATGGACATGGTGGTGATCACCGCCAACAAGCGGGCGGAGAAGCAGCGCGAAGTTGCCGGCACCGTCTCGGTCCTCGACGGCGGCGACCTCGAGCGGCGCGGCGCGCGCGACCAGGAAGACGCGCTCAAGCTCGCCCCCGGCGTGCAGTTCAACAAAGGCGACATCTCCAGCAACACGATCACGATCCGCGGCATCGGCACCAGCACCACCAACGAAGGCAGCGGCGCGCAACAGGGGCCGACCGGCCAGTACCTGGAAGACGTGCCGCTGGCCTCGGCGAATGGCAAGGGCATCGTCTGGGACCCGGTCACCTTCGACCTCGACCGTATCGAGGTGCTGCGCGGTCCGCAGGGCGTGCTGTTCGGCTCGGGCTCGCTCGGCGGCGCGGTGCGCTACCTGTTCAACAAGCCCAACCTGAGCCAGTTCGAGGCCAGCGTCAAGGGCGAGTACGCGAGCGCGAGCGGCGGCAACGGCAAGTTCTCCGAATTCGCGATGCTGAACGCGCCGCTCGCTTCCGGGACCGCGGGCATCCGCGTCGTCCTCTTCGACCGGCGCGACCCGGGCTACATCGACAACCTGGGCACCGGCAACAAGGACGCCAACGAAGTGCACCAGACTGGCGGGCGCGTGCTCGTCACCGTCAAGCCGATCAACGAGGTCGTCGCCACCCTGGTGGCGAGCACGCAGGACACGAAGCAGGGCGACACCTTCAGCGTCTCGCCCGACAAGAGCAAGCTCGAGCACACCGCGCCCAACGACTCCACGCGCAAGGTGCAGAACGACTTCTACAGCCTCACGGTCGACTGGAACTTCGGCCCGGCGACGCTGACCTCGATCACCGGCCACTGGAAGAACAAGACCAAGGCCCTGATCGACGACACCGAGCTGTTCGCCAGCGTCGGCCTGGTGCTGCCCGAGGTGTTCCGGCCGCAGTCGAGCTCGGACCACGCAACTTCGCAGGAAATCCGCATCGCCAGCAACGGCAGCGGCCCGTTTAGCTACGTCGCCGGCGTGTTCTATCAGAAGAGCAAGGGCAGCTTCGCCGCCAAGCAGATCGATCCTTCGGGCGCGTTCGGCCTCACCGACCTGGTCGACCTCACGAGCGAAGGCGGCGGCAGCGAGAAAGCGATCTTCGCCGACACCGAATACGCGTTCGGCAACGGCTGGAGCGCCGGCGTCGGCGCCCGCTACTACCGCACCAAGACCTTCGGCTCGCAGGACGGCACGATCTTCGGCGCGCCCTCCGCCTACACCCTGCCCGAGGGCGAGGACCACGGCGTCACGCCCAAGGTCACCGTCAAGTACCGCTTCGGCGAGAACCTCTGGTATGCGCTCGCCTCCAAGGGCTACCGCTACGGCGGCGTCAACGGGCCACCGGGCTACACGCCGTTCAAGTCGGACTCGCTGTGGAACTACGAGACCGGCGTGCGCTTCGTGCCGGCCCGCGGCCTGCAGGTCGACCTGACGGCCTTCTACCTCGACTGGAAGGACGCGCAGTTCACCTTCTTCGAGATGGTCAACGGCCTGCCGGGCAGCTCGATCGGCAATGTCGGCAAGGCGCGCAGCATCGGCCTCGAGGCGGCCCTGCGCTACCGCGTGAACGAAGCGTTCGACTTCGGCGCCGCCTTCGCCTACGTCAGCGCCAAGACCACCGCCGACGTGCAGATCCCTTCCGGCGGCCCGACCTCGGTGACCGCGCCCTCGGGCTCGCGCCTGCCCGGCACGCCGAAGGTGCAGACGGTGCTCGACGGCAGCTACCGCTTCCAGGGTCCGATGGACTCGTCGGGCCGGGCGAGCGCGACCTGGACGCACGTCGGCGACCGCGTCATGTTCCTCGGCGGCAACAAGCCCGCCGACGCCTACGACACGGTCGACCTCGGCTTAAGTTTCGTGCGCCAGAACTGGACCGTCGGCGTCGGCATCGCCAACCTCACCGACCAGAAGGGCGTGCTCAGCATCACCGGCGCGCCGGCCGGCGTCGGTTCGTTCGCGCAATACTTCCTGCAGCGCCCCCGCACCAACACGATCTCGCTGCGCTACGACTACTGACGCCTTGCTGCCCGCCGCCCCGCGCATCCTCGATTCGCCCGCCTCCTGGCGGGTGCTCGCGGGCGCGGGCACGGTGTTCGTGTTCAGCGTGCCGGCGCTGTTCGGCTCGACCTTCGGCCTGTTCATGGTGCCGCTGGAGCAGGGCCTCGGCTGGAGCCGGGCCGACATCGCCTTTTCGCTGACGCTCACGACCGCGATCGCCTGGCTCTCGGTGCTGCTCGGCGGCTGGCTCGCCGACCATGCGCGCCTCAGGCCGCTGCTCTTCACCGGCGTGGTGCTGGGGGCAGCCAACCTGGCCGCGTTCGCGCTCGTCACCCAGCTCTGGCACTTCT
>JANMCC010000276.1:0-13577 GCA_031360885.1 Burkholderiales bacterium | reverse complement strand
CCTGGATCACGTTCAGGCCGATGCCGCCCAGGCCGAACACGACGACGTTGGCGCCGGCCTCGACCTTGGCCGTGAAGAGCACCGCGCCGACGCCGGTGGTGACGCCGCAGCCGATGTAGCAGACGACGTCGAACGGCGCGTCGGGCCGGATCTTCGCCAGCGCGATCTCGGGCACGACGATGTGGTTGGCGAAGGTCGAGGTACCCATGTAGTGGAGCAGCGGCTTGCCGCCGATCGAGAAGCGGCTGGTGCCGTCGGGCATCAGTCCCTTGCCCTGCGTCGAGCGGATCTTCTGGCAGAGGTTGGTCTTCCTCGACAGGCAGAACTTGCACTGCCGGCACTCCGGCGTGTAGAGCGGGATCACGTGATCGCCCGCGGCGAGCGAGCTCACGCCGGCGCCGACCTCGCGCACGATGCCCGCGCCCTCGTGGCCGAGGATCGCCGGGAACAGGCCTTCCGGGTCGTCGCCCGAGAGCGTGAACCAGTCGGTGTGGCAGATGCCGGTGGCCTTGACCTCGACCAGCACCTCGCCCGCCTTCGGCCCCTCGAGGTCGACGGTCTCGAACGTCAGCGGCTTGCCGGCTTGCCAGGCAACGGCGGCTCGTGTCTTCATGGTGCGGCCGCCCCCCACCCCCGGTCGCGGTTGTGGGCGGGGGTGTGGGAATCGGCGGCGGTGGCGTTCTTCGCCGCCGCCTTGATCATGTCGGCGGCCTTCTCGGCGATCATCACCGTCGGCGCGTTGGTGTTGCCGCTGACGATCGAGGGCATGATCGACGCGTCGACCACGCGCAGGCCCTGCACCCCGCGCACCCGCAGCTCGGCGTCGACCACGTCCATCGGCCCGTTGCCCATGCGGCAGGTGCCGACCGGGTGGTAGATCGTGTCGGCATGGCCACGGATGAAGACCTCGATCTCGGCGTCGCTGCGCGCCCCCGCCGACTTGGCCAGCTCGCGCGCGCCGTGCGCAGCGAGCGCCGGCTGCTCGAGGATGTGGCGCATCGCCTTGAAGCCGCGCACCAGGCGCTCGACGTCGTCCCGCTCGGCGAGGAAGTTCGGGTCGATCAGCGGCGCCGCCTTCGGGTCGGCGCTGGCCAGGCGGACGCTGCCGCGGCTCTTCGGCCGGAGCAGGCACACGTGGCACGAGTAGCCGTGGCCGAACACGGTCTTGCGGCCATGGTCGACGAGCTTGCCGATCACGAAGTGAAGCTGCAGGTCGGGCCGCTCCTCCTCGGGGCGGCTGCGGATGAAGCCGCCGGCCTCGGCGAAGTTGGTCGTGAGCAGGCCGCGGCGGAGCTTTCTCCACTCGAAGACGCCCTTGACGAGGTTGACGATGCCGGCGAACGAGAGGCCGAACAGGTCCTTGAGCTGCGGCGCGTCGAGCACCTGGACGACATCGACGTGGTCGTGCAGGTTGCCGCCGACGCCGGGCAGGTCCACGCGCACCTCGATGCCGAGCGCACGCAGGTGCTCGCCGGGACCGATGCCGGAGAGCATCAGGAGCTGCGGCGATTGCAGCGCGCCGGCGCAAAGCAGCACCTCGCGCCGCGCCAGGAAGCTGCGCACGGCGCTGCCCACGCGCGCCTCCACGCCGCTGGCGCGAAGGCCCTCGAACAGGATGCGGTTCGTGTGCGCCGAGGTCACGACCGTGAGGTTCGGGCGGGCGAGGTTCGGCGTCAGGTAGCCCTTGGCGACGCTGTGCCGCTCGCCGTTCCTGTGCGTCACCTGGTAGAGGCCCACGCCTTCCTGGCGCGCGCCGTTGAAGTCGGGGTTGACCGGATAGCCCGCCTCCCGGCCCGCGTCGACGAAGATGCCGCCGAAGCGGTGCGGCGTCGTCAGGTCCTTGACGTTGAGCGGCCCGCCCGTGCCGTGGTACGCGTCGGCGCCGCGCTCGTTGTGCTCGGCCCGCTTGAACCAGGGCAGCACTTCGGCCCACGACCAGCCGGGGTTGCCCGCCGCCGCCCAGTCGTCGTAGTCGCGCGGCTGGCCGCGCAGGTAGATCATGGCGTTGACCGAGCTCGAGCCGCCGAGCACCTTGCCGCGCGGCTGGTAGCCGCGCCGCCCGTTCAGGCCGGGCTGCGGCACGGTCTGGAACGCCCAGTTCGCGGCGCCGTTCTTCGCCAGCACGGCGAGGCCGGCCGGGCAGTGGATCAGCACGCTCTTGTCCGCCGGCCCGGCCTCGAGCAGGCAGACCGTGACGGCCGGATCCTCGCTCAGCCGCGCGGCGAGCACGCAGCCCGCCGAGCCGCCGCCGACGACGACGTAGTCGAACTCCTGCCGCGCGCCGGCCGCGTCGTTGCCGTTGTTGTCGCTCATCGCCCCACCGCCTTTCTCGATCCGTCCTCGAACACCTCGTCGTCGCGGACGACGTTGCCGCGCTCGTCGAGCTCGCGCTCGCGCTTGATGCGGCCGCGCTCGTCGTAGCTGCGCTCGCGGCGCAGGCGCCCGTCGGCGTCGAAGCTCTGCTGCGTTCCGAAGGCGGCCTCGCCGCGGCTGCCGCCGGCTTCGCTCCGCCAGCTCCCTTCGAATGATTTCCTGCCGTTGTCGTGGAAGTCGGTCCCGCGGCGCACGGTGCGACCGTCGACGACGCTGTAGACGCTCTGCGTCTTGGGCTGGCCGTTGAGGTACCAGGTCGATTCCGAGACCAGCTCGGCGCCGCGCTCGCCCGGCTGCCAGCGGCGCTCGCGCACGATCTTTCCGCTCTCGTGGAATTCCTGGTCGAGGGTGGTGACGCGGCGCGGCCGCTCGCCGGCGATCGCCGTCCACTGCTGCTCGCGGCGTTTCGTGCCGTCGGCGGCGAACGAGCGTTCGACGCCGCCCGTGGCCGTGAGCTCGCTCAGCTCGCGCACGCTGCCGCTCTCCCACAGCGTTTCGCTCCGGCGCCGCTCGCCGCGCTCGTAGGCGACGCGCGCCTTGGCCACGCCCTTGCCGCCGTACAGCGTGACGTTGGCGGCGCCGCCGGCGAAGCCGCACGCCGCCTTGTCGTCGAAGTCGCCGCCGAGTACCGGCTTGCCGGCGCAGCGCAGCTCGGACAGCCGCCCCTCGGTCGTGAACTCGGCGCTCGCCTGCTCGCGGTCGTCGTCGCCGTGGAAGGCAACGCGGCGCAACTGGCCGTTCGGGTACCAGCTGCGGGCGATGCCGACCGTGCGGCTGTCGCGCAGCGTTTCCTCGCGCACCAGCACCGCCTTGCCGCCGCCCTCGGGCCGGGCCCATTCCCGCGACAGCCCGTCCCGGTTGCCGCGCTCGTTGACGCGGAACTCGCGCTCGAGCACGCCGTCCTTGAAGTAGCGGACGACACCCATGAACTTGCCCTGCTGGAGCTCCTGCTCGCGCACCACCGGGCCGCCTTCGCCCTCGCGACAGCGCATCAGCCCGGTCTTGCCTTCGGTGGTGGAGCCGTTGTTCGGGTTGACGTGCTGGCCGTTCAGCTCGCAGACCTGCACCGCGAGCGCGGGCGGCACGTGGCCGAGGGCGGCGAGCGCGAAGGCGACTGGAACGGAGAACCTGAGCACGCGCGGATTGTGCCGCGCCGTGGCTACGGGTTTTCGCGGGTCAGAGAAGCTGCTCGGGCACGAACCAGCCCATCAGCATGTTGTGCACCCGCAGCCAGAGCGAGGACTCGGGCTCGACGCCGAGAACGACCTCGTTGTCGCCTTCCATGGTCAGCCATTGCAGCTGCTGGGTCTTGGGATCGATGCGCACCCGGTAGGCGCTCTCCAGCCGGCTGATGTTGATCACGCGCAGCAGCTCCTTGGCGAGCGGCGCGCTGTCGATGAACATGCCGAGCTCGGTGTTGGCGCTGGCCGAGCGCGGGTCGAGGTTCATCGAGCCGACGAACACGATGTGCCGGTCGATCACGGCGGTCTTGGCGTGCAGCCGCCCCAGCGACTTGCCGAACATGCCGAGCCGCTTGGTGCTCTGCGTCAGCGTCGGGCTCAGCTCGTAGAGGTCGACGCCGGCGCGCAGCATCGCCGGGCGGTACTTGGAATAGCCGTTGTGCACCAGCGGCTCGTCGGTCGCGGCGAGCGAGTTGGTGACCACGGTGACCTTGACCTTGTCCTGCTGCAGCCGCTCGAACGACTTCACGCCGTCGTGGCCCGGAATCATGTACGGCGAGGTGATGACGAGCTCTCTCTTGGCCTGCCACACCTGCATCATGACGCCGTTGGTGACGCTGGTTTCGAACGCGACCTTGGGCGACTCGGAGAGCAGCTTTTCGGGCGGGTCGGCCAGGGCGCGGGCGATGCCCCACTCGAGGCCGAGCTGGCCGAGGTCGAAGTCCTCGCTCAGCGGGCCGTAGCCGAGCAGGTCGGTCGTCGGCATGTCGATCGGCGGGGCCGGCGGCTGGTTGGCGATCACCTCGTCGAACGAGCGGCGCCGCGCTTCCAGGTCGCCGAGCGGCTGGCCGATCAGGGTGATCGGGAAGACGACCTCGCTGTTCCAGTAGCGGTCGAAGATCGCCGAGAACTCCTTGACCACCGCGCCCATGACGAACGCGTCCATGTCGATGAAGTTCGCCGAGGAGCTGCGCAGGAAGTACTCGTCGGCGATGTTGCGCCCGCCGATCACCGCCATCACCCCGTCGGCGATGAACAGCTTGTTGTGCATCCGGTGGTTGAGCCGGCCGAAGTCGAAGATCGAGGCGGTGTAGCGCCCGGCGACGCCGCTGGTGCGGGCGCAGCAGAACGGGTTGAACAGGTGCACCTCGAAGTTGGGGAAGGCGGCCAGGCCGCGCAGCAGCGGATCGGTGTGGGTGGTGTAGAGGTCGTCGACAAGCAGCCGTACGCGCACGCCGCGGATCGAGGCGTCGCGCAGGGCCATCATCAGCAGCCGCCCGGTCGCGTCGTTCTCGAACTGGTAGTACTGGACGTCGAGCGAGGTCGTGGCGCGCTGCGCGAGCTGCAACCGGGTATCGAGCGAATACGCGCCCAGCGGCATCAGGCGCACCCCGGTCTGGCCCTCGCCGGGCGAGGAGGCCTTGGTGATCTTCACCAGCGGGCTTTCGGGGTTGAGCGGCAGGGCGACCGAGTCGTCCTTGCCGGTGTTCGTGGGCAGGGTGCCGCAGCCCGCGAGGCCGACGGCCGCGACCACGAGCGCGGCCCTGACGAAGTAAGATGAAGAACGCGCCAGAACGGAGGCTGCCTTGAAGAAGATCATTGCGTTCCTGATGTTGCTGATCTCGGCGACGACACCCACATACGCAGCACTGGATGTCGGAGATGCAGCGCCGAACTTTACAGCCCAGGCCGCGCTGGCGGGGAAGGTCTACCGCTTCAACCTGGCCGATTCGCTGGCCAAGGGGCCGGTGGTGCTGTACTTCTTTCCGGCGGCGTTTTCCGTCGGCTGCTCGCTCGAGGCGCACGAGTTCGCCGAATCCATCGCCAAGTTCGAGGCCCTCGGCGCCACCGTGATCGGCGTCTCCAGCGACGACATCGACACCCTCGGCAAGTTCTCGGTCCAGGCCTGCCAGGGCAAGTTCCCGGTCGCCTCGGACAACACGCAGGGCATCATGAAGTCGTACGACGCGGTGATGGCGCTGCGCCCCGACTACGCGAATCGCATCTCGTACGTGATCGCGCCCAACGGCAAGGTCCTCTACAACTACCAGAGCCTGAATCCGAGCCGGCACGTCGAGAAGACGCTGGCCGCGGTCAAGGACTTCTCGCAGAACAGGGCGCGCCCATGACTTTTGCCGCAGTGTTTCGCCGCATAGCCCTCCAACCGCTGCTTCTCGCCGCCGCCCTCGTCACCTGCCTCGTCGCCCGGGCCGCACCCTTCCCCCCGCCGCCAGAGCCCGCGCTCGCGCAGGAGCTGCAGGACGCGCGCTGGCCGGCCGACATCGTCGCCATCGCCGACCGCTACGTCGCCAGCTATCCGAACGGTCCTTCGGCGGCCGCCGCGCGCGCCGAGCTCGAGCGGGCGCGCAACACCAAGCGCCTGCTCGAGCGCAGCGACATCCGTCTCTATCGCGGCGACTTCCTCGCACGCGGCGCCGCGCCCACGCTCTACGAAGACGTGCGCAAGGCAGCGCTCGCCGACAAGGAGGCCGCGGGCCGCATCGCCCGGCTCTACCGCGACGGCGACGGCGGCATCCCGGCCAACGCCTCGCGCTACGTCGGCTGGCTGCAGTACGCGGCGGCGCTCGGCAATGCGCCGGCGAGCTACGAGCTCGCGGTCCATTACCGCAAGTCGGACCAGCCCGCGCTCGCCGCGCCCTACGAAGCGCGCGCCGAGGAGCTGGGCTTCCAGCCGCCGCCCGCGCTCGACAACGTTCGCAAGTAAGTGACCGGTTCGGGCATGACTCCGGGCCGGTTCGCCCTGGCCTACGTCGCCGTGCTGGTGGCGGTGGCGGTGCTCGACGCGATCTGGCTCGGCGTGATCACCAAGGAGCTTTACAGGCGGGAGATGGGCAGCCTCATGGCCGATTCGTTCCGCATCGTGCCGGCCGCCCTGTTCTACGTTCTCTACCCGCTGGCGCTCGTCTACCTCGTGCTCTGGCACGCGCCGCCCAGCCTGATGGAGGCGATGTTGCGCTCGGCGGTGCTCGGCCTGGCGGCCTACGGCGCCTACAACCTCACCAACATGGCGGTCGTGCGCGGCTGGCCGGTCCAGCTCAGCCTGATCGACTGGACCTGGGGCGGCGTGATCACCGCGGTGGCCGGCGGCGCCGGCTGGTGGGCGGCCTGGGGCCGCGGCACGAGCTAGGGCCCGCCTGGGGCTAGCGGCGCGCGAGCTTCGGGTCGCTCGCGGTCACCCGCCAGATGACGTTGCCCACGTCGTCGGCGACGAGCAGGGCGCCGGTCTTGTCGATCGCCACGCCGACCGGCCGGCCGAACGCATTGCCCTCGGCGCTGAGGAAGCCGGTCAGCACGTCGATCGCCTCGCCTTGCGGCCGGCCGTCGACGAAGGGCACGAAGATGACCTTGTAGCCGCTGTGCGGCCGCCGGTTCCACGAGCCGTGCTGGCCGACGAACATGCCGTTGGCGAACGGGGCCGGCAGCTGCGCCCCGGCGGAGGAGGCGAGGCCGAGCGAGGCGGTGTGCGGGCCGAGCGCGTAGTCGGGGGCGATCGCCTTGGCGACCAGCGCCATGTTCGTCGGCTGGACCCGCGCGTCCACGTTCTGGCCGTAGTAGCTGAACGGCCAGCCGTAGAAGGCGCCGTCGCGCACCGAGGTGAGGTAGTCGGGCACGAGGTCGCTGCCGATCTCGTCGCGCTCGTTGGCCACGGTCCAGAGCACCGGCGCACCGCTCGGACCTGCGGTCCAGGCCATGCCGTTCGGATTGCGGATGCCCGAGGCGAAGATGCGGTGCGCGCCGGTCGCGCGGTCGATCTCCCAGATCGCCGCGCGGCCTTCCTCGGCGGCCAGGCCGTTCTCGGCGACATTGCTGTTCGAGCCGACCGTGGCGTAGAGCTTGCTGCCGTCGGGGCTCGCGATCAGGTTCTTGGTCCAGTGGTGGTTGAGCGGGCCGGCCGGCAGGTCGACGAGCTTGCTGCCAGGGTCGGAAATGCGCGTCTGCCCGGGGCTGTAGGGGTAGCGGACCACCGCGTCGGAATCGGCGACGTAGAAGTCGTTGCCGACCAGCGCCATGCCGAACGGCGAGTGCAGGTTCTCGAGGAACACGGTCCGGGTCTCGGCCGTGCCGTCGTCGCGCAGGCCGCGCAGCAGCGTGATCCGGTTCGCGCTCGGCGTGCCGGCGCCGGCGCGCTTCATCGTCTGCTTCATGATGAAGCCCTTGATGCCCTTGCCGTCTTCCGGTTTCGGCGGCGCGTTGGTTTCGGCGACCAGGACGTCGCCGTTGGGCAGCACGTAGAGCCAGCGCGGGTGGTCCAGGCCGACCGCATAGGCGCTGACCGAGACGCCGTTGCCGGGCACCGGCCGGGCGCCCGCGCTCCAGCCCTGGGCCGGCGCGATGTTGACGGTGGGCAGCAGCGTCCTGTTCGGCGGCGGCAGGCGGGGCGAGGGGCCCATGCCCGCGGCCACGGGCAGGGTGGCCGTCTCGCCGCAGCCGGTGAGAACGCATGCGAGGCCGAGGGATGCCAGAGCGAACGCCTTCTTCATTTGAATCCAGGGTGGTCGATTGGGCCACTGTGCACGCGCTCACGCAGCGGCGCCGTAGGCGGCGGCCCACAGCGCGTGTCGGGCGCGGTCCCGGTCGGCGCCTGTAGGAGCCGCCCGACGGGACGGGCGCTGTCCAGACGACCCGACGCTGGCGCCGTAGCCGCTTCGGCGAAAGGGCGTCCCGGGCGAACCTCGGTCTTCCCCCATCTCGGAGAAGCTCGATGGAGACCCGCAGCACATCCGTCCTCACCGGCCTGTTCCTCGATCGCGACAGCGCCGAGCGCGCCTACCAGTCGATCAGCGATCGCGGTTACGGCAGCGAAGACGTCAATCTCGTCATGTCCGACGACACCCGCAAGCACCACTTCGCGAGCATGACCACCGACGGCCGCCAGACCGAGCTCGGCAGCAAGGCGGCCGAGGGCGCGGGCATCGGCGGCGCGATCGGCGGCAGCCTCGGCGCGATCGCGGCGGCGATCGCCGCGGTCGGCACGTCGATCGCCCTGCCCGGCCTCGGGCTCGTGATCGCCGGGCCGCTCGCGGCGGCGATCGCGGGAGCGGGCGCCGGCGCCGCGACCGGCGGCATCGTCGGCGCGCTGATCGGCTGGGGCATCCCCGAAGAGCGCGTCAAGGAATACGACCAGGGCATCCGCGAAGGCGGCATCCTGATGGCGGTGCGTCCGCGCAACGACGCCGACGCGACCTTCCTGGAAGACTCCTGGAAGGCCAACCGCGGCCAGCACGTCTACCGGTAAGGATTCGCGCGGCGCTCGGCGAGCTTGCGCTCGACCAGCGCTTTCAGCGCCGGCCCGGTGGGCGAGGGCTCGGCCGGCGGCGCGCGCAGAGAGGGCGGCAGGTACGGATCGCCGGCCTGGGCCAGCGTGAACGGATCGGCGACGGGCTCGTTCGTCACCGGCGCCCGTGCCGCGGGCGGTGCTGCCGGCGCCGGTGGCTTGCCTGCAGCGGCCTGGGTGGTGCGACGCGCCGGCGGCGCCGCCGCGGCTCCCGTCGGCGGCGCGGTCAGCCAGGCGGCCACATCCGCCTTCATCCGCACCCGCGAGCCGTCGTCGAGATAGGTCATGTGCCCGCCCGGATAGACGCGCACGGCCAGGCTCGCGGGGCTCGCGATCCGGGCGAGGTCGAGCTCGGTCTGGCGGAACGGCGTCGCCATGTCGTGGTAGCCCGAGATCGACAAGGTGCGCAGCGCAGGATGGAGCGTCATCGCCGCGGCGAGATCGGGAATCGTGTCCGGCAACGGACGCCCGTCGTGCGAGAAGTTCCAGCTGCTGATCGCGCCCGACGTCATCGCGTAGGTCGAAGTCGCGTCGTAGTCGAGCTCGTTGACGAGGAGGCTGCGCGCCGCGGCGGTGAACGGCGCGGTGATCACGGTCGACGACGGGTCGCCCTCCGAGGCCAGGGCGCTGCCGAACGGCGCGGCGATGCGCGCGTCGTAGCGGCCGAGAAGCTGGCCGCCGACCAGCCGGCTGCGCAAAGTCCCCGGGTCGAGGTCGACGTTCGCGGTCCAGGCGTCGAGCGGCGCGCCGGTGAGGTCGACGAGCTGGTTCAGCAGGGGGGTCGGTGCCGGCGTGCGGCTCTGCACCCAGGCGGTCGCCGCCGGGCCGTAGGCGGTGCCGGCGAAGTCGCGAAGCTGGCCTGCGTACGCGTCGGCATCGGCCGGCACCGGCCGGGTGAGCCGGAACCATGCGCCGGTCATGCCGTAGCTCGGAAAGAATCCTTCGCAGCTCAGCGAGGCCGGCGCGAACACGCTGCAGTTCGAGTTGTAGTCGAGGATCGGCGACTGCAGCACCACGCCGTCGAGGCGCATCCCGGCGGCGAGCATGAGGTGGGCCAGGACCGCGGCGCGCGGGCCGCCGTACGACTCGCCGTACAGGAAGGTCGGCGAAGCCTCGCGGCGGTTCACCGCGACATAGCGGGCGATGAAGTCGCGCATCACCCCCGCGTCGCTGTCCACGCCCCAGAAGCTGCTGTTGGTGAACGGCGCGATCGCCTGCGAGTAGCCGGTGCCGACCGCATCGACGAAGACCAGGTCGGCGACGTCGATCAGGCTCTCGCCGTTGTCGACCAGCTGGAACGGCTGCGGCACCGTCGTCGCCGGGGCGCTGGTGACGATGCGCCGCGGCGCGAACGAGCCGAGGTGCAGCCAGACGCTGGCCGAGCCCGGGCCGCCGTTGAAGAAGAACACCAGCGGCCGCACCGTGCCGACCGGCACCGGCCGGACATAGGCGACATAGAACATCGAGGCCTGCGGCGTCGCCGAGACCGGCGCCAGCGCGTTCAGGTGGCCGGTGGTGGCGATGTAGTCGATCGACGCGCCGGCGATCGTCACCCGCCCGCCTTTCGGGACCGAGGCCTCGGTGCCCTCGGGCAGCGAGGCGTTCGCCGCCGACGAGTACGCCGTGCGGTCATGCAGGACCGGATCGACCGGATCGGTGCCGAAACCCGGGTCGCCGCCACCGCCGCCGCACGCCGCCGCGAGCGCGACCAGCAGCAGCGAGCCGAGTCGAAGCGCGGCGGCGCGCATCGTCTTGGGCCTAGCGCGGGTTGATCTCGAGCAGCTCGACCTCGAAGCGAAGGGCGGTGTTCGGCGGAATCGTGTTGCCGGCGCCGCGCTCGCCGTAGGCGATGTTCGGCGGGCAGACGAGCTGTGCCTTGCCGCCGACCTTCATTCGCGCCACGCCTTCGGTCCAGCACGGGATCACGCGGCCGAGCGGAAAGGTCGCCGGCGCGTTGCGCGCGTACGAGCTGTCGAACTCGCGGCCGTCGAGGAAGGTGCCGCGGTAGTTCACCTTCACCGTGTCGGCGGCGGTCGGGCTCGGGCCCTTGCCTTCGACCAGCGGGGTGTAAACGAGCCCGCTGGGCGTCGTCACGGCGGGGCCTGCCGCGGCCGCGGGCTTTTGCGCCAGGGCCAGGGAGGGCAGCGAGGCGACGAGCGCGGCGGCAAGGGCCAGGCACAGGCGAGGGGAGAGGGCGATGCGGTCGGTCATGGTTGATGGCGGCCAGGGCCGCGTTACTTCGGGGTCCAGGTTTCGCGCAGCGGGGCGATCCGGTTCAGCACCGGCCGGCCCGGCGCGTGATCGTGCCGTTCGGTGACGAAGTAGCCGTGGCGCTCGATCTGGAAGCGCTGCTCCGGGGCGGCGTGGGCGAGCGCGGCTTCGACGTGGCCGCTGACCACGCGCAGGCTCTGCGGGTTGAGGCTCGCCTTGAAGTCCTTGCCGCCGGCGTCGGGCTGCGGCTCGGTGAAGAGGCGGTCGTAGAGGCGCACTTCGGCAGGCACCGAGTCGTCGGCGCCGACCCAGGTGATCGTGCCCTTGACCTTCACCGCGTCCGCGCCGGGCGTGCCGCTCTTCGTGTCGGCAACGACCTTCGCCAGCACGGCCGTGACCTTGCCCGAGGCGTCCTTCTCGCAGCCGCTGCACTCGACGACGTGGCCGTACTTCAGGCGCACCCGGTTGCCGGGGAAGAGGCGGAAGAAGCCCTTGGCCGGCGCCTCGGCGAAGTCGTCGCGCTCGATCCCGATGCGGGGGCCGAGGCCGAAGCGGCGCTCGCCGAGCTCGGGCCGTTGCGGATGGATGGGCGCGTGGCAGGCCTCGCGGTGCGCGTCGCTGCCGAACAGCTCCGCCCAGTTCTCCAGGCGCAGCTCGACCGGGTCGAGCACCGCCATCGCCCGCGGCGCCTTCGGGTCGAGGTCGTCGCGCAGGGCGGCGTCGAGGCTCGCGTACTCGGTCCAGCCGCCGGCCTTGCTCGTGCCCGCGCGTTCGCACATCAGGCGCAGCGCCTCGGGCGTGTAGCCGCGGCGGCGCAGGCCCGCGATCGTCGGCATGCGCGGGTCGTCCCAGCCGGCGACGATGTTCTCGTCGACGAGCTGCTTCAGCCGGCGCTTGCTCGTGATCACATAGGTGACGTTGAGGCGCGCGAACTCGTACTGGTGCGGTCGCGGCCGGGCGAGCAGGCCGAAATCGCAGAGCGTGTCGAGCAGCCAGTCGTACCAGGGTCGCTGGTCCTCGAACTCGAGCGTGCAGATCGAATGGGTGATGTTCTCCAGCGCGTCCTCGATCGGATGCGCGTAGGCGTACATGGGGTAGATGCACCAGCGGTCGCCGGTGGCGTGATGCGTCGCCCGCTTGATGCGGTAGATCACCGGGTCGCGCAGGTTGATGTTCGCGCTCGCCATGTCGAGCCTGGCGCGAAGCACCGCCGCGCCGTCGGCGAGCTCGCCGTTCTTCATCTGCCGCAGGCGCGCCAGGTTCTCGGCCGGCGTGCGCGCGCGGAACGGGCTGTTCGTGCCCGGCCTCGCGAAGTCGCCGCGATGGGCGCGGATCTCGTCGGCGCTCTGCTCGTCGACGTAGGCCAGGCCGGCCTCGACCAGCGCCTCGGCGGCGCGGTACATGAAGTCGAAGTAGTCGCTGGCGAAGTAAAGGTGCGAGGTCGTGGCCTCTCGAGGCCGGGCCGGATCGCCGGGCTCGCCGGCCAGGGCCGGCTCGGGCGCGTGCCAGTCGAAGCCGAGCCAGCGCACCGAGTCGATGATCGCGTCGACGTACTCCTGCTCCTCCTTCTCCGGGTTGGTGTCGTCGAAGCGCAGGTGGCAGATGCCGCCGTACTCCTGCGCCAGGCCGAAGTTGAGGGTGATGCTCTTGGCGTGGCCGATGTGCAGGTAGCCGTTCGGCTCGGGCGGAAAGCGCGTCCGGATCCGCGCCGGATCGGGCGGCGCGCCGGCGTGATGCGCGGCGTCGCCCGGCGTGCCGGCGAAGGTGCGCCCTGCGTAGGTTCCCGCTTCGAGGTCGCGCTCGACGATGTGGCGCAGGAAATTGCTGGCCGGCGCGGCGGCTTCCTTGGGACTGTTCATGGGTTCGTTTGAGCGAAAGGCATTCTAGGAGGGGGCGGCGCCGGTCCCCGATACACCTCGCACCGTGCCTTTACGTTGCGCAACGTCGAACCCCGTCAACGCGGGGCGGGTCCTGGCACGTTGTCTGGGCATGCACGCTCCTTGCGTGCGCAAACGATGGAGATCCGAACCATGCGCCGCTCGCTCGTTCTTGCCGCCGCCGCGGCCGCGACCCTGTTCACCGCCACCGCGGCGAATGCCGGCCACGTCAACTGGTCGATCGGCATCAACCTGCCGGTCGCCACCGTCGTCTCCAGCGGCCCCGGCTACTACGCGGCGCCGGGGTACTACGGTGCCCCGGTCTATGGCGCCCCGGTCTACGGCGCGCCCGTGTACTACCCCGAGGCTTCCTATTACGCGCCGAGCTACTACCCGGCCCCCGTGGTCTACGCGCCGCGCGTCTACGCGCCGCGTCCGCGCGTCTGGCTGCCCGCGCCGCCGCCGCTGCCGCGTTTCGGCGCTCCCTGGCGCGGCCAGGCCTGGCACGGCGGCCACGACCGGCAGCATCACGGCGACGGCGACCGGGTCGACTGGCGGCGTTGAGCCGGCGGCGCCGCGGGCCCGGGCGAACCCCGCCCCCCGCCCCCGCCCCCCCCCCGCGGGAGAAACGTACGACGC
>JANMCC010000249.1:0-7032 GCA_031360885.1 Burkholderiales bacterium | reverse complement strand
GACCGTCTTCTTGAGGTCCGGGAGCTTCGCCGCGATCTCGGCGATGTAGCTCTTGTTGAGGCTGTAGCTAACCGCCCCCCCGGCGGCCAGGCCGAGGCTGGCGAGCAGGACGACGGCAAAGCCGGCCACGCGCAGGCGGCCACGGCGCGCTTCCATCGCCCGGTTCTCGCCGACCAGCCCCTGCTCGTTGAAGACGACGTCCTTGAGCAGCCGGTTGAGGAAGAAGCTCTTGCCGCGGGCGGCAGCCGGGGGCGGCAGGCGCCGCTCGATGCCGAAGGTGCGCGACAGCGTGCCGAGCACACGATCGATCGGCGTGCCTTCCTGGGTGCCGCTGGTGAAGTAGACGCCGCGCAGCAGCGGCCGCTCCTCCATCGTGCCGCCCGCGCTGAACACCTGCTCGAGAAAGCCGCCGAGCAGGCCGCGAAGGCCGGCGAACTGCTGCGGGAAGTTGAAGATCGCGGCGCGCTTGAGGACCTCGTGCTCCGCGTCCATCAAGGGCACGACGCGGTCGCGCAGGCGCTTCTCGAGGGCTGCGAACTCCGAGCCGAAGTTGACCAGCGGATCGTCGGTGCTGGTCGGCGTGTAGGGGAAGGTGAAGCCCCAGACCTGGTTGCGCTCTTCCTTGTTCAGCGCACCGAAGCTCTCGTTGAAGCCGGCGATCAGGTCGGCCTTGGTCACCAGCACGTAGACCGGCGCGCGCACGCCCAGCTTTTCGGCCAGCTCCTGCATCCGCGCCCGCAGCTTGGCGGCGTGGTCCTTGCGCTCCACGGGCGTCTGCTGCAGCAGGTCCTGGATGTTGACGGTGAGCAGCACGCCGTTGATCGGCCGGCGCGGCCGCGACTTGCGCAAGAGGGCGAGGAAGCCGTCCCAGGCGCTGGCGTCGACCTCGGAGTTCGACTCCTGCGTCGTGTAGCGGCCGGCGGTATCGATCAGCACCGCCTCGTCGGTGAACCACCAGTCGCAGTTGCGCGTTCCGCCGACGCCGCGCACGCTCGCACCGCCCATCTTCTCGGCCAGCGGGAAGGTGAGGCCGGCGTTCATCAGCGCAGTCGTCTTGCCCGAGCCGGGCGCGCCGATGAAGATGTACCAGGGCAGCTGGTAGAGCAGCGCGCCCTTGCCCTTGCCGGGCGCCTTCTTCAGCACGTCGAGCGCCTGCGAGAAGCGCTCGTTCAGGGTCGCGATCTCCTTGTCGGCGCTGCTCGGCCCTTTGGTCATGCCGTTGACGAGCGCTGCGTTCGCGCGCCGCTGGTTCCAGACGCCGAAGATCACGCGCAGGATCAGGAGGCCGAAGAGGACGGCGATGACGGTGACGCGGACCCAGGTGGGATCGAGCGGGCGGCTCTCGCCGATCGAGATCAGCGGCCCGACATACCAGACGAGCGCCGAAATCGCGATGACGCCGAGCAGCGCCAGGAACCACGGATGGACGAGGAAGCGGAAGAATTTGCCGATGCCGCTCGGCGCGCTGACGCCGGTGTTCACGTTCACGGCCGTGCTCATGCTGCGCTCGCGGGAATGATGAGGGTGATCTCGACGCGGCGGTTCTTCGCCCGGCCCGCGGGCGTCGGGCTCGGATCGACCGGCTCGGCGTCGGCCTTGCCTTCGGCGCGCATGCGCTCGGGCTTGATGCCCGACTCGGTGAGCAAGGTCTTGACCGCGTTGGCGCGGTCCTGCGAGAGATGCCAGTTGGAGGGATAGCGGAGCGTGCGGATCGGCTGGTTGTCGGTGTGGCCGGTGATCAGGACGGTGCCCGGCGTCGCCTTCAGACCATCGGCGATCCGCGCCAGCAGCGGCAATGTGCGATCGGCGATCACCGAGCTGCCGGGCTCGAAGAAGCCGTCGCCCTTGACGACGACGATCGAGCGATCGGAAAGGTCGCGCACCTGCACCAGCCCCTGCTCGATCTCGCCCTTCAGGAAGGTCGCGAGCCGCGGCGTCGGGGCCGGCGCCGGCGGGGGCGGGGGCGCGGCGGCGGTGACCGGCGGGACCTTGGCGTCGAGGCCCTGCAAGGTCGTGAAGGTGTTGTCCGAGGCGTTGTTCAACGACCAGGTCAGGGCGAGATAGACGCCGAGCAGGAGCAGCCCGGCGAGCGACGCCACCACCCACATCGGCAGGCCGTCGCGCAGCCGGGCGACTTTCGCCGGCACGCCCTCCCAGCGCGGCGACAGCGTCCGCTCGCTGTCGACCCGGTTGCCGCCGCGCAGCATCTGCGAGAGGCGGGCACGGAGGCTCTCGAGCTGCGACTTGCCGTCGTTGAGGACCCGGTAGCGCCCCTCGAAGCCGAAGGCGAGCGCCACGTACATCAGCTCGAGCAGGTTGCGGTTGGCGGGCACGTTCTCGGCCAGCTTCGACATCAGCTGGAACACCTTCTCGCCGCCCCAGGTCTCGTTGTGGAACAGCACCAGCAGGCTCTGCCCCGACCAGACGCCCGAGCCGCCCCAGGGCGTGCTCGCCGCCGATTCGTCGATCAGCGTGCACAGGATGTAGCGCGCCGCGATCACCTGCTCGTTCGGCAGGCCTTCGGCCCGCGCCTGCTGCTCGAACTTGCGGATGCCGTCGGCCAGCGCGTCCTTCAGCCCCGCCGGGTTCGCGTGCTGGACCATCGCGCGGATGCGCGGCGCCGCGCTGAGCAGCGGCGAAGCCGCCGAGACCAGCGGGTTCAGGCTGGCGCTCATGAGCGCATCGAGCGCGAGCGGCGCCTCCTTGCCGCCGCCGGCGTCCATACGCGGCGCGCCGCCCGGAGGCGCGCCCCGGCCCTGCGCCTGTCCCTGCGGCGCTCCGGGAGCGCCAGGTTGCGCGCCGCGTCCGGAGCCCGGCTTGATCACCGTGCGGTCCGATTCGAAGGCGGCGAAAGGATCGTTTTCGCGTCCGGTATCGCTCATGTCGTTTCCTGCATTTCGGTCGCCGAGGTCGAGCGAGGAGCGCTACGCGGGCGCACGGACTAGGCGCGGATCGCCCAGAACTCGAGCTCGAGGCCCGGGAATTCGCCGGCGATGTGCATCGCCAGCCCGCCCGACGCCTCGAGCTGCTTCCACAGTTCGTTGTTGCGCGTGTCGAGCTCGAAATAGTTGAATCCGGCGTGGTAGGGAATCTGTCGCGGCGCCACCGGCAGCGGCCGCATCGTCACGCCCGGCAGCTGCAGGTTGACGAGGTCGCGGATGCGCTCCACCGGACCGATCTTGACCTGGGTCGGGAAGCGCGCGCGCAGGGCCTCGCCGGGAATCTGCGCGGCCACGGCCAGCACGAACATGGCGGTGCGCTGCAGTTCCCGGTCGCTGATGATCGCGACGCGGATGCCGAACTTGCGGTCCTGCAGCTCGATCGGGATCGCGGTCTGCTCCATCACCATCGAGAGCGACTGGCGCAGGTCGTCCATCACCGCGCGGAAGCAGCGCTGCAGATCGTCGTGCAGGTATTCCGGAAACGGCGGCGGGCGGCGCTTGTCGCGGAAGGTAGCGAGGTCGCCGGCCAGGCTCAGGCAGGCGGCATAGAGCACTTCGGGATGCAGGACCGAGCGTTGCTGCAGCTGCATGAACACCGGCTGTGAACGATTGACGGCCTCGAGCAGCAGAAAGTCGGCGATCTCGGCGACGCCGCCGCGGCCCGGCTGCGAGAGGCGCGCGGCGAGCGCCTCGCCGCGCTGATGCAGCAGGCCGCACAGCTCGCGCACGTAGCCGTCGAGGATCGGATGGCCCTGCGCGTGCATCATCGGCGGGATGTACTGGGCGTCGAGCACGAGCTTGTTGTCGGCCCGACGCTCGACCACGCGGGCGACGCCGATCGTGGCATAGCCTTCGCCGGCGTCGCGCTCGAGCATGAGGCGCAGGTTGAGGCGGCCGATCTGGATCGCGGTGTCGCGATCCACGTTCGTGTTGCTGTCGCCGACCTCGACCTCGGCGACGCTGTAGCGCGGGCCCATCGCGCCGGCCGCCTGCTCTGCGTCCGACTCGACGATGCCGGGGCGCTGCAGCACGAGCGCGAGAACGACGCGCTCGTTGCGCGCATCGGCCGGAATGTCGATCGCCGCCGGCGCGGCGTCGTTGCTGGGAATCGAGAACGCCGTGCCGTCGGGCAGCACGCCCTGGGCAGAGTTGATGCTCAGCTTGCCGAGGGCGAGCGCGGCATCGTCGACGGCGACGGCGGTGAAGCCCCAGGCGTGGCCGAGGGTTGCGGCGAGACGCTGGCGCAGCTGGTACTCGGTGAAGCGATCGTGCTGCTGGAAGTGCTGGGGCTGCAGGAACATCCCCTCCGTCCAGACCACCTTGTTGTGCCAGGTCATAGCGATACGAGTGAACTGTGGCTTCCCTTGCGACTGCACGTCGGCAAAGCCGCGGCCGTTCTCTTGTCGTGCAGCACCGATGCGCCGCATCGACCGATAGACCCGGCTGATGGCGGCCTCGCACTTTACTTGAATGCGACGCCGCTCGAAACAGAATCTGTCCCGGCCGCGCACAAGGCCACGAACCCCGCCGCCGCTCGTCGGCGTCCCTCGTCTTCGGGGGCTATCTGAACCCGAAATTCGCTATGATCGACGGGCTACGGCAGCCGTATCGGGATACCCCTTGGCTGCACCGGCACGCGCCGAATCCGGCCGCCGCGCATCCTTACCGGAGTTACGAGGAGTGCATATGAAGCATGAGCTGAAACTTGGCCGGATCGGCTTCGCCGCGCTCGCCGCGGCGGTCTTCGCTTGCGGCCCCGCCCTCGCGCAATCGTCCCTCGACGTCGGCACCTCGGTGCCCGACGTGGCTTCGGTCAAGGACGGCCTGTTCCCGGAAGACGCCTGCAAGGAGCTCGAGGCGAGCGGCTTCAAGTGCATGGGCCTGAAGCCGGCGATCAAGTACTCGCTGCCGGCCTCGTCGTTCAAGGTCGGCTCGGCCGAGCTCCCCGAATTGCTGAAGAAGCAGCTCGACGTGTTCGCCGAAGTCCTGCGCGGCAAGAAGGGCACGGCCCGCCAGATCAAGGTGACCGGCCATGCCGACGCTTCCGGCACCCCCGAGGCCAACCAGCAGCTCTCGATCAAGCGGGCCGAAGCGGTCAAGGAGTACCTGGTCTCGAAGGGCGCCGACCCGAACATGCTGTCGATCGCCGGGCAGGGTTCGAAGGACCCGGTCAACCCGGCCAATCCGCTCGCCCCGGAAAACCGTCGAGTCGAGATCGGTCGCTGAAACGCTGCACAGCGCTTCGAAGCGTCGAACAAAAAACGGCCGGGATCTCCCGGCCGTTTTGCTTTCCGGACCTCGGCCGTCTCAGGGCGGCACCTTCTCGGTCGACTGCCCGGGATCGCTGACCTCGATGACGCCGGCCCACATGCACATCAGCTTCGATTCCTTGTTCAGCACCGGCTGGTTCGCGAGCAGCACCGTTGGCGCCCCCGTCACCCACGGGGCTGTCGTGTTCGGAATGCAGGGCATCGGGGTCAGGGTGCCGAGCGCCGCGGCCGTGGCCGCGGCCACGACGGGATTGGCGGGGCTCTTGCACATGCCGAACGGCATGATGTTGACCATGGGCTTGTAGTCCATGATGTTCGCCGCGGGCTTGTTCGAGGTCAGCATTTTGTTGACCGGCAGCACCACCAGCACGCTCGGCGCCAATCCCATGCTGCACTTCAGTTGGGCGCTCATGCAGACGTGAAACGACATTTCTTCCTGCCTTTCTCTAGGACCCCGGCTGGCTGATCCAGACGGCCAGCGCCGTGAAGTTGTCGTGGCGCGGCTTGTGCGACGCGCCCTGGAGGACGTTCTGCTCGAGCTCCTGGAGCCAGGCGCTCGGGCTCACGGCGTGCGACAACGCGGCTTCCATCTGCGCGTCTTCCACGTATTCCCACATCCCGTCGGTACAGAGCAGGAACACGTCGCCCGCTTCGACCGGCCAGGGTGGCGCCGAGACGCTGACCTGCAGATCTTCTTCGCCCACGCCGAGGGCGGAGAGCAACTCGCTGCGCTGCGGATGCGAGCGCATGTCCTCGGCAGCGAGCATGCCGCCGTCGACCAGCGACTGGACCAGGCTGTGATCCCGGGTTCGCGCCGCAACCCGGCCGGCACGAAAGACATAGAGGCGTGAGTCGCCGCAGTGGCCCCAGCTGCCGAGCTTGCCTTCAAAGTCGATGAACAGCGCGACGACGGTGCTGTGCATGTTCTGCAGCGCCCGGTCGTCGGCGCGATGCTGGATGATCGAGCGGTTGGTCGAGACGATCATCCGCTGGATCGCGTCGGCGCTGCCTTCCGGGCTGCTGGCGAAGGCGCCCAGGATGAACTGCACCGCCAGCTTGGAGGCCTTGTCGCCGCCGCCGTGGCCGCCGGCGCCGTCAGCGACGACGCAGCACAGATGGCTGTCGGAGTGCCAATGGCCGCAGGCGTCTTCGTTGTAGTTGCGGCCGCCGCGGCGCGACAGAGTCGCGAGTTCCATCTGCACGATCAAGATCTCCCGCTAGGGTCGCAGCACGCCGCCATCATGGCCGATCCTTGGCCAGCTGGTCGATGTATTCGTTGTATGCGCGCAGGAACTCCTTGCCGAAAAGTTCATGGAAATCGTCGGAAGCTTCGGACGAAATCTGGCTGTACAACTCGGTGAAGACGTCCCACATGCGCGCCTTGCGCTGGGCCGGAAGGATCGAGGCGAGTATCGATTTCTGCGTTAGCTTGCTTTCGAGGATCGCCGGATCGAAGCGCTTGAGGATGCCTTCGAGCGCCGCGCGCATGCCGGCAAGAAAACCGAATTGGTGCGCGCGCAGGTCGTCGTAGGCGTCGCGCATCGCCTTGTCGGATTCCATGAAGCCGCGCACCGGCGGGCTGAGCAGATGGCCGAGCGCGACCTCCGCCGAAGGCGAGAACTTGAGCGGGTTGTTCTCGCGCGTGACGATCATCGTCACCTCGGCGCGGATCTCGCGCTTCAGCGCGGCGCGGGCGACGAGCAGGTCGACCGTGCCCCGCGTCGCTTCGTGGATGAGGCGGCCGAGCAGACGCATGAACGCCGGAGTCAGGACCAGCGACTCCGGCGGCAGGTTGTGCACGCCCAGCCCTTCGCGCAAGG
>JANMCC010000234.1:0-7737 GCA_031360885.1 Burkholderiales bacterium | reverse complement strand
GGGGCGGCCGGCGCCGGCCGGGTCTGGGCCAACACCAATGCCGCGCCCCCCGAGCCCCCGACCACGACCCCGAGCGACCTCAGGCCGGCGGAACCGTCGTCCTCGCGGATCGTGCGCGCCTCGGCGGGAAGGGCGGGCGTCCATTGCGGCCGGAGCAGGCTCACGACCAGCACGTAGAGGACGTAGAGGCCGGTAAGCACGAAGCCCGGAATGAACGCCCCCTTGTAGAGGTCGCCGACGCTGCGGCCGAGCTGGTCGGCGAGGATGATGAGCACGAGCGAGGGCGGGATGATCTGCGCCAGCGTGCCCGAGGCGGCGATCACGCCGCTCGCCACCCGCCGGTCGTAGCCGTAGCGCAGCATGATCGGCAGCGAGATCAGGCCCATCGAGATCACCGACGCGGCGACCACGCCGGTCGTGGCCGCCAGCATCGCGCCGACCAGGATCACCGCGTAGGCCAGGCCGCCGCGGATCGGGCCGAACACCTGGCCGATCGTGTCGAGCAGGTCCTCGGCCATGCCGGAGCGCTCGAGGATCAGGCCCATGAAGGTGAAGAACGGCACCGCCAGCAGCGTGTCGTTCTGCATGATGCCGAAGATGCGCAATGGCAGCGCCTGAAGAAGCGTTTGCGGCAGGAGGCCCATCTCCACGCCGACGAAGCCGAAGAACAGGCCGCAGGCGCCGAGCGAGAAGGCGACCGAGTAGCCGAACATCAGGAAGACGATCAGGCTGCCGAACATGATCGGCGCCATGTTCGCGGCGAGGAACTCCATCATGATTTCGCCGCCAGTGCCGCGGCTTCACGCGCCGCGACTTCCTTCTTCGCCAGGAACTCGGCGAGCTCCTCTTCCGGGGTCTTGCCCTGCGCTATCTGCGTTGGATCGGGCGCCAGACCCTTCAGGAACGCGACCCGCTTGATCAGCTCGGAAATCGCCTGGATGCCGAGCAGCAGGAAGCCGAGCGGCAGCATGGCGAAGACAGGCCAGCGGATCAGGCCGCCGGCGTTCGAGGAGTACTCGTTCATCTGATAGGCCCGGATCACCAGCGGCAGCGACAGCTGGATGACGGTATAGACCAGCGGCAGCACGAAGAAGGCCAGGCCGACGATGTCGATCCAGATCTGCGTGCGCTTGGAGAAGCGGCCCGAGATCACGTCGATCTTGACGTGCCCCTGGCGCAGCATGGTGTAGCCGGCGGCGAGAAGAAACACCGCGGCGAACAGGTACCACTGGATCTCGAGGTAGGCGTTCGAGCTGGTGTTGAATGCCTTTCGGACGATCGCGTTGGCGGCGCTGATCAGCACCGCCACGAGCACCAGCCAGGCGACCCAGCGGCCGACGAACTCGCTGCCTCGGTCGATGAGGCGTGAAAGTGAGAGCAATGCGGACACGCGGCCTCCGGAGTGCGGGGTAGGCGCATCGAGCGGCGACCTGTGGCCTTCGAAGCGCCGCCGATTCTAGATTTGCGTCCGTTGCGGACCGATGCGTGTTTGCGCTAGGGCCTGTTAACGCTATGGGAAGCCCCGGCCCGAAGGGTGATCTCAGCAAACGGTCGCCCGCCGCGTTGCAAATCCTCGCCATAGCCAACGCTATGGCTGCGGTTTGCGCCTTGCGGGCGACCGTTTGCTGAGTCACGCGTGGCTTCCCATAGCGTTAACAGGCCCCAGGGCGCGAGCCTCCGGCGAGGCGCAGCCGAAGCCGTGGGCCGGCCCGCGGCCGGGCCGGGATCAGCGACTCTTCGCGGCCTGCCAGAGGCGGCCGGAGCGGGTTCCCGAGCGGCAGAAGGCGAGGATCGGCTTGGGCATCGTCTCGATCAGCTCGGCGAAGCGGGCGATCTCGGCGTCGCTCTGGAAGTTGGAAGCGACCGGCAGCCAGACGTACTCGAGCCCCGCGCCCCGCGCTGCCGCCTCCATGGCCGCGCTGGTCGGCTGGGTCGGGCCGCCTTCGAAGTCGGGCCGGTTGTTGATCACGCTCGCGAAGCCCGCAGCCTTGGCGTCGGCCATGGCTTCCGGCGCGAGCTGCGGGGCGACGGAGACGTCGGCGTCGAGGCGTTGCACGGGCAGGGTCATGGTGTCACCGGGTCAAGGCTGATTTCACGGCGGCGGAAACGAGCGACATCTCGGCGCGGCCGGAAAAGCGCGCCTTGGCGGCGGCCATGGTCCGGCCCATGTCGGCCGGGCCGGCGGCGCCGAGCTCGGCGACCAGGGACGCGACTTCGGCGTTGATCTCCTCGGCGCCCAGGCGCTGCGGCAGATAGCCTTCGAGCACGACCAGCTCGGCGGCCTCCTTGTCGACCAGGTCCTGGCGGCCGCCGGCGCTGAACTGCGCGATCGAGTCCTTGCGCTGCTTCACCAGCTTGTCGACGATCGCGACCACGGCCGCGTCGTCGAGGACGATGCGCTCGTCGACCTCGCGCTGCTTCAGCGCCGCGAGCAGGCCGCGGATGGTGAGCAGGCGCGGCGCATCCTTGGCGCGCATCGCGACCTTCATGTCTTCGGTGATGCGGTCCTTGAGGGTCATGTCGGTGCTCGGCTGGAAAGAAGAGCGGTCTGCCAAACGACGAAGCCCGCGTTTCGCGGGCTTCGATGCGACCGCGCGATGCGGGTCAGTACAGCTTCTTCGGGAGCTGCATGCTGCGCACCCGCTTGAAGTGGCGCTTCACCGCCGCCGCCTTCTTGCGCTTGCGCTCGGCGGTGGGCTTCTCGTAGAACTCGCGGGCACGCAAGTCGGTCAGGAGGCCGAGCTTCTCGATCGTGCGCTTGAACCGGCGGAGCGCGACGTCGAACGGCTCGTTTTCCTTGACTCGGACGGTGGTCATGTAGCTGGGCAAAAATTGGAAGGATATCGATTATAGCCCGGCATTTCGGGCAGCGTAAACCTGCCCCAGCGCCCGGGCACAGGCGGCGGCGCTGGCCCAGGCCCACTGGAAGTTGTAGCCGCCGAGCCAGCCGGTCACGTCGACCACCTCGCCGATGAAGTACAGCCCCGGAACGCGCCGGCTCTCGCAGGTCTTCGAATCGAGCTCGCGGGTGTCCACGCCCCCTGCCGTGACCTCGGCCTTGCGGTAGCCCTCGCTGCCCGCCGGCACGACCTGCCAGCGCTTCAGCGCCGCGGCGAGCTGGGCGAGATCGCGATCGCGGAGGTCGGCGACGCGGCGCTCGCCCAGCCCTGGCGTCGCCTGCAACCAGGCCTCGGCCAGGCGGCGTGGAAGCAGCTCGGCGAGCTGAGGCCCCAGGCGACGGCCCGGGATGGACTTGGCGGCGCGCAACGCCTCCTCCAGGTCGATCCCGGGCGCCAGGTCGACGCTGACGCCTTCGCCGGGACGCCAGAAGGTGGAGATCTGCAGCGCCGCCGGACCGCTCACGCCGCGATGCGTGAACAGCAGGTCCTCGTCGAAGACGGGCGCGGGCCGCAGCCCGTCGGCGGCGATGCGCACCGGCAGGGCGACGCCCGCCAGGTCCTCGAAACGCTGCCACGGCGCGCCCGAGCAGACCAGCGGCACCAGCGCCGGCCGGGTCTCGATCACGGCGTGGCCGAACTGCCGCGCCACGGCGTAGCCCCAGTCGCTGGCGCCGATCTTCGGGATCGAGAGGCCGCCGGTCGCGACCACCAGGCGCGCCGCTTCGACCAGGCCGCGCGCCGTGGCCAGGTGAAAGCCACCGGCGCCGTGAGCGACGCTCTGCACCGCGCACGGCTGCCAGCGCTCGACCCCGCCGCTCGCGCATTCGGCGAGCAACATGTCGACGATGCGCGCGCTCGAGTCGTCGCAGAAGAGCTGCCCCTTGTGCTTCTCGTGCCAGGCGATGCCGTGCCGCTCGACCAGGGCGATGAAGTCGCGCGGCGTGAAGCGGGCGAGGGCCGAGCGGCAGAAGTCGGGGTTGGTCGAGTCGAAGTTCGCCGGCCCGGTGTCGACGTTGGTGAAGTTGCAGCGCCCGCCGCCCGAGATCCTGATCTTCTCGGCGATCTTCTCTGCGTGGTCGACGAGGAGCACGCGCAGGCCGAGCTGGCCCGCCCGCGCCGCGCAGAACAGGCCCGCGGCGCCGGCGCCGACGACGACCGCGTCGAAGCGGGCGGTGGCGCTCAGGGCGCGTCGGTCACGGTCGCCGGCGGCGCCGTGTACTTCAGGTGGCCGACATAGCGCAGCGGCCGCGCCGCGGCGAGCGTGGCGACGTCGCCTTCGCGCATGTGCAGCAGGTCGGCGGGGCTGACCCAGCGCGGGTCGGCGTTGCTGAGCGGCGCGCCTGCCTGCCGGTACGCCTCGAGCACGAACTGCGAGCAGAAGAATCGGTCATCGCTGCTCGCCCCGAGCTGCACGCTGGCGAAGCCGCGCACGCAGGCGTCGCGCAGCGGCCCGGGAACGAGCGGCAGCTCGCAGACCCGTCGATTGATGACGAAGGGCGCGCTCAGCACCACGCCGACCGTGTTGTAGCGGGTGCCGACCTGCGCCAGCGACCAGTCCCGCACCCGCTCCGCCTGCGCCGGCGTGAGCTGCGGGTCGCGGAAGGCGACCACCATCTGCTCGCTCTCGAGCACGGCGCCGATGGTGCGCACCTGCACCCCCGCGCCCACGGCCTCGGCGACGCGCTCGTCGCCGAGATAGACCAGCGCATGGCTGACCGGGGCGAAGGTCGCGAGCTGGATGCCGAGCGACTGCAGCGTGCCGACCGAGCTGAGGAGAATGTCGCCCGGCGCCAGCGCCCCGGCGGCGATCAGCTCGCCGCCGTTGCCGGGTGCGAGCGCCGAGCTCTGCACCCGAAGCTTCGCGCCGCTCTCGGGCGTGGCCGGCTCGAGCCGCGAAGCGCAGCCGGACAGGAAGCACAGGGCCAGGGCGAGGACGAGGGTGCCGGGCGCCCCGGCCGGCCGGGCCGCCCGGTCCGCGCGCATCAGCCCTTCCACGTGAACGGAAACGCCAGTTGCTTGAGGAAGCCGTTGGGCACGTAGTCGCCGACCACGCCGTACTGGTCCGGCCAGTCGCGATCGGCGCGGTGCGCGGTGCCGAAGGCGTAGTCGAGGAAGGCGAAGTGGGCGGCGTAGTTCCGGTCTATGCCCTCGGTGTCCTGCGAGTGGTGCCAGTGGTGGAAATTGGGCGTGACGATCACGTAGCGCAGCGGCCCGAGCCGCACGCTGACGTTGGCGTGGTTGAACACCGCCTGGAAACCGACGATCAGGATGTAGGTGTCGATCACTTCCTTGCTGAAGCCCAGCACGAAGATCGGCCCGAGGACCAGGGTGCGGGTGATGATCAGCTCGACGATGTGCTGGCGCGAGCCGGCCAGCCAGTCCATGCTTTTCACGCTGTGGTGCACCGCATGCAGACGCCAGAGGGCGGGCACCTCGTGATAGCTGCGGTGCGTCCAGTACTGCACCAGGTCGGCGACCAGGATGATCAGGAACAGGGCGACCGGGAACGGCAGCTCGTGGACCCAGGCGCGGATGCCGTCCTTCGCCGCCCAGCCGAACAGCTTGTGCACCAGCAGGTTGGTCGCCAGCAGGACGAAGCCGACGATCATGTGATTGACGACGAAGTGCTGGAAGTCGACCTGCCACTCGGGCCGGAAGACGGGCTGGTCCCTGCGCAGGGCGAAAAGCTTCTCGATGAAGACGAAGATCAGGGTCGAGCCGAGCAGGTCGAGGATGAACCAGTCGAGGCCGATGTAGGGCGTGCCGTCGGCGAAATCGTTGACCGGCACCTTGTGGCCGCCGAGCAGGAGGCTCGCGCCGATCAGCACGAACGCGATCAGGGCCAGCCAGCGGGCCCGGCCCATCACGATGTTGAGCAGGGCCATCGCCCCGGCCAGCACCAGCGACCAGAACAGCAGCAGGCGCATCGCGTCGACGTTGTAGGCCTTGCGCAATTCCGGCGTCGTCAGGTACTGCGGGAAGTGGAAGGCGAGCACGCCGAGAAAGCACAGGAGCGCCAGGCTGAGCGCGATCACGCCCGTCACCATGCCCTTGCCGGGCTTCAGGGCGCCGTGCGAGCTCGTCAGGCGATGCAGCTTGTCGATCGGCTCGATCGGCTTCACAGGTTCTCCCCCCGGTGGACCATGGCAAAGGCGCGCGCCGGATTATCGTGCGCCGGCCCGCCCGGCAACGCCCTCAGGCCGAGGCTTTTCGGGCCGCAGGCCGGTCGAGCTCGCCGAGCGCGCGCACCAGGCAGTCGACCTGCGCCGTCACCGCCGCGGGCGCGGGCATGGCGCCGCTGACGATGGCCTGGATGTAGCGCGCGGTGGTCGGCGCGTCGCTGCTGCGCGGCAGCACCGGCAGCTCGGTCACGACGCCGGTCTGCCCCGGCAACGAGAGCTCGGGCCGGGCGATGCCGCCGAGGTACACGTCCAGCTTCTGCAGCCGCCGCGCATCGGCGACCGGCTCGCCTTCGGTGCCGCGCATCAGCAGCACGTCGGCCCGCGTCTCGGCGATGAACTCGGCCAGCCGGGTGCCGTACTCGGGATGGGTGTAGTTGACGACGCGCAGCGTCCGCCCGGTGCTGCAGCCGGCGAGCAGCTTGGCGATGGTGTGCCCCGAGTTGCGCAGGCCCACCACCTGTCGCACCTCGATCAGCCGGGCCAGCGGCGGGCAGAGCGTGGCGGTGCCGATGAACGCCGGCTCGCGCCGGCTCCAGGCGTCGTCGATCTCGCGCGTGCTCGTGGCACAGGTGAGGCCGAGGTCGTGGAAGATCTCGGCGGTGGTGACGCGCTTCGGGTCGCGCGTGTTGCCGTGCACCAGCACCCGGACGTCGCGCTCGGCGAGCAGCATCGCCAGCAGCGCGGTCAGGTTGGGAATGCGGCGCGAGCCGTTGTACGAAGGCAGCACGATCGTCGGCCGGTCGCTCTGGATGGCGATGCAGCGCTCCTGCGCCGCGCCGAGAAAGCCCACCAGCTCTGCCACCGATTCGCCCTTGATGCGCATCGCCAGCGCGAAGGCGCCGATTTCGAGGTCGGTGACGCGCCGGTCCAGCACCTGGCTCATCAGGTCGTGCGCGCCGGCGAGATCGAGCGAGCGCGCGCCTTCGCGGCCGCGGCCGATCTCCCGGATGTAGCGGGCGATGCTCATGACAGTTGTCTCCGCGACGGCCTCCGCAATTTCCGGGCCGCTTCTTTCGGCGCTCGAAGGCGCCTGGTCTTCAAGCCAGCAGGCTGCTGATCTTGCGCCACTCCGGCGCGCTCACCGGCGTGATCGACAAACGGTTTCCCTTCTGCAGCACACGCATCTCCGCGAGCTCCGGGATCGTGCGCAGCTCGGGCAGGCCGAGCAGCCGGGTCTTCTTCAACAGCCGCACGTCCACGTTCTGCCAGCGCGGCGCCTCGGGCTTCGACTTCGCGTCGTAGTAGGGGCTCTTCCGATCGAACTGGGTCGGGTCGGGGTAGGGCGCCGAAGCCACCTCGGCGAGGCCGACGATGCCGGGCTCCGCGCAGGACGAGTGATAGAACAGGACGCCGTCGCCGACGGACATCTCGTCCTTCATGAAGTTGCGCGCCTGGAAATTGCGCACGCCGTACCAGTTGACGGTCTTCTTCGGCATCGCCGCGACGTCGTCGACCGAGACGTCGCTCGGCTCGCTCTTCATCAACCAGTAGCGCATGGCGACTCGGGCTCGGAAGGAATAAGGTGTCCGCCGCGCCCCGTGAACCGCATTCCTGAACCCAGGCAGTTCAGGTGGGCGAGGTCAGCCCGGCTTCGGGTTCATCTGACGCGAGACGATCACACCTACCGGGCGATGTTCCAAGCCCTTGCTCTTGCG
>JANMCC010000230.1:0-6855 GCA_031360885.1 Burkholderiales bacterium | reverse complement strand
GCGCTGGCGACCACGACGTCGGGCGCGACCGGGGGTCGTGCCGCGCGGCGCGGCCTCGGCGCGGGCCGCTCGCCTTCAGCGGCAGCGCCGACGCTGCGGCCGGGGCGACGCGAGGCGTCGGCCTGGCGGGCGATGTCGGCGAGCAGGGCGGTCTGCGAATCGATCTGGCGGCCCGGCAGGGGCACCGTCTCCGACGCTTCGGCTTCGGCCAGGCGCAGCGAGGGCGGATCGATGAAGGCGACGAAGCGGCGCGAGACCCGCGAGCCGCAGCCGATCGAGACCTCGATCGTGACGATCGGCTCGTCGATCGCGACCGCCGTGGTCACGCGGACGATGCGCCGGGTCGGGTCGCGGGTCGTTTCGAGAACCGCGCGCACGTTGCGCGCGGCAACGGGATAGTCGCCGGCGAAGACCTCGGCCGTGACGCAGTCGCGCGGCACGGTCTCGTCGGCCTCGAGCATCACGCTCGCGGCGAAGTTGAGGTGCTGGCCGAGCGAGGTCTGGGTGTGGGTCGGGCCGAAGCCCAGCGCCATCGCCGCGGGTGAGACCAGGAGGATCGCTGTGCCGAGGGCGAAGGGAAGCGAAAGTCTCGGCATGCGTGGCGTGTTCAGGTCCAAACGACTCTAGCACGCGACCCTCGCGGCAGGGCCTCTCCGCAGGCCTCGCGCCGTCTGCCTGCGTGACACAATTCCGCGAATGAAGAGCCTGCATTCCGGATCCCCTGAACGAGCCCCGCTGGCGGCGGCGCGGCGCGATGCCCGCTGAGCTCGTCACCGAGCGGCGCGGGTCCACGCTCGTTCTCACGATCAGCGACCCGGCGACCCGCAACACGCTGTCGGCCCAGCTCATCGCCGCCGGCATCGAGGCCCTGGGCGCGAGCGAGGGAAAGAGCGACATACGCGCCGTCGTCCTGCGTGGCGAAGGCAGCCACTTCTGCGCCGGCGGCAACCTGCAGGGCCTGCTCGAGCGCCGGGCCGCGGGCCGCCCGGTGCAGCACCAGATGGTCGAGCATCTGCATCACTTCATCACCGCGATCCGCGCCCATCCGAAGCCGGTGATCGCCGCGGTCGAAGGGGCGGCGGCCGGTGCCGGCTTCTCGCTCGCCCTCGCCTGCGACCTGATCGTCGCCGCCAGCGACGCCCGCTTCATCGTTTCGCACGGCAAGGTGGGCCTCTCGCCGGATGGCGGCGCCACATGGCTGCTCGCGCGCTCGCTGCCGCGCGCGCTCGCGCAACAGCTCGTCTGGTTCGCCGAGCCGATATCGGCCGACGACCTGCAGCGCCACGGCGTCGTCAGCGCGGTCACCCTCGCGGGCCTGGCGTTCGACGAGGCGATGCGGCTGGCGGAACGGCTGGGGGCGATGGCGCCGAACGCGGTCGCGAGCGGCAAGGAGCTGATCGAGCAGGCGAGCGGCCGCACCTTCCCCCAGCAGCTGGCGGCCGAGCGCGACCACCTCATCGACAACCTGTTCCACGCCAACGGCGAAGAGGGAATCCGCGCCTTCCTCGAGAAGCGCCCGCCGCGCTTTGCCTGAGCGACCGAACGCGCCTGTCACGTCAGGGACTGCACATGCATCCGCCGGTTCTCACAATCGAGGAACAGTCGAACATCGAGACCGGCTCTTGGTTCTCCAAGCTCTCCCAGCCCCTGCGCGAAGCGATCCTTTCGCGGGCGGTCGTGCGCCGGCTCGCCGACGGCGCGATCCTCGGCGCACGCGGCGCGGAAGCGCAGGAGTGGTGCGGCTGCGCGCTCGGCGCGGTGCGCGTGAGCTCGGTCTCGCTCTCGGGCAAGCAGGTCACGCTCACCTACGTCGAGCCGGGCACCTGGTTCGGCGACATCGCCCTGTTCGACGGCATGCCGCGCACCCACGATGCGCACGCGCACGGTCCGACCACGCTGCTGGTGGTGCGGCGCGCCGACTTCCGCAACCTGCTCTCGCTGCACGTCGAGCTGTACGAGGCGCTGCTGCGACTCAACTGCCGGCGCCTGCGCCTGCTGTTCGATGCGGTCGAGGACCTCAATACCCGGCCGCTGGCGGCGCGCCTGGCCAAGCAGATCCTGCTGCTGGCGCGCAGCTACGGCGTCGAGCAGGGCGACGAGACCCGGGTCGGCCTGCAGCTCGCCCAGGAAGACATCGCGCAGATGCTCGGCGCCTCGCGCCAGCGGGTGAACCAGGAGCTGAAGGGCTTCGAGCGCGACGGCGCGGTGCGGATCGAGCCGACGAGGCTGGTCGTGCTCTCCAGGGACAAGCTGCTCGCGATCGCGGCCCGCTAGCGGGCCGATCGGATGTCGGGTCGCTTCTGATTGCCGGCACCGGAACTAGCGATTCAAATCGGCCGATGAGCACTCCCGAAGCCAATACCGGCACCAAGCCGGTCGCCGAGCAGCACGCGTTCGACCTGTCGCGGCTCGAGCAGTACCTGCAGTCGAACCTGCCGGGCTTTGCCGGGCCGCTCTCGGTCGAGCAGTTCAAGGGCGGCCAGTCGAACCCGACCTACAAGCTGATCACGCCGGCGCGAACCTACGCCATGCGCAGCAAGCCCGGCCCGGCCGCCAGGCTGCTGCCTTCGGCGCACGCGATCGAGCGCGAGTTCAAGGTCATGCGCGCCCTGCACGGCACCGACGTGCCGGTGCCCGAGATGCTCGTGCTCTGCGAGGACGAAAGCGTGATCGGCCGCGCCTTCTTCGTGATGGAGTTCGTCGCCGGCCGGGTGTTGTGGGACCAGTCGCTGCCGGCGTTCGACCGGGCCGGCCGGGGCGAGATCTACGACGAGATGAACCGCGTGATCGCGGCGCTGCATACGGTCGACCCGCGCGCGGTCGGCCTGGCCGACTACGGCAAGCCGGGCAACTACTTCGAGCGGCAGATCGGCCGCTGGACCAAGCAGTACCAGGCGTCGATCACCGAGCCGATCGAGGCGATGGACCGGCTGATCGAATGGCTGCCGGCGCACATTCCGGCGAGCGCGCGCGACGAGTCCGAGGTCGCGGTCGTGCACGGCGACTTCCGGCTGGACAACATGGTGTTCCACGCGACCGAGCCGCGCGTCATCGCCGTGCTCGACTGGGAACTCTCGACACTCGGCCACCCGCTCGCCGACTTCAGCTACCACTGCATGTCGTGGCACATCGCACCGAGCCCCACTCACGGCGCGCGCGGCATCGGCGGGCTCGACCTCGCCGCCCTCGGCATCCCGGGCGAGAAGGACTACGTGCGTCGCTACTGCCAGCGCACCGGCCGCGCCGACCCCGAAGCGGTGATGGCCGACTGGGGCTTCTACATGGCCTACAACCTGTTCCGCATGGCCGGCATCCTGCAGGGCATCGCCAAGCGGGTCGAGGCCGGCACCGCCTCCAGCGCGCAGGCCCGCCAGTCGGCGGCCGGCGCGCGGCCGCTGGCCGAGATGGGCTGGCGCATCGCCGAACACGGCGCCCCGGGCGCCTGACCTCCGGGCCACCGCCCGGTTCTTCTTCCGAACCAACGCCCAAGGAAAGCATCATGGACTTCGACTACTCCCCGCGCACGAAGGAGCTGCAGGCGCAGCTGCTTCGCTTCATGGCCGAGCACATCTACCCGAACGAGCAGCGCTACGAAGACGAGATCGAGGCCAACACCAAGGCCGGCAAGCGCTGGACGCCGCTGCAGCTGATCGAGGAGCTGAAGCCGAAGGCGCGCGCCCAAGGCCTGTGGAACCTGTTCCTGCCGCCCACCGCCGGCGGCAAGAACTCGAAGGGCAGCGGCCGCGAGTTCGGCCTCTCGAACGGCGACTACGCGCCGCTCGCCGAGATCATGGGCCGCGTGCCCTGGTCGCCGGAAGTCTTCAACTGCTCGGCGCCCGACACCGGCAACATGGAGACGATCGAGCGCTACGGCTCGGAGGAGCTCAAGCGCCAGTGGCTCGACCCGCTGCTCGACGGCAAGATCCGCAGCGCGTTCGCGATGACCGAGCCGAACGTCGCCTCGTCGGACGCGACCAACATCGCCGCGCGCATCGAACGCAAGGGCGACGAGTACGTCATCAACGGCCGCAAGTGGTGGACCTCGGGCGCCGGCGATCCGCGCTGCAAGGTCTACATCTTCATGGGCAAGACCGACCCGGAGGCGCCGCGCCACTCGCAGCAGTCGATGATCGTCGTGCCGGCCGAGACCAAGGGCATCACGATCCTGCGCCCGCTCTCGGTGTTCGGCTACGACGACGCGCCGCACGGCCACATGGAAGTCGACTTCAAGGACGTGCGCGTTCCGGTCGACAACATCCTGCTCGGCGAGGGCCGCGGCTTCGAGATCGCGCAGGGCCGGCTCGGGCCGGGGCGCATCCACCACTGCATGCGCCTGATCGGCCTGGCCGAGCGGGCGCTCGAGCTGATGTGCAAGCGCGCGTCGAGCCGGGTCGCCTTCGGCCGCACCGTCGCCGAGCAGGGCGTGACCCGCGAGCGCATCGCCGAGGCGCGCTGCCAGATCGACATGGCGCGGCTGCTGACGCTGAAGGCGGCGTGGATGATGGACGTGGCCGGCAACAAGACTGCCAAGGCCGAGATCGCGATGATCAAGGTGGTGGCGCCGAACATGGCCTGCCAGGTGATCGACTGGGCGATGCAGGTGCACGGCGGCGGCGGCGTCTCCGGCGACTTCCCGCTCGCCGGCTTCTACGCCGGCGCGCGCACCCTGCGCTTCGCCGACGGTCCGGACGAGGTGCACCGCAACGCCATCGCCAAGATCGAGCTGGGCAAGCACGCCGCCTGAGGCGGCCTTCGCGCGCCCCGAACCCGGGGCGCGTGGAGCTCACCCGTCGCCGCGCTTCCTGCCCGGCGGCGTGAGCGCCTGCCAGGCGGTGGAGGTGGTCTGGGCCCAGGTCACCGGCTCGTCGCCGCGCGAGCGGCCGACGCGCAGGGCCTCGGTGCCCGCGGTCTCGAACAGGGCCAGGGCCGCGGCGACATCGGTCTCGTCGGCGCTGCTCAGCGCGAGGCGCAGGTAGAGCTTGCCGCGAAGCGTCATCAGCACGAACGGTGGCGCCAGGCGCAGCAAGGTGCCGGCGGCGCGCTCGAGCGCGTGGCCGAGCGGACCCTCGACCCAGGCCGGGCCCTCGTTCGGCAGGCTGGAGACGCCGGCGAAGCTCGAGCGCAGCAGCTTCGAGCCGTTCAGCGCGATCTTCGGGAACATCACCAGCCAGCGTGTCTCCTCGGGCGTGGAGTCGCCCATCTCGGTCTGGTTGCTCTGGGTGAACTGCTCGAAGGCCTGCTTCTCGAGCTGCTCCATCAGCGTCTTCGAGACGATCAGCATCTGCAGGTCGGGCGGCAGGCCGAGGGCCATGCGCAGGCGCAGCTCCTGGCCCTGGATGTAGGGCCGCTGCGACGGGCCCCACTCGAGCCGCCAGGGCAGGTCCTCGAGCTTGCCGTCGACGACGAAGCCGTTGCCGTCGCGCTCGCGCTTGAACTGGTGGCCCCGCCGCTTGGCCCAGGCCGAGACTTCGCTGAAATCCGGACCCAGCCCCTGGTTGGCGAAGAAGCTCTTGAACATCGGCGTCTCCGTTCCACTAGAGTCGCGGCGGCGCACCTGCCGGCGACAAGGACGATTGCGATGATCGAAGTGTATTCGTGGGCCACGCCGAACGGGCACAAGATCCACATCATGCTCGAGGAATGCGGCCTGGCGTATCGGGCGATTCCGATCGACATCGGCGCCGGCGACCAGTTCGCGCCCGAGTTCCTGAAGATCAGCCCGAACAACAAGATCCCGGCGATCGTCGATCCCGAGGGACCCGACGGCAAGCCGATCTCGGTCTTCGAATCGGGCGCGATCCTCCTCTACCTCGCCGCCAAGACCGGGCGCTTGCTGCCCGAGGACCTGCGCGGCAAGTACCGGACGATGGAGTGGCTGATGTTCCAGATGGGCAGCGTCGGCCCGATGCTCGGCCAGGCGCACCACTTCCGGATGTACGCGCCCGAGAAGCTCTCCTACGCGGTCGACCGCTACAGCAACGAGGCGAAGCGCCTCTACGGCGTGATCGACAAGCGGCTGGCGAGCAGCCGCTTCATCGCCGCCGACGAGTACACGATCGCCGACATCGCCATCTTCCCGTGGCTGCGCTCGTGGAAGAACCAGGGCATCGAGATCGAGGACTATCCGAAGCTCAAGGCCTGGTTCGAGGGCATCGCGGCGCGGCCGGCGGTGCAGCGCGGCGTCGAGGTGCTGGCCAGCCTGCGCAAGGCGATCCGCACCGAGAAGGAGAAGGAGGTGCTGTTCGGCGCGACGCAGTACCAGCGGCGCTGAAGCGCTGCCGCCTCCTCCTGGCGAGACCCGCTGCGTACAATCGCGCGGTTTCGGGGCGTAGCGCAGCCTGGTAGCGCAACTGGTTTGGGACCAGTAGGTCGCGAGTTCGAATCCCGCCGCCCCGACCAGCACCGAGTCCCGTCAGTGCCGACCGAGCTGCCCGTAGCTCAACTGGATAGAGCACCAGCCTTCTAAGCTGGGGGTCGGGGGTTCGAGTCCCTCCGGGCAGGCCAAGTCCTACGCGGCGTCCATTCGACAGCATCTACTCGATCGGGGTGCGCGCGATCTCACCATGAACCTCCTCTCCACGGTGCTGCTGGCACTCGCCATGTCCACCGACGCGTTCGCCGCGGCCGTCGCCAAGGGCGCGGCGCTGCACCGGCCGCACTGGCGCGAGGCGATCCGCACCGGCCTGATCTTCGGCAGCATCGAGGCGCTGACGCCGCTCGCGGGCTGGGGCCGCGGCGCGCTCGCCGCGGGCTACGTCGAAGCCAGGGACCACTGGATCGCGTTGGGCCTGCGCGGCGTGCTGGGCCGGAAGATGTTCCATTAGGGGCGGCAGGCGCAGGAGACGCCGGTCGAGG